>MWEH01000084.1 GCA_002070965.1 Firmicutes bacterium ADurb.Bin080 | reverse complement strand
ACGATTGATACCTGACTACGATATCGTCAGAAACAACAAGTCCATACTCAGACTTCTAAACAACATTTAGCTAATTTCTTTCTTCCTTGTCTCTAGGCTGCTGCTAACAAAATATTACAACAAATTAGGGTATTTGCATAGCCATCGAGACTAAATCTGAGTTGCACTTACTTTGAAACGCCTTTTCCTGGCGTTACCTTTTCATGCGCTTTTTCGCTCTTTTTAATACTGAAATTGCCTCTTTTATCCTTCCTTCCATTAACAGTATCATTGTTTTTTCATCTCTCTGTGTTGCACTTACCCTAAGTAACTAAATCCACGATTTACTGTTGCACTTACTTTGAGAACTGACAGTGAAACAACAGTATTAAAGATGTAGGAAAAAAATCGATTACTTTAGATTTTTCATTTAATATAACTAAAAGATAAAAATATAGAATACTTCAATTAATTAATGATTTGTTGATAAAAAAAACAGATAAATGTATAATCCATTAATACAAATTGAATTAATTAAGGAAAATATGAGAATATACGGGGACTATCATACCCATACTAAATATAGCGATGGGGTCACTAATGTTATTGATAATCTTTCTGCCGCAAGGGAGAAGGGACTTGAAAGCATTGGAATTACCGATCATGGATACGCAAGCCCAAGCTTCGGTGGTTTGACAAGGGAAAAGTTTATAAAACAAAAAAAAGAAATAGAATCACTTAGAGACCAATTTGGTGACCTTAACATTTATCATGGAATTGAAGCAAATATAACGGGCATTGAAGGAAATATAGATTTACGAGAGGAAGATTTCTCCCAACTGGACTATATTATTGCAGGTTTCCATGCTCCAGCAAGACCCTATACACTTAAATCATTTGGTGAGCTCTATTTAAACTCATACTTTTCTTTTGTGATTAAACCTTCAAGAAGAGTTATTGAAAGAAATACAAGAGCATATATCTCTATGATAAAAAAATACCCAATAGCTATTATTGCCCATATCAATCATCTAACAAAAGTTGATGCTCTTGAGATTGCAAAGTGTTGTGCGGATTACGGGACGATGATTGAGCTTAATGCTAAACATGTTGAACTTTCATATTCAGTATTTGAGAAAATTTTAATGACTGATGTTAAACTCATTGCCAATACTGATGGCCACAAGAAAACCAAAATAGGCCGATTTGAAGAAATTGAGAAATATATTAAGGGATATCCAGAGGCAGAAGCAAAAATTATTAACTCGAAACCCGGGATTATCGATTTTAGAAAACCAAAATAATTACAATTAACTTTAATGGCCAACAAAAAACCCGACATTAATTTGGTCGGGTTGAGGTTTATAAGGTTAATAACTATTTTACACTGTAAAGAATATCTGCATAAGTTGGGAAGGGCCAATAGTATTTTGCCACCAATGGTTCAAGAGAATCCGCAACAAGTCTTAGCTCTTTCATGGTCGAGAGAATTATATTCTTGAAATATTTTGCTCTTTGTAAAATGTCTAGTAGTTCATTGGAATCAGATAATTGATTCTCTAATTGATTTGTTAACTCATACATTCTGGTCCCTCCAGAAGAGAGTTTTTCGATAATGTCGGTTTCCACTGATCTATCAAGAGACTCTGAGAGCTTTTTCTTATTAAGAGCCAACTTAACTAATTTTCTTTCATAAAGCATTACGGCAGGCAGTATTTGTTTTTTTACCATTTCAATCATTGTTAGCCCCTCAATATTTAGAATTTTAATATAGTTATCTAACAAGATATCTCTTCTTGATTGAACCTCGTTTCTACTCAAAATCTTATGCTTTTCGAAAAGCGCAACATTCTTTTTGTCAGTAAAATGCTCAAATGCATCAACTGTAGTTTTTAAATTCATTAAACCACGTTTTTCAGCTTCTTCTGCCCATTCGAGGGAATAGTTGTTTCCGTTGAAAATAATTCTCTTGTGTTTTCTAATAGTTTTTGCAATTAGTGCAGTTAAGTCTTTATTGAAATCTTTACTAATCTCAAGTTCATCTGCGAAGTCAGAAAGAGAATTTGCAACAATGGTATTAATAATATAATTTGTACAAGCAATTGAAAAAGGAGCCCCAAGGAGTCTGAATTCGAGTTTGTTGCCGGTAAAAGCGAAGGGAGAGGTTCTGTTCCTGTCAGAGGTATCTTTCGGAATTGGGGGAAGCACAGTGGCACCCAAGATGATTTTTTTGTTTCCTAGCCCCTTGTACGGTTTATTGGTTTCTATCGCTTCCAATACATTCGTGAGATCTTCTCCAAGTGAGATTGATATAATAGCAGGAGGGGCTTCATGTGCTCCTAATCGAAGGTCATTTCCCGCTGAGGCTGCGGAGATTCTCAATAAATCCTGATACTCATCTGTTGCTTTAATTACAGCAAGTAAAAAAAGTAAAAATTGTGCATTTTCATGGGGAGTATCTCCAGGTTCAAGCAGGTTTATGCCATCATCTGAAGCAAGGGACCAATTATTATGTTTTCCACTCCCATTAACCTTTTCGAAGGGTTTTTCGTGGAGAATGCAAGCAAGATTATGCTTGCATGCTATACTTTTCATAAGTTCCATAGTAAGTTGATTTTGGTCTGTCGCAAGATTCACTGTGGAGTAAATAGGAGCTAACTCATGCTGAGCGGGCGCTGATTCGTTGTGTTTTGTCTTTGCAGGCACCCCAAGTTTCCAGAGTTCCTCGTCCAAATCCTTCATGAAAGCGCTGACTCTTTGATTGATAACTCCAAAATAATGGTCCCCCATTTCCTGCCCTTTTGGAGGTCTGGCCCCAAACAATGTTCTTCCACAGTGGATTAAATCCATTCTGGATTCATACATGGATTTGTCAATCAAAAAATATTCCTGTTCAGCTCCGCAGTTTGCAACTACTCTTTTTGCCGTTGTATTTCCAAATAGCTTTAAAACCCTCATTGCTTGAAGATTTATTGCGTCCATTGAGCGTAAAAGAGGGGATTTTTTATCAAGAGTTTCTCCTCCATATGAACAAAAAGCGGTAGGGATACAAAGGGAGTTATCTTTAATGAAAGCGTAAGATGAGGGGTCCCAAGCTGTGTATCCTCTTGCCTCAAAAGTAGCCCTTAAACCTCCGGATGGAAGGCTGGAAGCATCGGGCTCGCCTTTTACAAGAGCGCTTGCAGAAAAGTCCATTATTACCTTACCCTCTCCAACTGGCTTAATAAAGCTCTCATGTTTTTCAGCGGTTACGCCAGTCATTGGTTGAAACCAATGTGTATAATGAGTCGCTCCTTTTTCTAAAGCCCATTCTTTCATTGCGTTGGCGATTGGTTGTGCTAGATCCTCTCTAAGTTCTGCACCGGTATCAATTGTATGCCTAATTCCCTTGTATACTTCAGAAGATAATCTTTCTTTCATTACAGAATCGCTAAAAACTAAACTTCCGTAAATTGTCGATATGTCTTTCATTTTAATCTCCTTTTCAGGTTTTGGGGGATACGAGTCTTTCAATTTGGTAAAATATAAAAGAATTATCCCTTTTTGGTTATTAGCTCTATTAATAGTTTCTCGGTTTTTTCAGGATTAACCTTTCCTTTTGTTTTTTTCATAACATATCCCAATATTGCTTTCAGTGCTTTCTCTTTTCCAGATAAATAGTCAGATAGGGCGTTGGAATTATTTTCAATAGCTTCTTTGCAATAGGAGATAAGTTCATTATCCGATATTTCTTGCAGGTCCGATTCTGATATAAATGTTTCCCAGGATTTACCCGACTTAAGCATTTCAGAGAGGGCCTTTTTTGCAAGTTGTGCATTAATTTTTCCAGATTTTTGTGCATTAGATAAGGAGGAAAGTTGAACAGGTGAAACCAAAATGTCAAAGATCTCTTTTTTGGCTTCGGTTTCCAGTAAGCGGAAAATTTCACCAAGAATATAGTTTGACAAAATCTTTGGATCCCCAGTTTTTATGGCTTCGGAGAAATAGTCTGCAACTTTCTTATATTTTATCAAAAGGTCTGCTTCTGATACCGAGAGGCCAATGTTGAGGTACCGATTTCTGATATCAATAGGGAGTTCCGGAAGACTTCTTTTGATGGATTCGATGAAACTCTCTTCTATTATTATAGTGGGTATGTCTGGGTCATCATAATATCTATAGTCTTGTGCGTTTTCTTTTTCTCTCATTGCGGAAGTTGACCCATCGGATTCATTGAATCTGCGCGTTTCTTGATATAACATTTCTCCATTTTGGATTGCGCTGACATGACGGGAATACTCATAGGCAATTGCTTTTTCTATGAAAGAAAGGGAGTTCATATTCTTAATCTCAGATCTTGTCCCCAGTTTTTCTCCGGTTTTATTAACGGAAATATTAACATCGCATCGCATAGAGCCTTCTTCCATTTTGCAGTCAGATACTTCAATGTGACGCAAAATTAGCTGGAGTTTTTCGAGATATTCCCTTGCCTCTGATATAGAACTAATGTCTGGCTCGGTTACTATTTCAATCAAAGGCACTGCCCCACGGTTATAATCGATAAAGGTGTATTCTCCTCTGTGAATAAGTTTTCCAGCATCTTCTTCAAGGTGTATCCTGTTAATACGGATAATTTTTCCACTGTCAAGTTTTATGTGTCCACCAATACAAATCGGTTCTGTAAACTGCGTAAGCTGATATGCCTTTGGGAGATCCGGATATGTATAATTTTTTCTGTCAAAGTGAACAATTCTACTTATTGTGCAGTTAGTTGCGAGGCCTGCTCGAATGGCATAAATAAATGTTTGTTTATTAACAACAGGAAGAGTTCCTGGTTCAGCTATGCATTTTGGACAAACGTGTGAGTTAGGTTCATCGCCAAAATCGGTAGGGCAGGAACAGAATATTTTCGTTTTTGTCGATAATTCAACATGGGTTTCAAATCCACATACTAGATTATAAGTCATAATTCACCCCTATAGAAGGTTTCAATTCAGGTTTACATTCCTTTTCGAAAGCATATCCGGCATTTAATAAAGTCCCCTCTGAGAAATTCGGGCCCATTAGCTGCATACCAATTGGCATTCCGTTTTGGCCGATCCCACATGGAAGAGCAAGGGCTGGTAACCCACATAGGTTAGCTGGGGCTACGCAAGCATCAGCATAATATTTTTCTACTATTGTTTCGGGAGTAAAATCTAAAGATACTGCTGAGGTAGGCGAGGTAGGGGAGAGAATTAAATCACATGTTTCGAATGCATTAGAAAAATCTCTGATTAATTCATTTCTCATCATCGATGCTTTTTGGAAATACTCTTTATAGTTTTGTTTGCTTAAAAAGTATATTCCAAGCATAATCCTTCGTTTGATGTCTTTCCCAAGCCCTTCGGTTCGGGTTTTAGTGATCATATCATCGATATCTTTATATTGGAGGCTTGTCTTGTATCCGTACCTAATACCATCGAATCTCCCGAAATTCGAAGATATTTCGGCGCATCCAAGAATGTAATAGATTGGAAGGGCGTATTTTATGTGAGGGAGTTTAACCTTTACTATTTCTGCTCCTTTAGAAACATAAAAATCAACAGCCTTCATAACAGATTCAATTGTTTCCTCTGAAGATGAAGACAAAAAATCATCAGAAATACCAATTCGTAGTCTCTTGACTTCCCCAGATAATTGAGAATAAGTCGGTTCATATTTTCTTTTAAAAGTCATCATATCATCTGGATCGTGGCCACAAATAGCATCGTAAACTATAGCGCAGTCAGTCACAGTGGATGTCATTGGGGCAATCTGGTCAAAGGATGAAGCTAAAGTAAGAAGTCCGTATCTTGAAACTGAACCGTAAGTAGGTTTTAACGCAACAATACCACAATAGCTTGCCGGCTGTCTGGTCGAACCCCCAGTGTCAGTACCTAAAGTATAAGGGGCAATACCTGCAGATACCGCACTTGCATTTCCCCCCGAGCTTCCACCAGGGCTTTTCTCCAAGTCATAAGGGTTTCGAGCTGGCCCAAAAATTCCCGTGTTGCAGTATGAGCCCATTGCGAACTCATCCAGGTTGGTTTTTCCCAGCATCACTGCTCCTTTGTCGAACAATTTTTTTACGGCTGAAGCAGTAAAAGTAGATTTAAAATTCTCTAACATCTTTGAGCAACAAGTTGTATGAAGCCCAACAACTGACAAATTGTCTTTTAAAGCCATTGGAACTCCAGTAAGGGGAGAAGAACTCTTATCTTTTGATAGAATTTCATCACACTTACTAGCTTGTGCTAAAGCATATTCAGGAAGAACTCTAATATATGCATTTAATTTTGGGTTTAATTTTTCAATCCTGTCCAAGTAAATTTTTGTTAATTCGGAAGAGGAAATCTTCCCAGTCTTCAAAAGATTGGAATAATATAGGATTTTACTCATTTTTTCCCCTCCGTTTTATAACAAAAAAGCCATCCTCTCCCCCGCCCGAGTTTGAGAGTAATAGGTCCACTGGAGTACATTCTCCTGGAATATCATCTCTAAGTTCTTCTGCAGAAATCGATCGACTTTTGTATGTAGGAAGATCAGTATGAGCTTCTTTAACTTTATTCGCAAAATTAATGACTTCAGACATGTCCTTCATCATCTCCAAAGATTCCTTATCTGAAAAAGAGATTAGGGCATATTCTGCTATTGAATTGAATTCTTCTCTTGTAAGCATATGTTCTCCTTGGTGCAGAATTACTGCCTTATTTTAATATGTACTTCTCTAAGTTGCTTCTCGGTTACTTCTGAAGGAGCGCCCATAAGAAGGTCTTGAGCATTCTTGTTCATTGGAAAGGCTATTACTTCTCTAATATTACTCTCTTGAGATAAAAGCATTAATATTCTGTCTATCCCAGGGGCCATTCCCGCATGAGGTGGGGCTCCATACCGAAATGCGTTGTACAAAGAAGGAAATTTATTAGAAAGATCCTCTCTAGAATATCCTGCAATTTCAAAGGCTTTTTCCATGGTTTTTATTTCATGATTTCTGACTGCTCCACTGGACAGTTCCACTCCGTTGCACACAATATCGTATTGATAAGCCAATATGTCTCCCGGGTTGGAGTTGACCAATTTTTCATATCCTCCTTGTGGCATGGAAAAGGGGTTGTGTTTAAAGGCCCAGTTTCCAGATTCTTCATCTATTTCGTACATCGGGAAATCGGTTACAAAACACAAATCAAAGGAGTCCTTTTCAATGATATCTAGTCTGGTCCCAAGTTCAGTTCTGATTTGTCCAGCTAATAAAGGGGCTTTATCTTTGGTGTCAGCGATAAAAAATAACAGGTCACCTTTCTTGAGCCCGGCTATGTCTGAAAGAGTTTTCTTCAGCTCAGATGGAATGAATTTATCTATCGGTCCCTTAAAAGAATTGTCTTCTTCCACAGTAACATAACCCAATCCTTTCATTCCAATCTCCATTGCATAGGCTAACATCTTTTCATGAAAACCTTTTGATAAAGAGGCCCCATTGGGTACTTTAATTCCTCTAACGCATTTATTCTTGAAAGGTGCAAAGTCACATTTGTCGAAAAATTCGGAGAGATCAATTATTCTAAGAGGGTTTCTAAGGTCGGGTTTGTCTGATCCAAACATTAGCATAGAATCTGAGTAGGTGATCCTCTCAAAAGGAGGAGCAGAAACCTTTCCTTTCCCAAAAGTGGAAAAAACTCCATAAAGAATTTTCTCAGCGGTCTCAAATACATCCTCTTGAGTGGCAAAAGACATCTCAAAATCAAGTTGATAAAATTCGCCAGGGGCTCGGTCTGCTCTTGCATCCTCATCCCTAAAACATGGAGCAATTTGGAAGTATTTGTCAAACCCGCTGACCATAAGGAGTTGCTTGAATATTTGTGGGGCTTGGGGAAGGGCATAAAAACATCCCTTATGTTTTCTGCTGGGGACAAGATAATCGCGGGCTCCTTCTGGAGAAGATGCGGTAAGAATGGGCGTTGTAATCTCCAGAAAACCCATTTTTCTCATTTCTTGTCGTATGTAATTTACTACTTCCGAGCGTAGGATAATTTTATTGTGAACATCAGGGTTTCTTAAATCTAGAAAACGATATTTTAATCTTAAATCTTCTCGGATATCCTTGCTTCCGGATATGTCGAAAGGTAATGGGGAGGTAATATCGCCGAGGATCGTCACACTACTAGCGAGTAGTTCTACCGTCCCAGTATTAATCTTTGGGTTTACGGTTGATATGTCCCTTAAACGAATAATTCCTTCAGCGGATATACACTGTTCTTTCTTTAAAGTATCCACTATTTCCTTATTCTCGACTACAACTTGAACAGTTCCATAATGATCACGCACATCAATGAAGGATATTCCTCCATGATCACGAATGGTATCAATCCATCCTCCGATCAAAATATTCTCTCCAATATTTTTTTCCCCTATTTGAGAGGAATTATATGTTCTGTAAATGTTACCTTTCTTCATGTCACACCTCGAGTTAAAAATAACGCAATTTTTGCAATATATACGCATACGCGCATTAATAAGTTTTAAAGATATTATCACACACGCATATAGTAGTCAATTAAATGAGTAAAAAGACATTGCAGTGATGAAAAAAATAAAAAAATAAACCGAGTATTGACTCGGTATTGAAAAATGGATGTTAGTTAATAAAGAAAGAAAATGAAAGACTATTCTTTGTTTAGTGGGACATACAATTGCGCGAGAGATACATTACGATATCCGAAATCATTTGTAACCTCTCCAATAGTATCGATAAAGGGTGGGAACTGTATATCTTCATCCTCGAAAGAGAGCTCAACTTCCATTATTGCTTTATCCTTCCAAAAAGGATATACATCTATTTCGAAAGAAAGCTGAAGATAAGGGACTCTGTAACGTACTTTCTTTAAGGTACCTGTCTTGGCCTCAGTCAAAAGCTTGGCATATGTTTCTTCTGATATCAAGTATTCTTCTTCCGTTCGTCTCCTTGCATTTATATCTTTTTTCTCACAATAATAATAAGTAGGAATGCCCCTCTCCGTTGCCTTTCGGATTCTTCTGGAACTATTTTCCCCTTCCAAATAAGTTTGCTCAATTTCGGTTCTAGTACCGAGCTTTTCCAATAACTCAATATTTGGGAGCTTTATTAAAAATTTACGTTCTATTTCAACGCCACGCTGATTCATAATATTCATAGTTGTATTTTAACACGAGAAAAGAGAAAAATCAATCCCTCCATGACCAACGTTGTCAAGCAAATACCTAATGATATGTATCTATAGCAACGCAGAGTAAAAATCTCATCGAAGTTCTTTATCTGTTCTTGTGGAAAATATAACCAAATGTTATAATAAAAAAAATGCGAAGGAGATATTCAAGAATGGGCCAATATATTATTAAACAAAACTTATTCGCAATCAGAGATAAATTCATGATTAAAGATGCTGAAGGGAATCCAAGATTTCTATGCCATGGTAGCTTGTTGAAGATAAGGAAGACATTTTGGCTTGAGACTCCCTCTGGTGCTCCGTTATTTACTGCAAAGAGAAAGTTGTTTACCTTTCTCCCAAAATTTGACATATATGATGCTCAAGAAGAAAAAATAGCAACACTAGAAGTTAAACTGAGCGCATTTGTAAAGAAAATAAGAGTTGAATCGGAAAGATACGGTTCCTTTTTCATCCGTGGCGGTGTAGTCGCATGGGATTTCACTGTTTATTCGGGCGAAGATGATGGTGGCGTTGTTTGCGCTCAGATTAGCAAAAGGATATTCAATGTCCGAGATGCCTATAGTGTAGACATATATTCTGGGAAAGAAAGTTTCATAATGACCCTCTGCATAATTATTGACGCTCTTTATCATAGTAATAAGTCGAGATGATTGTTGCTCTTTAATCACTTCAGCCCAGGGTTCAGGGTACCTGGGCTATTTGACGTTAGACAAATAATTGCCTGATAGTCCGGTGACATTTTGATTTATTCCTTATGCGATTGGTTCAGTCGCTGATATCTACGATCCCATGTTATTTATGGAGAGCTTTTTGTGTAAGCTGTTACGCTAAACCTAAAGTATTTTATAAGGGCTAAATTTTTTATTCATACGTTTAAAAACAGGGAATCATTTTTGAAGTTACTTTTGGTAAAATATGTATCCATAGATACGTAAAATACCGGGCAAGAATATTTTACGGGATATATTATTGGTTTTCTGCCATATTGATTTTCTTTCGCGCGTGTTTTATAATAATAAAGATTAGTATAATGAAAAAATGATTTTTTTGGGGAAAAGATTAGGAAGGGGATAAATGTTAAAAGATATAGAGATATTATCTTCAGCAAAAGTAAATTTGTGTCTAAATGTAGAGGATAAAGATGACATTGGATTTCATAACCTTGATAGCATTGTTGCGAATATACCAATATACGACAGAATCATTATAACCGAAAGAAATGATTCAGAAAAAAATTTGAGTTATGTAAGCGGGGAATCGTTTACTGATGATGTTTCAATGAGGATGGTTAGACTTATCGATGAGATTTATGGCTTACCTGGTGTAGATATTGTAATAGAAAAGCATATTCCAGTCGGTGCTGGATTGGGAGGTTCGTCTGCTGATGCAGCAGGAATTGCGAGGGGTTTAAAGTCATTATTTAACCTTGGTGAGATACCTAATTCTATATTAATAAACGTGGGGAGCGATATCCCCTGTATGTACTATGGTGGGAACACTAGAATGCAAGGAAGGGGAGAGAAGATTACTCCCATAACGCTTTCTAGTGATTTATATGTTAGTCTGCTTGTAGATAGAAGTATTGTGCTCCATACCGGAAGAGTTTTTAAAAGATATGATGAAATTGGAGGGGAGGCAGGAAGCATTGATTCCTTTTTGAAATTTCTTATTCCTTTTAATTCTTTGGAAAGGGCTGCATTGGATATTTGTCCAAAAGCGAATGCTCTTAAGGAGATTTTGGAGCGCTCGGGATATGGAAGGGTTGTAATGACAGGGAGTGGAAGTGCTTTTTTAGGTTTCACTCCGGATAGTACAGCGTTTCAAGGGATTTCTGTTCTTGTAGAAAATGAAGCTCGTAACAAGGGTTTATTACACTACAGATTCAAAATTTCTTCTGGTTTAAAAATAAGCAAAATGAAGAGCTGAGTATAAAAAATTTTTATTGTTATTGCGAGGAAAAATGTCTGCTAGATCAATCGATTATCCGATATACCTTTTTAAAGAAGGGACTAACTGCGAACTTTATAAATTATTTAAACCCAGTTATGTAATCGAAAAGGGTGTAAAAGCTTGGCGATTTAGATGTTATGCTCCTAATGCAAAAAGCATATCTCTAGTAGGTGATTTTAATGGATGGGATCGTAGAGTAAATATAATGAATTTAATTGGCTCGGGTATTTGGGAATGCTTTATATCTGGGCTAAAAAGATATGATAACTACAAATTCAGTGTTGAGTTCACTGATGGAAGAATTGTAAATAAGGCAGACCCTTTTGCTGTGCATTCCGAAACACCTCCGGGAAATGCTAGTAAGATTTATGACATAAACGGGTACAAATGGACCGATTCAAAATTTTTAGAGGAAAGAAAGATATACAACCCATATTCGTCCCCAATAAACATTTATGAAATTCATTTGGGATCATGGAAGAGGCATTCAGATGGGAACTATTATTCTTATCGAGACCTTGCGGATAGTTTGATTCCATATGTAAAAGAAATGGGATACACTCATATTGAAATTTTACCGGTTACGGAACATCCGTTGGAAATGAGTTGGGGTTATCAATGCACAGGGTTTTTCGCCCCGACTTCAAGGTTTGGTACTCCTCACGATTTTATGTATTTTGTAGATAAATGCCACAGTGAAGGTATTTTTGTAATATTGGATTTGGTATTTTCGCATTTTCCCAAGGATGAGTTCGGCTTATACCGTTTCGATGGTACATCTTTATTTGAATACAGTGATCCATATAAGGCTGAGCACAAGGGTTGGGGAACTGCAGTTTTCGACTATAGTAGGGGTACTGTACGGTCTTTTTTGATTTCAGCGGCTTGTTTTTGGATGGAATATTACCATATAGATGGAATAAGGATGGATGCTGTTGCTAGCATGCTTTATTTAGATTATGACAGAAAGGAAGGCGAATGGATTCCTAATCCTGATGGAAGTAGATATAACTTTGATGCTGTATCTTTCTTGAGATCTATGAATAACACTCTTCTGACAAAGTACCCTGGAACCATCACTATCGCCGAAGAAAGTACTGCCTTTCCGATGGTTACATTACCTCCCTCTATAGGGGGCCTAGGGTTCAATTTTAAGTGGGATATGGGTTGGATGAATGATCTGCTTGAATACATTTCTATTGATCCGTTTTTTAGAAAAGGTTCTCATAACAAGATTACTTTTGGGATATCTTATGCTTTTAGCGAAAACTACATTCTGCCTTTTTCCCATGATGAAGTAGTTCATGGAAAGTGTTCCATGATTGGAAAAGTTCCCGGATCCTATGAAGATAAATTTTCTGCTCTCAAAGTGCTATATGCATATCAAATAGCTTATCCAGGGAAAAAATTAAACTTTATGGGAAATGAAATAGCTCAGTTTATTGAATGGGATTTTACTAGACCTATTGATTGGTTTTTGCTCGATTATGAAACACATAGGGGTGTAAAAGCGTTTGTAAGGGATTTGAATATGGCCTATTCAAAAAACGCAGCTTTGTATGAACAGGATTCCTCTTATGAGGGCTTTAAATGGATTGTTGTGGATGATAATATTCAGAATGTCTTTGTTTTTTATAGAGAGTCAAAACAAAAAGAGAAAATAATTGTACTAGTTCATTTTTCTGATGTTAAAAGGGAAAATTATTCCTTTGGAGTTCCCGATTCTGGGAATTATGAGGTAATTATTAACTCTAATGATCTAGATTACGGCGGAAAATCAAGGGTACAGAAAGAATATAGTACTAAAGCTATTCCTATGCATGGGTTCCAGCAGAGCTTATCAATAGATATTGAGGGAAATTCTGCAATTTATTTAAAAAAAATAATAAGTAAAAATAATATAAAAATAGGAGGGTAATTATGCCTGGTAACAAACAATGCGTGGCCATGTTATTAGCTGGCGGACAGGGTACAAGGTTGGGAGTGCTTACAAAAGAGGTAGCAAAACCAGCAGTTCCTTTTGGAGGGAAGTATAGGATCATTGATTTTACTTTATCCAATACGATAAATTCGGATATTGATACAATCGGAGTACTTACACAGTATCAACCCTTTGAATTAAATCAATATATTGGAAATGGTCAACCTTGGGATTTTGACCGTTTAGAAGGTGGTGCTTTTGTCTTACCACCTTATCAAACAGCTAAATCGGGAGAATGGTACAAAGGGACGGCAAATGCAATTTATCAAAATATTAACTTTTTAGATAGATATTCTCCTCAATATGTCCTTATTTTATCTGGTGACCATATTTACAAAATGAATTATAGTAAGATGCTAAAAGAACATATATCAAAGGGTGCTGATTGTACTATAGCCGTGTTAAATGTTCCCTTGGAAGAAGCTTCTCGTTTTGGAATTATGAATGCAGATAAAGACGGAAGGATAACGGAATTTGAGGAAAAACCTAAAAAGCCTAAATCTACCAAAGCCAGTATGGGAATATATATTTTCACTTGGGCAAAACTCAAGGAATACTTGATTAAAGATGAAGAAGATAAAACAAGTTTTAACGATTTTGGTAAAAATATCATACCAAATATGTTAAATGATGGGCAAAAAATGTACACGTATGATTTTAGTGGCTATTGGAAGGATGTTGGGACAATTTCTTCCCTTTGGGAAGCTAATATGGACTTACTTAAGCCTGAGAGTGGATTAAATTTATACGATAGGAGTTGGATTATTTATGCTAGAAATGCGGCAGAACCTCCACACTATGCCGGACCTGATTCCCATCTTTTCAACTCAGTTGTTTCAGAAGGGGGAGAGATTAATGGGGAGATATACAATTCTGTTATATCCACCGGAGTCGTAATAGAAAAAGGTGCCAAAATATTTGACAGCGTTATAATGCCAAATAGCATTATCAGGGCAGGTACAGAGGTAAGACATTCGATTATTGGGTGGGGAGCAGAGATTTTGGAAAACTGTAAGATTGGGGAGCATCAACTCTCCGCAACTGCAGGAGAATGGAAAATTGCCGTTGTTGGTCCAAGAACACAGGTATCAAAAGGAACAATTGTTGCCGCCGGCGAAATGGTTGGAAAATAGGAGGATAGAAAATGAACAATAAAATGATGGCAGTTTTGTTTGCAAGTGGAAACGAAAACAAATTCAATGATTTGACAATTCATAGAACTACCACATCTATGCCTTTCGGTGGAAGGTATCGACTAATAGATTTTTCGTTATCGAGTTTTGTAAACTCGGGTGTTACTAGGATAGGAATCATTACCAGGAATAATTATTCTTCCTTGATGGACCATATAAGAATGGGACGCGATTGGGATCTAAACAGAAAAAACAGTGGTATTGCCGTATTTCCACCTTTTGTATTAAATACTTCCAAGGAGGTTTACAAGGGAAAAATTGAAGCTTTATACACCATATTAGACTTCATAGAAAAAGCTCCGGAGGATTATGTAATTATAAGTAATGGAAATGTCGCAGCGAATATTGATTACGGTAAAGTACTTGAAAATCATATTTCATCTGGGGCAGATCTCACGATATTATGTCATGAGGCGCAATGTGTTAACTCGAGCAAAAGGGTAATAGTTGCAAAAAACGAAAAAGGGACTGTTACAGATATGTATTCGGTTGAGGTTCCCTCTTCTGACTATAAGATGGTTTCCTTAAGCATATATGTTGTTGCCAAGGAAATAATTATGAAATGGATAGACCAAGCCTATGCGAGAGGTTTGGTTGACTTTGAAACGGATATTCTTTTTAAGTTAGTTCCGGAGGGAAAACTCAATGCGTATGAGATTATGGATTATGCCGCCATTATCGATGATGTGAAAACTTATTACGCTGAAAGCATGAGACTACTAGATATCTCAATAAGGGAACAGCTTTTTGGTGGGGCAAGAAAGATTTTTACCAAGGTTAAGGATAGTGTCCCAACAATGTATGGAGATAAAGCTCTAGTAAAGAATTCACTAATTGCAGATGGTTGTACAATAAATGGAATTGTTGAAAATAGCATACTATTTCGAAATGTTAAGGTTGCAGAAGGTGCAATTATTAAAAACTGTATTATCATGGAGGATGGCGTCATAATGGATGGAAGCCAACTTTCGTATGTTATTGCAGATAAAAAGGTATCTGTAAAAGAGAATAGAGAATTAAAGGGTTTTAGCACTTATCCAATAGTTGTTGTAAAGAATAAAACCGTATAATATTTTCTTGAAAAAAGTATTTTACTATAGAGTTTAATTAACATTCTAAAAGCATGTTTTAAAAAAACTATGCAAAGGAGGAAAAATGAAGGTTTTATACGCAACTTCCGAGGCAGGTCCTTTTATTAGGACTGGCGGACTTGGGGATGTATCAGCGGCACTGCCAGTAGCACTTGCAGAAGAGAAAATTGAAGTATCGGTGGTTCTGCCATATTATGAAGATATTCCAAATAGCTTCAAAAGTCATATGCGCTTCTTGGGGGCAACTACAGTTCCTCTCGGCTGGCGTCGGCAATATGCGGGGCTTTTTCAGTATGTTCAAAAAGGAGTCTCATTCTTTTTTGTAGACAACGAATACTACTTTAAAAGGAAGGGATTATACGGACATTTTGATGACGGGGAAAGATTTGCTTTTTTCTCAAAAGCTGTTTTAGAGTTGATTCCTTTGATGAAATTTACTCCAGATATAATACATTGTAACGATTGGCAAACCTCACTTATTCCAGTAATGTTGGATAGTTTTTACAGAAATGAAACAGTATATTCAAAAATAAAAACAGTTCAGGCTATTCATAACATCGAATTCCAGGGTAGAATGGACAAATATGTTATCGATAACGTTTTTGGGATACCCGAGAAGAATTCGCCTTTGGTTGAATATAGAGGAGATGCTAACATGCTAAAAGGGGGAATTGAGGCGTCAAACAAGGTAGTTACAGTATCTCCATCCTATGCCGCTGAAATTTTAGACCCTTATTTTTCTTATGGTTTGGAATTTATTTTGAGAGAAAGACAGTATAAAATCATCGGAATACTGAACGGCATTGATACAGAATTATATAATCCGGAAACTGACAGAGCACTTTTTACCAACTTTTCGTGTAAAGATCCTGCGAATAAAGTAAAAAACAAAATTGCTTTGCAAAAGATGATTGGCCTCCCAGAAAATGCCGATAAACCTATGATTGGGATGGTTGGAAGATTGACCGGTCAAAAGGGGATCGATCTAGTTCTAAGAGTTATACATGAGATTTTATCTTTGGATGTACAACTTGTAATTTTAGGTACAGGTGACTGGAAATATGAAAATGCAATTAAAGAAATGGAGAAGCAATATCCGACAAAACTAAATGCGGCGATATCGTTCTCAGCAGATATGGCAAGCAAAATTTACGCTGCTTCAGACTTGTTCCTGATGCCCTCTAAATTTGAACCCTGTGGATTGTCTCAAATGATAGCAATGAGATATGGATCAATTCCGATTGTAAGAGAAACAGGGGGGCTTAGGGATTCCGTCGAACCATATAATCCTACTACTGGGTTAGGAGTTGGTTTTACTTTTAAAACTTTTGATGCTTGTGATATGCTAGATGCCGTGAATAGAGCAGTATCCTTGTATTACAATGATAAGAAAGGCTTTGAAACGATTAAAAGAAATGCTATGGGGAAAGATTTTTCTTGGAGAAAATCTGCAAAACAATACATAAATATGTACGAAACATTATAATTATAACGCATATAGGCAATGGAAACGGCTTATAAATTTATGCGAGCATACTAGGAGTAATGATGGCTAAAATTAACAAAATGGAATTTAGAGAGCTTTTGGAAAATAAGCTCGCGATAAACTTTGGTTTAAAATACAAAGAGGCTTCAGATAACATTATGTATAGAGCTTTATGCATGGTGGTAAAAGATATTCTTACAGAAAAAAGAGTCGATTTTAAGGCTAAAGTAAGGAAAAAAGGACTTAAGCAAGTTTATTACATGTCGATGGAGTTTCTTTTGGGAAGATCTCTTAAGAATCATTTATACAATTTAGGCATTCTTGACCTTGCCACTGATTGTGTATCTGATATGGGGTTCAGTATTGAAAAGCTGATGGACATTGAACCAGATGCCGGGCTCGGGAACGGGGGCTTGGGAAGATTGGCTGCAGCATACCTGGACAGCTTAACGGCAAGGAATTATGTTGCCAGTGGATTTTGCTTAAGATACGATTACGGTATATTTAGTCAAAAGATTATTGACGGGTGGCAAATGGAAATGCCCGACGAATGGCTTAAGGAAGGGGATGTGTGGTTCAATGCTCGAAGTGAGCATTGTTCTGTTAAGTTTGGAGGATATATAGAGGAAAAATGGGAAGATGGAAAATTAAAGATTGAACATAAAGGTGCTACCGAGGTTATTGGGGTTCCTTATGATGTTAATGTTAGCGGATACAATAGTGATGCAGTAAATGTATTGAGATTGTGGAGTGCAACGGCCCCAGTTCAATTGGATATGTCTTTGTTTTCTCGGGGAGAATACCTTAAAGCAATAGAAGCTAAGGCGATTGCTGAGGCTATATCTAAAGTATTATACCCCGCAGACAATCACTATGAAGGCAAAAGCCTTCGATTGAAGCAGCAGTATTTCTTTGTTTCAGCTAGTATTCAGAGTATCATCAATAAGCATCTAAAATACAATGGATCCTTAGATTCCTTTTCTAGCAAAGTTGCAATTCATATAAATGATACCCATCCCACACTTTGTATCCCTGAGTTAATGAGAATTTTTTTGGACGATTACGGGTATTCATGGGAGGATGCCTGGAAAATAGTAACAGAAACAGTAAGTTATACTAATCACACAGTAATGCAAGAAGCTCTTGAGACATGGCCTGAAAACTTGTTTTCTTCCCTTTTGCCAAGGATTCATCAAATTGTAAAAGAAATTAATCAAAGATGTTGTACTAATTTATGGAATGCTTTTCCTGGGGACTGGGAGAGAATTTCAAGTAATGCTATAATGTCCGATGGTGAAATAAGGATGGCAAATTTGTGTTTGGCTTCTTCTCATACTGTTAATGGAGTATCTGCCTTGCACACAGAAATTTTGAAAAAAACCATATTTGCAGACTATTACAAGATTTCTCCTGAAAAATTTATGAATGTTACAAACGGAATTACACACCGGAGATGGCTTGCTGAAGCCAATCCCTTACTCAGTGATTTTATAACTGAATTGATTGGGAGCAAATTCCTTACAGATGCAAGCCATTTGGAGAAATTAGAAAAATTTCAAGGAGATCACGATGTTTTAGATAGATGGAAGGAAATAAAATATAAAAACAAACAGAGGCTTGCTGAATATATATCTAAATCAAATGGCGTAACTGTTGACCCAAGTAGTATATTTGATGTCCAAGTAAAAAGATTGCATGAGTACAAACGGCAATTACTAAATGCTTTTAATATTTTAAACTTGTATTTAAGGCTTAAAGAAAATCCAAACTTGGATATAACTCCTAGGACCTTTATTTTTGGAGCAAAAGCAGCTAGTTCTTATTACATGGCTAAACTTATTATCCGACTTATATACATGATTGGAGAAATGGTTAATAATGACCCTCAGATTAACGGAAAAATCAAGGTAGTATTTCTAGAAAACTACAGGGTCAGTTTAGCCGAAATTATTATGCCAGCCGCTGAAATCAGTGAACAGATTTCTACAGCAGGTAAGGAAGCCTCAGGAACTGGAAATATGAAATTCATGATAAATGGAGCAGTTACAATAGGGACAATGGATGGAGCTAACGTAGAAATTCATGAAAGAGTTGGGGATGAAAACATATTTATCTTCGGCCTCTTTGCCGATGAGGTGGATAAGCTACGCCCAATATATTATCCAACAGAATACTACTCCCATGATGAGCGGATAAGAAATATCATAGCGCTACTTAGAGAGGGTCTATGTGGGGTTAAATTCGGAGAAATTGCAGATAGTATGACGCTAGGGAAATGTGGCCAAGCTGACCCATATTTCGTACTAGCTGACTTTGACAGTTATGTAAATGCACAGGATGCTGTTGATATTGCATATAAAGATAAATATAGATTTCAACGGATGTCCCTGAAAAACACAGCAAGATCGGGATTTTTTGCCGCAGATAGGAGTGTTGAGGAATACGCAACAAAAATCTGGAGATTAGATAAAGATAGATAGATATTTGTTGTGTGTTTTTGAAAGCTTTCTTGAGAACCTTGAATAATATAACTAAGAACAAAATTTATATATCTTATGGTATAGAATTTGTTTTCCATATAAGCCAGTTATATCTCTAAAACACTATGTTAATACCGAGGTTCTAATAAATAAATCTTACTTACGAAAAATTTCTAAAAGGTGACCATGCTTTCTTTTGATTCTAGAAAAACAGAATATAAAAAACCTTTTGGGGCTGTTTCTGAAAGAGAACTTATAAGCATTAAGTTTCCAATCAATAAATCTATATCAATTATTGGAGCGAGCTTAGTCCTGAGAAAAGAGAGTATTGTAAGGACTATTCCATTAAAATTTTTAGGAGAAGACAAAGAAGATAATATATTTGTTTGTGCTTTTTCCGCAGATAATCCGGGCATATACTATTATCGTTTTGAAATATATACCTACGAAGGCACTATTTTTGTCGGAAGAGGAAGGGATGGAAAGGCTCTTATTGGAGACTGGCTTCCTGAATGGCAATTAACAGTTTTTAAATGTGACTTTAAAACCCCAGAATGGATTAAAGGTGGAATAATTTACCATATTTTCCCAGATCGTTTCTGTAGAAAGGAGGACGATAAAAGGCCAATCCGGGGAGTGTTCAAGTCATGGTACCAAAATCTCTCCATTGGAGATCAAAGTGGTTATCGAGCAGATGACTTTTATGGAGGTAATATCAAGGGGATTATTTCCAAGCTTGCCTATTTGAAATCTTTAGGGATTACCTCTATTTACCTTTCGCCTATTTTTGAGAGCTCAAGCAATCATCGATATGACACAGGAGATTATTTTAAGATAGATCCTCTTTTTGGGGATGAGGATGAATTCAAGGAACTCATTGAGCAATGCAAAAGAAATGACATAGGTATTATTTTGGACGGAGTATTTAACCATACCGGCTCTGATAGTATTTATTTTAACAAGTTAAATCATTATACAAGCATCGGGGCGTATCAATCAAAGCAAAGTCCATACTATGATTGGTATACTTTTTATGAATGGCCCGACCTATATGAATGTTGGTGGGGGGTTACTGTAGTCCCAACCATAAAGAGAAATTCGAATCAGTTCCAGGATATGATAGCAGGCAAGGGAGGGGTTATAGAAAAATGGACAAAAACGGGAATTAAGGGGTGGAGGTTAGATGTTGTTGACGAACTTTCCTCGGCATTTGTAGAAAAAATACGTAAGTCTTGTAAAGATAATGGAGATGAGGTCTCAGTTATCGGGGAGGTGTGGGAAGATGCTAGCACGAAAGAAAGTTATGGAGAAAAGAGAAAATATTTGTTAGGGAACCAATTAGATGGGGTTATGAATTATCCATTTAGAAATTCAATAATTGAGTTACTAAAAGAAAAACATATAGAGAGTTTCATCAACTCAGTTTATGATATTTGTGAAAATTACCCCAAATGTGTATTAAATTCATGCATGACGCTACTTGGTTCACACGATACCATTCGTATCCTCACTGAACTTGGTATAAATAATCCTCCAAAGACGAAGTTTTCAAGAAGTATTTATCGTTTGAATCCCGAAGAGTACAAAAGAGGTAAAGATCTTTTAAAAATTGCATCAATTCTTCAATATGTTTTACCTGGGGTTCCAAGTGTGTATTATGGCGATGAAACCGGTATGCAAGGTTTTGAAGATCCAATGAATAGAGGCACATTTCCAACTACCGGAGGGGATATTGATATTGTTTCACACTACAGAAATCTTGGAGACTTAAGGAAGAGATATAAGGGTTGTTTTATTGATTCTGATATATCTATGCGTAGTGAAGGAAAGATACTATATATTGACAGGGGAAATCTAAAAACTATTGTGAATTTATCTGAAAGCTCTCTATTTTTACCCAAATATTTGAAGAATGAAATAGATGGAAGGGTACTAAATGAGTTGCCGAAAGATACTGCAATGGTATATATTGAAAAACCAATCTAAATCGACTAATCCATTATTTACTTCGAAATAAGTGAGCAATCACATAAAGTTGGGTTCTTGCATGCAAAACTGTTTAGCGAAAAAGTTAAGATGTTTTGTTTGAAATTAGTAAAGGGATTATTGATAATTATCAGTCCTTGTCCACAAATTTGAAAGAATCGTTTTCTCTTCCCAAGGTTTTTCGTGCCATCTCTCTAAGTTTAAACTTTTGAATTTTTCCACTTCCTGTAGTTGGGAACTCATCAATAAATTCAATATAGGAAGGAATTTTGTGCCTTGCCATATTGTCCGCTATATATTTCTTTATGTCTTCCGCGGTTAATTTTGAATTCTGTCGTTTAATCACGAAAGCATATGCCTCCTCCCCATACTTTTGGGATGGAACAGCTACAACCTGAGAATCTACGATATCTGGGTGAGAATATAGAAAGTCCTCGATTTCTTTGGGGAATATATTCTCTCCCCCTCTAATTATCATATCTTTTATTCTTCCAGTGATCTTGTAATAACCATTGTTGTCTCTTACTGCAAGATCTCCAGTATGAAGCCAGCCGTCTTTGTCAATTGCTGCAGCGGTGGCTTCGGGCATTTTATAGTATCCTTTCATGATATTATATCCACGGACAAGTAATTCTCCAGGGGTTCCGTTAGGGAGATCAACATTGGTTTCTGGATCGACAATTTTTGTCTCAATGTGAGGAATTTGTTTTCCAACGGAGTTCACCTTAAGATCAAAAGGATCCTCTGTGGTGGTCATTGTACAAGCGGGAGATGCTTCGGTTTGTCCATAAGTGATAGTAATCTCTTTCATATTCATTTTCTCAATAACGCGTTGCATAATCTCGGGAGGGCAGGGGGAACCAGCCATTATGCCTGTTCTAAGAGAGGAAAAATCATACTTTGAGAAATCACGATGCTCAAGGATTTTTATAAACATTGTTGGAACTCCATGCACAGCGGTACAACGCTCATATTCAATCGCGTGCATAACTTTCATCGGTGTATACCACAGCAAAGGAATCATTGTTGCTCCATGAGTAACGCTTGCAAGCACTGCAAGCACCATTCCAAAACAGTGAAAGAAGGGTACGGGAATACAGAGTCGATCTCGATATGTAAATTTCATGCAATCCCCAATAGCCATTCCATTGTTTACAAGGTTATAATGGGTTAGCATAACTCCCTTTGGAAAGCCTGTGGTTCCAGAAGTATACTGCATGTTAATTACATCATCAGGTTTTACTTTTTTTTGTGACTCTTTATAGCTCTTATTATCGATTAACACTCCGTAAGAAGGAATTTGTGTCCAGTTGTATAAACCTTTATACCAATTATCAAATGAAATAACCATTTTTAACATGGGAAGTTTATGAGATTTTAATTTTCCTAGTTCACAGGTTTTAATCTCAGGGCATAGATTAAAAATAATCTTTTCGCAATCAATATCTTTTATTCCATCACAAATGAAAAGAGCTTTGCTGTCAGACTGATATAGAATATATTCAAGCTCACTCTCCTTATAGTTGGTATTGACAGTTACTAATATAATACCTACACGTGCAGTAGCGAACATTAAAACAAGCCATTCAGGGTAGTTTGTGGCCCAAACAGCCACATGGTCTCCTTTTTTTAACCCCATACCTAGAAGACCTCTTGCATATTCATCAACTTCCTTGTTGAACTCATAGTATGTGCGAGAAAAATTCATTTCTATATATTTTACTGCCGGCCGAGTGGGGTATTTCCTTGCAACTTGTTCAAGCATCTTCCCAATTGTAATATTTAACAACTCTTTCATAAAACCTCTCTTAAAATAATATGTGGAAACCGGCCCATTTTATTATGAGTCGGGGATAGAAAACATATATTAATCATTAATGTTTGAAATCTTCCTTTAATAAACCATAGCCAATGTAATTATGTTTGCCCGAGCAAATATGCTCTTTTAGCTTTGCTTGGAAGGAATTCTTTGGCTCAAAATCATCAAGATTCTTTTTGTTTTTGTGTTCTCCAAAAACAAATCGAATGCAGTCTCTTGACGGGACTGTAACAAGAACATTAAAAGCATTCTGAAAGGAAATAATATTTGATTCGGGAGACAATATTTTAGGAAGAACCTTATTGTCCAGCATCCATGAACCACAAGTAATATGTCTATATTTGTATTCTGGAAAGAAAGTGGCGAAGAAAATCTTTGCCTCTTTAAAAGATTCTATACATTCACTAAACTGAAGTTTATCTCCTCTGGGGATATGGATTTCTAAAATGTTTTCTGCTAGTTTCATTCGGTATTTGAAGGAAAAAAGCATAGATTTTCCAAATTTATACTGCAATCTGCCTATCCTGAATAAATTGCATTCAATGTTATTATGTAGCCAGTTAATCTCTTTTACTCCGTATCCCCCGAAGATTTCCTTGTATCTATAAGCCCATATCCTAATATCCAATAGTGTGTCAATTAAAATTCTCTCAGATATGCCTTTTTCCTGGTAGAATTTCTCAGCGAGATCACAATAGTTTAAATAGCAGACTAGGTTTAGCATCATGTCTTTCTTTTCAAAAAGCACTTTGTTTTTAGGATCAAAAGGTACTAATTCAGCGGCTGGTGTGAACTCGGCAATTTTTGCTAACCATTCTTCTGAAAAACCCAGTTTTACAGCCCATTTTTGTGCATTAATAATTAAATTATCTTTCATATTATCCCTCAATCATAAAGAATTTATTCCAAATAGTTGGCACATTACTGCAAATATATCACTGTTATCTATTATTGAGGGAAGCTCACCTGTCCCTGGCCCATAAATATAGTAAGGTACATTTCTGATAGTGTGATTCTTCGTGCTATACCAGTCATCCGAAATATCCTGGGCTTCGGGGTTAGCCGGAATTTTTATGCGACCTGTTTCATGGTCAGCAACCACTAATACTGTGGTGTTTGGGTTTGAGGAAGCGAAATTCAGAGCAACAGCAACCGCATCATCAAATGCGGTAAGTTCATTAATCATGGATTGGATATTGTTTTCGTGGCTAGCAGTATCAATTTTGGCTCCCTCGACCATTAGGAAAAAACCTTGATCATTATCTTTGCTTAAAATATCCAATGCTTTATCAGTCAGTACAGCAAGTGTTCTGTCGTTTCCAATAGTGCTGATCCCGTCATCTGGAAGTATACAAAAAACTTTTTCCTTTTGAGTTTGAGCTAGTTCGGAGAAACTCACACAATAATCTCTAGTTTCATTATCAATTTCCTCTTCATACTGTGAGAAAAAAGACTGTCCCAATCCAAATAATACATCTAGGTTTGAATTTCTAATCTGTTGAAGGGCGATCTCCTCTTGTTGACTACGTTTTTTTACGTGTGAAGAGAATGCGGCAGGGGTAGCATCTGTAACTGATTTTGTGGTGACAACCCCGGTTTTTTTATATAATTCTTGAGAATACTCGGCAAAGTTTTTTAAATTTGAACCAGAATAATAACCGATTCTTCCGTTCCCAACCTTTTTTCCAGTTGCCATAGCAGTAGCTGCAGCAGCGCTGTCCGTCGCTCCAGGTGTAAGAGACCTAGTAATAAGCTCTCCTGATGAGCCAAACTTTGAGGTCATAGTTAATTCTTTTCCTTCGTAAAGTTTTGCAACTTCAATATGTTTTTCTCCCATCCCATCGCCGATAAGTAGGATAATATTTTGTGCGGATGAAGATACTGTAGGGTTCTTACTATAGTTGTCGAAATAATATACAGAAAAAAGAATTAAACTGGAGGATAAAACAACCAATAGAATGGATGCAATCACAATCCATAAAATTTTGTTTTCACGCTTTAAATTAATCTCTCTAGCCATTCCCAATCTCCTTAATACTTTTCATACATTAAAATATTATACACATAAAATATGTTTTTATAAAGCGGATTAAAGTTTACATTGCCAAGCAAACCTGCGACTAACTCTTCTTTTGTGGTAGGAATATAAATAAAATTCTTATCCTTAACATCACTTAATTCTCTTGGAAGGTCCTTTGGTTTAAAAAGCTTTACAGAAAATGCTTTTTTGTTTCTTACAAATATTTTTATAAAAGTGTCATCAAGGTTAAAACACAATTTTTTTTCGCAACTTTTGTCATAACTTGCGATTTTAAATGCTTTATTTATGTTGCAGATTCTGGCCATACAGTACTCTAAATCGGAGGAGATAACGGGGTTAAAAATATCATCCTTTGAGCGGCTACGGAAGTTAATGGGGCATTCAAGAGAGGGTATAATTTCTGAGAATAGAGAGAATATATCATCAGACAATTTTAGGGGAAAAAGCATCTCCCTAATCCCCTCATCGGAAAACAATAAATAGCTGTATGGTTGCCCAAAGTATCTAATAAGTATTCCCGAACCGCCGTCTAGTAAATGTTCCGTCAAAAGCATCTTGAAGTATGATTTTGTCCGAATTTGGAAAAACGGTTCGGTTTTTAAAGAACGATCATAAATTTTTTTACAAGCATAGAAATCCGTAATACTTAGTTTTTCTGCCGTAAAATTTTTAGGAAAAATACAATTAAATTTCTCCACTAGATTGTCAAAATTAAGAGGATTTTCTTCGTTTGAGAATTTATCGAATGGTCTATAAAAATAATTTACAGTTTGGAATTTTTGCTTTCTATAAAAGTCATGGTTGAAGGGGTACAGCATGACATAGGGCAAATTTTTCCTTGTGTAGTAATCGCAAGCCTCATTAAGTAAAAAGGAGGCAATGCCCCGGTTGCGGAATTGCGGATGAGTTGCCACTCCGGTAATAAATGGGATTTTTATAATTTGATTAAAACTTTTGAACCTTGTTGGTCTTGCGTACAAGGCACCAGATATTGTTCCGTCCATTTCAATTTTTACAAAGCAGTCTGCCTTCTTGAGCTTATTCTTCATAAAAAAATCTATGTAGAAGTCTCCATCATTAAAGCAAGTTTTATGCAGTGTTATTAACTCGTCTATCTGTTTTTTTGAAGGTCTCTTAAGTAACAATCAATTATCCCACTTTTTTATAATGATACAAAAAATGGTGAAATAAAACAACTTGAGATTAAACGCTTTAGAATAAAAATTTGAAAACGATGAGTCGATTTCCCAAAAAATTTATTTGGCAGAGTTCTAATTAATTGAGATATTTAGTTAGTTTCTCGTAGGAAGTGTTGTACTTTTCAGCGTGGAAAGAAAATGGAGGGATGCTTATTGAGCAAAAAAGTCTTATCATAAAAGTAAAATATGATATTTATTATTTTGTGTTTTATTAAAATTCACCAGGTATACACTCATTCTGCCTCTAATATATGTTGATTTTTCAGCCTCTATTATATATAATTACTATGTTAATAAGGGTGCGTGCGCCTTATACATATATTTTGACCTTTTTAATGGAGTTTACCACATGTTAAAAAAGCTTTCGGTTTCACTGATACTTATACTCGCGGTTTTGGGGATAATTCTTTTAACCGCTTGTTCTGAGGTTAGTGTCGAGAGCATTTCTATTGATCCCTCGAGCGATTATAAAACTACTTACTATATTGGCGATGAAATAGATTTGTCGGGCATAAAAATAATAATAAAAAGAACCGATGGGGTAGAATCTACAGTTGCTCTCACAGATATTCGCCAAGATATAGTGGTAATGAATTTTAAGAGTGATAAGCCTAAGGAAAGTCTCTCAGTTGTAATAGAATACAAAGGGAAACAAACCGTTTTTACTGTTTCTGTAAGCGATGTTGTAAGTTCATCGGTAAAATATACCCTCTCTTTTGACACTGGGGAAGGTAACCAAGAAATCGAGGAACAAGAGGTTCCCAGCTATGGAACGGCGACTCTGCCCGCGGACCCAGTACGTGCAGGATATGCTTTTGATGGTTGGTATAAAGAAAGAACCTTCAATAACAGATGGAATTTCAGTGTTGATAAAATAACCTCAGACACAGTTCTCTATGCTAAATGGGCAAAGCTTTATACAGTTACTTTTTTCCCTACCGAGGGAGATGACCTTACACCAATTATTCGATATGTTAAATCGGGAGAGACACTAAGTAGTGTCCCATCTGTGCCCGAAATAGAGGGCAAGGTAGGGGCCTGGGACAGGTTAGTTTTTACAAATGTTCAGTCAAACATTACAACTCAAAGTGTATACACAATAAAAACGTTCCAAGTTGTTTTTTGCTATATGGATACGGATGGCATTACTCTTCAGAGACTACGTTCTTTTAACAATGTGCCTTATGGAACGGACATGAGTACCGACCCAGCATATTCAGGGGAAATTAACTCGATTAATCCTCCAAACTTTATAAACAACACTAGATACTCAGGGACATGGAATGTATCATACAACAATATAGTGAGCAATTTGACTGTACAAGCGGTATATATCAGCAAAGAATATGATATTAACTTTAATGTTAACTATGAAACCACTACCCCAATTTATTATTCTTTGGAAAATGTCATACATGGGAATGTAATAGATGAGCCAGCGGAAGATCCTATTAGAGCAGGGTATTCTTTCGATGGTTGGTATAAGGATATAGGGTGCACTGTCGAATGGAACTTTTCTCTTACAACAGTCGATAAGGACATTACACTATACGCAAAATGGATTCGAGAGTACCAAGTGTTTTTCTTGATTGATCCAGATTTTTCTTCGTATTTCCCCGATCTTACCGAAACAAAGGAATACAACGAGGGTGGGGAGGATGTTGAGTATAAAGTTTACTCAAGGTTTCCTGTCAGAGAAAACAGAAATATAACAAAACCAGAATCTCCCAGGATTACGGGATATTCTTCCACCTGGGATATAGATGATGCTGCTTTTAATCCGGTAATAAGCGATTTGAAAGTTGTGGCTATTTTTACAATAGATAACTATACTGTAGAGTTTTGTTCGGAAAACGGGACTGTACTTCAAACTCAAAATATTGATTATGGAAACGCTGCAACTGATCCGGGAATAAGTCCTTTAAAGACAGGGTATAACTTTGTCGGATGGAGGGAAGATTATGCATTTATTTCGGGGAATTTAAAAGTTTATCCACTTTATGAACCCAAAACGGTAAACATTAACGTATATCCAAGGGGTAATTATGTTAATGAAGATACTGGGTTAAACTACTATTCTTTGGCCGGTTTATATGATAGTTTAATTGCTTTGTCTCAACCTATTCCTTCTTACGAAGGACATCAGTTTGAAGGATGGTATTCGGATGAAATACTTTCCTCAGAATGGGATTTAGATACCAATTTAATAAAACAGGAAACTTCCATTAACTTATACGCAAATTGGCTTAACATATGGGAAGTTCAATTCCAAGATGAGTATGGAAGTTTGGTTTCAGGGGGCCTTTATTCCATAGTGGATGGTGGTAAAGTGACATCATTGCCGGCTATTCCGGAAAAATTAGGCCATTCAGCTAAATGGTTTTTATATGAAGGAGGAGTATTCACTGATGAGGCAGGCATGAACTTCTGGAATAATACGCAAATCAGGGAAAATTTGTTTGTTAGACCTCAATATGTAAAACTTGTTTACAAGGTGGATTATGTTGTAGATGCTCAGTACACTTATTCTACAGACATTGAATACAACTCAGCAAGGGAACTTCCTTCTCAAGAATATATAGAAAATTACCTTGATGGCGTCGGCAAAATTTTTGTTAGATGGGAGCCAGAAATTCCGATAGAACAACCAGTTACTTCAAATATGACTTTTAACGCTGTGTTTGTGTTTAAAACATTTGAGGTTACTTGGAGGGACGCTTTCAATCAAGTGCTTCATGAGGAGCCATCGGTACAATATGGGTCAAATGCGGAAACAATATTTAACGGATTAGGAATTTCACGCCCAGAAAAAGAAGGATACTCGTTTACTGGTTGGAGGGTTGTAATTCCGATCGGCGGAAGTATGAATCCAATTACGCAAAGCATTACTTTGGAGCCTGTTTATTCCATTAAGAGTTACATTCTTACAGTTTCGAACAGATATGATGAAACTCAAAAGTTAGAGAACTTTTCTACTACTGAAAGTTTTAATGATTACTACACTTTCGGAAGCGGAGGAAATATATTAGATCCTATTAGAACAGGGTACACATTTACTGGTTGGAATACAGCCAGGTATTCAATTGAGCGTAAGATTGTAAACGATGTCTCTTATTGGGTTATAACAAACAACAACACCACAAAAACAGGTACACATTACTACACAGAAGGTAAACTAATTTTATTTAAGGATGAGATTTATAGAGAAAATCCTCCAGTAAATCCTGGACTCGGAACTGAGTCCTGGAAGAACTCGTGTGGTAGCATGCTGATGGATGAAAGCGTAGGGTGGATAGATGTAGCGGCAAATAATTTGCCACTTAACGTAAAGTCTATTGCTTTGCCAGGTCAGATGGTGCATGTATTTGGAGAAGACAGCGATTTTGCTGCTAGATATTTAATTAATCAATACACCGTCACATTTAATGTTTCAACAAACCCTGAGAATGTCTTTGGAGAGCCAGCGGACTTTGTAGCGCAATATGGTACTGTTCCGGCAATTCCCCAATCTCCTACCTGGTCTGGATTTGTATTTTTAGGGTGGTATAACGAACCAGAATTTGAGACAAGGTGGGACACTCAGGGAGGGAAAGCATATCAGCCTCTTTCATCAGACTATACAGTGTACGCTAAATGGGAAAGTGCGACAGTCAATCCAACTCCAGGAATAACATTCACTCTAAATGATCTAGGAACCGGATACATTGTATCATCGATGGCTAATGTTGAGAGTTCTTTATCGAATGTAAGGATTCCCAATTACTATAATAATTTGCCAGTAATAGGCATAGGATACCGTGCTTTATATTCTAATCCAACTCTTGCAGCAGGATTGATTTCAATAGAATTGCCCAACACGTTAACAGAAATAGCTAATAATGCGTTTGAAAACTGCACTTCGTTAGTTTCGGTTGAAATACCCGCTTTCGTTAGATCTGTCACTACGAATGCTTTTAACGGATGTACTTCCCTTACCAATGTCACTTATAAAGCTGGTACAGAAATGGAAAGCATAGGGGACTTTGCTTTTTATGGAAACACTTCTCTTGAAAACATCACGATTCCCGAGGGTGTTATTTCCATAGGTAAAAACGCATTTTTTGGATGTAGTTCGCTTACCGTCGTTCAAATACCTTCTTCAGTTACTTCCATTGGGGATGGGGCTTTTGCAAATAATGTTAAATTAGCACAGGTTTACTTTGATACAGTGTCACCTATTAATTTAGGTAAAGATGTATTTTTCAGAAAGGACAGTTCCTATTCTTTCCTAAAAGTATATGTTCCAGATGTCTCAAGATATGCTTCCGGAAGTTCTTGGGCTAATGAAAACTGGCACCAATTGTATGATCAAGGAAAACTTATCGATATAGAAAATGTTTCCGTCGATGGAGACTGGTCGTTTGTTTTTGATGGAACAAGTATTAAATTAGTTCAGTATCTTGGAAACAGTGAATTTGTTACAGTGCCTTCTTCAGTCCTGACTTATTTTTCTGACGATGAATACAATGTATCCAGAATGGCAGATTTCATCTTTGACCCAAGAGTCCTTCAAGTTACTTTTGAGTCTTCTGTTGAATTTGAACGGGATGCTTTCTCAGGGGCAACACAACTTAACAACATAACCTTGAGAGTCATTAACAACACCGTTCCTATATCAAATTTTGATTTAGCATATGTTTATAATAATGGTGGGGCAAACTTAAATAAGTTTTCCGTATCTTCTTCAAAACCCCTCATTGACATCTTTCAAGGCTATCCCCCATCTAAAATAAAAGAAGTGGAAATTATTGAAAAAGATGAGTATATTGTTGCTAATATGTTCCTGAACTGTGCTTCAATCGAAATAGTTCGTATGGATACCAGCATTCAAGATATTAGGGAAAATGCATTTTCAGGATGTACATCCCTTAGGGAGATATATTTCAAGACAAATGAATCTAGCCCATATTACACGCTCAATTCTATTGGGAATGATGCGTTTAGCGGATGTTATCAACTTGAAGATTTTTATGTGTCGGATGAAGAAGATATTGAGGTTATGGTGGAAGGATTGCCTTCAACTATTACAACAATAGGTCTAAATGCTTTCCAAGGTACCAAGTGGCTGGAAGACAGAGATTATGGATCAGTTATTGTTGGAGATGGTATTTTGTATACCTTCAAACAACACGCTTCTCTTTCTCCAGTTGTTATGATTCCATCAAGCGTAAAGAGAATTCTTTCGAGAGCTTTTTATGGAAACACTCAAATTACGCATGTAATTCCAGAGGATATAGAGAATTCATCGTTAAGATATATCGGAGAGAGTGCGTTTAGGTACTGTTCATCTTTGGAAGTTGTTGCTGTCCCAGATGGATTTATCAGTTTTGGGAATTATGCTTTTGAATCTGCGTCCAAGTTGGGGACTTTGGCAATTTTTGGGACAACTGAAGTTCCTCTAAGGGGGGCTGATTTTCTAACAAATACCTTGAGAAGAGTTGTAGGAGGCATATCGGTTCCAGGAATTGAGATTTTTGTAGATAATGGATTAGATGGAACTCAGAAGGCAAGTTATAACGATCTGGCTATTTCACTAGGATACGGAATTAACTATGAAACCGGAATGTCCATTAGCTATGAACTTGACGAAAATAGAAAGTGGATATACAGTGAAGGATCAGTTGCTGGGATTAAGCTTATAAAATTCTTTGGTAATTCGATTAATTGTTTTGTCCCAGAGAACTTGGAAGGTGTTGTTACAGAGATATCGGACAATGCTCTTTCAAGAGCTACAACAAATTTAAGCCTCAATATCTCCGCCACTGTAGAGTCATTTGCTTTTGCGGGAATCACCAGATTGGCTACTCTTTCAATTTCTGCCCCGAATTTTGCTTCTGTTAAGACAGATGATGATTTATTGTACTCGCTACTTCTGTCTAATCCAAGTATGACTTCTATTTCCTCTGCCTCAGGGTACAGTATTAAAGATGTATTAGGAACAAGGATTCTCCCATCGCACATAAATACCGTAAATATACTTGTTGGACAGGAAGTAGTGGAATCTGCATTTTTGGAAGATTGCGAGTACGTTACAAATATCAATATACTAAGCATTTCCGGAGATGAATTAATAGTAACACCTCTTGAGTCGGAGCTTGATGCAGCGTTAATTTCTGCAAGAAACATATTGTTACAATCAATTAAGGAAAGAGCTTTTACTGGAACGGGATGGATGAACTCGATAGAGCAGGATTTCATCGTCGTTTTAGATGGCATACTAGTGGACTACAAGGGTGTCAACAATGTTTTAACTTTACCTTCCTCTGTTAAAACGGTAGGATACGGAGTTTTCAAAAACAACGAACATATAGAGGTCGTTTATATCCCCGATAATGTTCAAACAATAGAGGCTTATGCCTTTGCTGATTCTCCTTGGCTGACAAAAGTCTTTTTGGCTCATTCCTCTCAAATTCCATCTGTTGAACAGAATAGTTTCACTGTAGGGGATGGAAGAGAGGTTTTCGTCAAAGGAGAAAGATTATCTGATTATCAAGCTGATATAACTGGATGGCTAACATTTGCCCCAAAAATTGAACCAGATGTTCCTCTTATTACTAAAGAGATTCAAAGATCATTTAAGAGAAGCATAGAAGGGAACCTTCTTCTTGAAGTAAGAATGCGTAGCTACCTTATAACGACCCTCGCAGGAGACAAATCACAATCAACTCTAAATTGGTTGAGAGACTCTTATATCACTTACGATATCCCAGACGATACTCCAAGTTATAACAGAGACTCAATAGTTGTTTCGCTATACCCACAAGTATCCTTAAGAGAGTCTCCGGAAGTTATAATTCCTGATACGATATCTCATGATATTAACGATTACACAATAATCTCTTTAGGCAACAATGTGTTTATGTCAGGGGTTAGTTCTGTTTCGATAAATATAGACGATTCAGTTACTCCAAATACTTTCTCAAATCTTGCATATTTAGAAGAGTTGACGATAAATAAGTCAGAGAATATTTTAAATAGGGAGATTTCAGGAAAAGAAATTACATCACTAATTAATGAAACGGGGTTATATAAAGTCAACTACCTTGGTTCAGTTACTCTCGATGATCTTCTTGAAATCGTACTGGTTGGGGAACCGCAAGATTTAAATCTTCGTCCGGAATCTATTATATCTATTGAAGTAATAGATGGAGCTTTAACGACAGTAGATGAAATGTTAAGCGGTTGGACAGATATTAGCCAAGTGGCATTTCCTGCTTCCATAGAGTCTTTGGGCGTAAACTCCCTCGAAGATACTTCATGGTTCCAAAATTATTATATTTCTGGTTATGGGAGCGACTTTGTTGTCGCCGCTGATAAGGTTTTGTATAAATACAAGGGCACTTCTTCGACCATAAATGTTCCCGCAAATGTACAGATAATAAATACGGGAGCATTCAGTATGGCTTCAGGATCTCCGGGGTCATGGACATGGTCAAGTTCTCTTACTTTTACAACCCTAAGATTCGAACAAGGAAGCAAAGCTCACACAATTATGGATAATGCTTTTTATGGATGCACCGGGTTCAATAACTTTAATGCCCCCGATTCCTTAAGAACTGTTGCACAAAGTGCCTTTACCGGGACTCAATTTACAATGAATCCCTCCGGCCTTTTGATACTTGAAGGCACTTATACTCAGGGAAAGACTGTAGTCAAGTATCTAGGGGACCCAGACGTATTAACAATTGAACTCACCGCAGATGTTAAAATAATCGCCGATGGGGCTTTTAAAGATCTGGAAAATTTGAATACTATTACTTGGGGTGGAGCATCGTCAATCTTGCAACATATTGGTAAAGAGGCTTTTTATGGATGCGATCTTCTTACTAGTGTTCCTCTTAACGAATATTCAGTTTTCACGCCCAACATTTCTTCAATAGGGAAAGATGCCTTTACAAATACGGGATTCAATCTTAACAGGGCTTTAAGGGCGGATGGGAAATATGTCGTTTATAAACATACCGGATCTGGACCTTACACAATTGATTCATCGGTTTATTCCGTAACGCTCGGTGCAGTTACTGACCCACCGAGAATTATCTTAGAGTCAGGAGCATCAATTTCAGCTAATGATATGTACAATCTTCTATCCATTCCATCGGTTTTTGCCTTTAATTCTGATGGTAGTCTCCCAATCAAAACGCTGATTGGACGAAATGATATTTTGCCTAATATTACTACTTTAGCTTTCACTACCGGTGTAACCGATATAGTAAGTGAATATGCTAATGGATGGTACTCTGTTGAAGAAATTCTTTGGCCTACCGGCTTGCAAACTGTAGGAAGGGATGCCTTTACTGGAACTAAATGGCTTGATGACGTTCAGAACGATTATGTTACTCCGGGCGGAGCAAATCCTGCAGGCGTACTTATTAAATACAAGGGAGTATCTCCCAATGTATTCATAGATTACCGAATTACTTCCATTAGTGCAGATGCTTTTAGAGGAAACGAGGATATAGTAAGCGTTGAATTTGGACCAGGGTCAACATTATCACAAATTCCTCCGGGTGCATTTTCTGGATGTTTGAAATTAGAAGATATATCTAATATTCCGTTATCGGTTAACTCTATTGGACAGGATGCCTTCAAGAATACTCTATGGCTGGAAAACAAAACAGGGTTAGTAATAATTAATGGCTTGCTTGTAGCATACAGGAGCACTTCTGAATCAGTATATATTCCTAAAGAAGTTGAAAAAATCTATCCTTATGTTTTTGCTGGAAATAACGTAATTACTTCGTTGGAATTTGATAAGTATTCAGTAATAGATACTATCGAAGCTAATACATTTGCCAATTGCACTATGCTCGCATCGGTGAAACTCTCAGAAAGTGTCAACTATGTAGACTCTCAGGCGTTTCTGAATACTCCTTGGTTAAGTTTAGTCCAAACAGGATCAAATGGTGGATTCATTGTATATGAGGACTCATATACGAAGGAATACAAGCTAATAAGATACGTAGGTACGAGAACAACAGTAACTATTCCCTCTCAAACAACTGAAATTGGTGAATGGACTTTCAGAAACAACAGGATAATAACAAGAGTAACATTGGATAAAGGGCTTTTCCTTCCGGACTATGTGTTCAGTGGTTGTACTGCACTTACTCAAGTGGAGTTAAGCGCGAATGTTACTATGGGTGAGAATTCATTTGAAGAAACGCCATGGTTCACATCAAAAACTGCTGAATTTGTTCTTGCAGGAAATGGTTATTTAATCAAATACAATGGCCTAGGTGGATCCGTAACGCTACCTTCTTCGGTAAAAGGATTAACAGGGGATGTTTTCAGAAATAACACCTCTATTACTTCTCTTGATTTATCTCAAACATTGATTCAAGCTATTCCTAGAGAAGCTTTTTCTGGGGCAACTTCGTTATCCTCCATAACCTTTAATTCATTGATTAATTCGATTGGACAAGATGCATTTTTGGGCACACCTTGGTTTGATAATAACCTTGATGATTTTGTAATAGTAAACGGAATATTGGTTGGGTATAAAGACTTGGAAACAGATGTGATAATTCCTTCCTCTGTGAGTTTTGTTCCTCGCTATGTATTTGAAGGGAATACTTCCATAGTCAGTGTGGCTTTTGATGCTAATCCAGTTTCTTTAGAGGATTATGCTTTTTATGGCTGTACAAGCTTAGCCTCGGTAATTAACGTAGGGTTAATTCAAACGCTTGGTGCCCATACATTCAGGAATACATTGTATTATTCCGCACTTGCCTCTGACAACGATGGATATGTAGTAATTAATGGTATTTTGTTGGGCTATGAAGGGATTGATTCAGACATTACTGTCCCGTCAAATGTATCTTTGATCGCAGACTTATCTTTTGAAAATTCGAATATTACTTCTTTATCTTTTGCAAATAGAACCTCTGAAATTACAATCGGATCAAAAGCTTTCAAGGGAAGTGTAAGCCTTACAACAGTAAACCTTACAGATTGGATACGGGAAGTGAAATATAGAGCTTTCTATAACACATATTGGATAGATAATTCTCCTTCATTATTCATCTCTGCGGGTAATAAACTCCTAATGTACATTGGAAGGAATACAAATATCGAAATAGCGTCGAACATCACTTCTATGGCATATGGAGTATTCACGAACAATAAGTCAATTTCTAGCGTTAGATTTAATACAACAAGTCAAAACGAGTTCATAATCCCAGAAAACTCATTTAGTGGCTGTACCTCATTGAACAGCGTTACCTTGCCAAGTAAAGCTTATATAGGCGAAAATGCCTTCAAGGGTACTTTATGGTTGATTGGAAAGGGCGAATTTGCCCATTACAACAACAAGTTGTTTGCATATAATGGGATTTCTACCTCAATAGTGCTACCGAGTAATTTGATTGGTGTATATGGTTACGTTTTCAAGGGGAACACCTCCCTTCAGTCAATAAGCTTTAGTGCAACTCAAACCGTTTCGATTGCAAACGGTGAGTTTGTAGGATGTACTTCTTTGGAGAATGTAATACTGAATAATTCTTTACAAGAACTTGCAATATCTGCTTTTGAAGGAACTCCTTGGCTCGCTAATTATTCAGTCAACAACGGGAACACAAAGTTTATAATTCTAAACAACACAAGGTTGTTGGCATATATTTCAAGCGATACTGAAGTGATAATTCCCGCTGGCATTAATTTCATTGGAAAGAATGTATTTACTGGAAACACATCTATTACTTCGGTCGACTTCTCCGCTTTAAACAACTGGCTTCAGATACCAAATAACGCTTTTAATGGATGCACTGCCCTTTCGAGCGTTACACTAACTGGATGGATTGAGGAAACTGGAATAGATGCGTTTAAAGGCACTTCTTGGTTCAATTTGCTTTCAAACAATACAGCCTACATCGTTGGCAATAATGATGATAATATTAGACTGCTATTCTTCAAGGGAATTGCCCCCGACGGTGAGTATTCAGTACCTCTAGATGTTACTCATATTGGTACGAATGCTTTCTATGGAAGTGGTATTACTTCTTTAACTATGCTTAACCCTACCCCCTGTAGTTTAGGAAGAGGAGATGTTCTTCAGGGGATCACAACAATAAATGTTCCAAATCTGAATGCACTAACTTCGTATACTAACAATTCATTTTGGACTCCGTATCGCAGTTATTTGCGAGTGGCTCCATGATATACAATTCTTTGGTAAGGCGTTAGTTGCAATAAGTCGGTATAGGGGAAATTAGAGACTAAGGATAAAAATTTAAAGATATGATAGAATACTAGCAGGTAATGGTATATAAGGATTACTGGACAAATATCAATTAGGAAAGACAATATTGAAAAGCACATGAATGTGATTTAAAATATATATGATGGAAACTCTTTAAAGAAAGCTAAATATAAGGAGAGCAAAATGAGAAAGAGAATTATTACTATCGCAGTTTTAATCATAGCAATTGCCGTAATTTTTAGTATGGCAGCCTGTAAACCACCCGCACCACCTACTAACAACAATAATCAGGCAATAGTTGCTATTTTGCCAGACCTTCTGGATTGTGGACAGGAGGAATATTTAACTGTGCCTAAGAAAATTTATGCCCCGACAGTGTTGGCCACGCAGACTCAAAAGATTGTCGATAAGCAACAAGAATCCAGAGATGATTACAGGGGTGATTCTGAATGGTCAAACGATAATTATTATGCCTTTGAAAAGCCATATTTTGACGATGACGATAATTGGATCGAAGACGATGCGACGACAGTTACGAAAATACTTTGCTATTCAGAGGCAGAAGATATAATTGAACGTATGGCTCTTGCCGGAATAGATGAAGATAGAATGATAGAGCTGGTGGAATACATTACCAGAGATGATAGTGATTATGATAAGCTTGAAAAGGGAGACCTTGATAAATACCCCCTGACGAGAGGGGACGGAAGTGCGATACTAGACTATGACAACCTTGACGAAATATCTGATATTAGAGATAATTTCGATGATTATAAGTTGACAGACGGAGACGGAGACAATACTAAAGCGTATGGGCAGACTGAAGAATTCTGGGAAGATCTTGCAAAATTTAAAAAGCGTAAAATAAATTCGGAAATTTATCAGATTTTTGACAATGAAGCTGATATGTTTGCAAGATTTCAGATGGAATACATGAACCATCAAATCCAAGTTGTAAGCGAGGTAATGATCCCTGCTTACAAGGCGAATCAGGTGGCGTTAGGATTATTTGCATTAGGAGACGATACTCCAGATAATAATCTCATAGATACTGATGAATTTAAAGACTATATGAGAGAAGAGCTGTTTGATATAGGAACTCTTTCATATTTTCTTGCTTTTGCAGATTTAACCTTACCCACCAACTCAGAAAATTATTGGAGGGCAAGTAGCAATAACAGAAAAAAAGCAATGACTCTATATGGTTATACTTACCAATATGAGAAAAAAGAACACGAAGTTTTTGATGATTCTGTTATGGTTGGCTCAAGGACAGAATATGAAGACTACCTATTTCTTGGGCACAAAGACTATTTTACTGATGGAATTGACGGTTCAAGTTCAAAAGGGGTTGATATTGCTGTAAGATTTACCGAGTACGACAGAAGAAGCTATAGGGAAGCATATAGATATTCAGCTTCTTTCTACAATAAATATTACACAGCTCAATACGAGTTTCAATCCCTTCAGGAGGCTAGAGACAGGGAAGTATACACAGATTCTGTTGAATATTTAACCGGAATAGGTTATGCAGCAAATAGTGAGGTCACGTATACGGATGAAATGATAGATGGCCTTGCCCTTGGATTTGCAGAAAGCTTGAAGATTTCTGATGTAAACTATGAATATACGGGAGTATATGATAACGTGAATCAATACAACAAAAGAAATACTGATTGGAACAGCTTAACAGATTCACAAAAAGAACAAAGAGGTATTAATGCAATAAAGGAAGTTATGCTTCAATATGAGCAACTCGAAAGCCAACACTATACAATTACGCATGATACAATAACCTCCTCTGATTTGATAAAGTTTTTACAATATCAGATCAAATCATATAGCGCAGATTATGTTAGAGCTATTCAAGATAACAAAAAGGAGCAGGTTATTAACAGAAGAAAACTTCAAAGAGCCTTTCAATATTTTGATCATGTGTATATTTACACTGAAGAAAAAGATGCTTTTATAAACCAATTTCCTGAAATTGAAGAGCAAGGGGTTGTTGAAGAAAAGATAGAAGATCTGGGACGGACTAAGGCGATGTATGTTAATCTAAACGCAAATTATTCTGGAACCGATATTGAATCACAGATTACTCGGGCAAACGCTGCGGATTGGCCTGGCATTGCATCAAATATGGCCCAAACTCTTTCAATAGATTATGAAAGATATAACCCCCAAGGAGACTACTATGTCGATGAATATTTTGAAGACCAGCTAATCAAAAGAGTATGGGATTGTGGCGGGACCGATGATGAATGCGGAAGAGAGGATGACCCTTATGATGGGTCTGATACTCATATGTATGATAATGAATTAGGTGAACGCTTGGAGTGTGAGAGGACATATGACTTAAACTGGGCCTTGTCAAGATTATTAAATGAACATGAAAAAGTATTTAGACATATGAGTGGCCAAATTGAGGTGGAATTTAAAAAAGTTTCGGATTTCACAGATTATTACGATATTGAAAAGCAGTGGGGTGGAACGCCCGAGGTTGTATATTTAAGCTCGGAAATACAAGAAATACCTACAAAACAAGCAACATGGGCATCACATGAAACAGATACTGTGGACCCGGGTGATGAAATTTCTACAGTTGTTTTAACGGGAACTGGAGGGGGACAAAAGCCTAATTATCAACTTTCATTTGTCGGGACTCAAAGATATCAACCAGCTGGTGAAAACAATGGAAGGCAATATTTTAATTCAGACTATTGCTATTATGAGTTCGATGCTTGGTGTGTGGATGAAGCTCTTCTTTATGAAGTTCAGCCGGAGGATTCGTTTAGGTTTGATATAAGGCTTTATCCAAGGTACAAAGTAATAAACAAAGTTGCACCTGGACAATAAGACAAACTAAAAGTTATTTATTATTTAGAGGCATCCTGAGAAAGGATGCCTTTTTTTGAATCATGAAAAAGAGTTTCTATTTAAGAGTAAAATAAAGGTGATAGACTTTTGAAAATGGGCAAGGTATAAAGACTTGAAAATATAACGCTACTTTAATATAATAAAGATTATTGAAGAGGTGATATATGGATACGATACCAAGTTTTACAGTGGACCATCTTAAGATGAAGTCGGGCATATTTGTTTCCTGTAAATACGCTCTGAGCAATGTGATACTTACAACCTTTGATTTGAGAATGAAGAGACCTTACCACGAACCGGTGATGGAAACAGGGTCAGTCCATGCGATTGAACATTTGGCAGCTACCTATCTTAGAAACGATGAAATGTGGGGACACAAGATAATATATTTTGGACCCATGGGTTGCCGCACTGGGTTTTATCTAATTATGCTTGGGGATTTAATGCCCGAAGATATACTGCCATTACTTGAAAGAACTTTCGATTATGTTTCCGAATATCAGGGAGATATCCCTGGAGCGACCCCAAGGGAATGTGGTTTCTTTATAGACATGGATCTTGAGGCAGCTAAGGCAGATGCTGCTATGTATTATAATATATTGATTGATCCAAAAAAGGAAAACTTAAGATATCCTATAAAAAAAGAAAAGAGCCCGGATGCAAAAAAGGGTACTTCCACTAAGGGAAAAAAGACAGGCTCAAAAAGTGGGGCTAAGTCTGTGAAAACGGATACAACTCCCTTAAAAAACAAGAAATCTGAGACGAACCCTGGTGTTAAGAAAGAAATATCAGACGATAATTCGGGAGAGGAAAAATCCCAGAAAGAACCCAAATAGAAGAATGAGGACTAAAAATAATTACTAATAGAGAAAGGCGTATTAATGTATCCTTAGATACAAAAGAGGAGAAAAAATGAGAGATTCCAGACTAGATAGACTAGCAGATGTTTTAGTTAATTACTCATGTAGGATAGGAAAAGGCGAAAAGATATTGATTGAGGCGAAAAACGCGGATTATTCGGTCGTGTCAGCAATTGTCGAACAAGTGTATAAAGCAGGTGGATTCCCATTTGTCCAGGTTTATGAGAATAGAGTGACAAGAGCAATCAATATGGGCATGACAGAAGAACTAGCAAAATTGATGGCGGAGTTTGATGGATATAGAATGAGTAAAATGGATGCTTATATTGGAATAAGGGGGGGGAACAATGCCTTTGAGTTATCCGATGTTCCTCCGGAGAAGACTCATTTTTATGATAAGTTTTATGCTCATCCTGTTCACCACGAAATTAGAGTTAAAAAGACAAAATGGGTCGTTCTTAGATACCCAAATGAAGGGATGGCTGCTTTGGCAAAAAAGTCTTCAGATGCGTTTGAAAAGTTCTATTTCGACGTGTGCACTTTGGATTATGCGAAAATGGATAGAGCAATGAATCCTTTAGCGGATCTAATTGAAAGAACCGATAAAGTGAGGATTTTAGCAAAAGATACCGATCTTTCTTTCAGCATAAAAGGGATTGGAAGTGAAAAATGCTCCGGGTTAAGAAACATACCTGATGGCGAAATATATACTGCACCAGTTAAAGAGAGTGTAAATGGTGTGATTACATATAATACTCCTTCAGTTGAAAATGGAATAGAGTTTAAAAACGTTAGATTTGAATTCAAAAATGGGAAAATTATCAAAGCAACTTCTAACAATAACGAAGCAATAAATAAAATTTTGGATACAGATGATGGGGCAAGATATGTGGGTGAGTTTGCATTTGGTGTAAATCCGTTTATCTTAGAACCTATGTGTGACATTCTGTTCGATGAAAAGATAGCTGGATCTATTCACTTCACGCCAGGAGCTTGTTATGATGAATGTAATAATGGAAACCAAAGCGCGATTCATTGGGATTTAGTCCAAATACAAACACCTGAATACGGTGGGGGTGAAATTTATTTTGATGGAGTATTGATTCGAAAAGATGGAAGGTTTGTGCTTCCCGAGCTTTTTGGGTTAAATCCAGAAAACTTGGTTTAGTAAGACAATAGGGGGAAAGCAAATTCTTTTATAATGTAAATTGTTCAAGAGTTTGGTAAAAAGATGGAAGAATCTACCAAAAAGAGACAGTACAAAAGTCCTGAGCTATTTACTTATGGATTTGTTAAGTTTGCATTAAGGCTATTAGCACCCATTTTTTTGAAGTTGAAAATAGAAAGAGATTCTGAAATCAGACATCTTAAGGGTCCGATTGTTGCAATAGGAACCCATAGTTGTTTGATGGATGTAGCCTTCAGCATCTTATCGATAAATAATCGTCGTTTAAATGTTATTTGTGGACGGGATGTATTGAGCTGGAAATGGTTGGATTTTTTAAGAAAAGGTCTTAGGATGATTCCCATTAATCAGTATGAAATGGATCTGACAAGTATCAAAGATATGAAAAAAGCTATCGATGATGGTTGTTCTATTTCTCTGTTTCCCGAAGGGAAAATTTCTTTAGACGGAAGAAATCTTCATTATCTAACTCCGAGCACTGCAAAACTAATGAAATTTTTCGGTGCTAATATTGTTTTTTCACATAGCTATGGAGGGTTTTGTTCAAGACCAAGATGGTATCATGGATTTAAGAAGGGAAAAGTTCATTATAAAAGTGAGGTGTTGTTTACAAAAGAGGAACTTGCTGATGCATCATGCCAGGAGGTTTATGACAAACTCAAAGAAAAATTCACATTTAATGACAATCTATTCCAAATAGAAAACGGATTAAGGTATCGGTCAAAATCACCCGCTAAGGGTTTAGATTATTTACTGTATAAATGTCCTAAATGTGGCGCTGAATACGAAATGGATAACGATGGTTGGTCCCTAACGTGTAAAATCTGCGGTAATAAAGTTAATGTCGATGAATATGGGCATATATTACCTGATTCTGAAAAGGATATCGCTTACAATAGGGTTGATTTATGGTACGATTTTGAAAAAGAATCTGTTAGAAAAGAATTGTTAAATCCAGAAATGGAACTTAAAAAAGATGTAGAGTGGAAAATATTAAATTATCAAACTGCTCAATATGAATCTGCAGGCGAAGGAGTTTGTTTTGTAAATCATGAATATATAGGCTTTGAAGGAAAGGATTTAGAAGGCAATGAAGTGTCAATTAAGTGCCCTATGAAAAATTTGTACACCATAATTATTAAGAATGAGGAAGGCATAGATTTGACAATTGACCATGTGGTGCATAGATTTTATTTTAAAGAGAAAAAATACAGTGTCAAATATAACCTAATAGTTGAAGAAAACTTTAGAAAGCTCAACAATATACAGGCCTAATAGATTAGTGATATGTATTAGAGAAAAGTGTCTGACCTACGCATTTTATTAACTCATCTGGATAAAGGCCTTTATAAGTTGGATTTTTGCCAGGTTTTAGAAATAATTTTTGTTAGATTGGTGCTTTTTAAAAAAAGTTTCAGAAAAAAGGGACAAAGGATGGGGGATTGGGAGTTGATTTATAGGTCTCTATCCCATTTTTTTGCTAATAAGTCAATTTCATCAATTAATTTGCGCAACTCTCGGTTTTCCAGCCCTTCATTTTTCCTAACAACTTCGTTAAGATTTTCTATAGAGTCCAGGAGTTTTCCGTATACTCCATTGATTCGAAAAATTCCTTTTGGTCTTTTTCGGTCAGTACGTCGAATAATCCCTTTATTTCCTTCAAATATACATTCGTTTGAGGAGAGATTCCATATGGCACCATTGTATGGGGCAACGGCCGTTAGATCTAAATTATTGGAGAGGTTTTCGGCAAACTCTTCGGCAACATCTTCATTCCCATGAGTTACAAATACTCTAGCAGGCTTTGGGGTAAAAGAGTTTGCCCATTCATATAAGTCGTCCATGTCTGCATGTGAACTTGTTCCTTTCATTTCGCAAATCTCTGCTCTAATAAGGACTTCTTCATTAAATATCTTGACTGATTTCGCTCCATCAAGGATTGTTCTTCCAAGTGTTCCTGGAACCTGGAATCCCACAAAAACAATGGTGTTGTTTGGGTCTGAAAGGTTGCTTTTTAGGTGGTGCCGAATTCTTCCGGCTTCGCACATGCCGGATGCAGCTATAATCACTTTGTGACCCGTATCAGACATTATTTGTTTACTGTCCTCAGAAGTAAGGCTCATTTTTAGGTTTTTAAATTCCAAGGGATTAATATGGTTTGCAATCAAATTCTGGGTTTCTTCATCAAAGTACTCTTTATTGCTGTTTTTAAAGATAGTAGTTGCTTCTATTGCCAAAGGACTATCTACATAAACTTTAAATGTTTTAAAGGGTGAAATCTGTGGATCGGATTTTACTAATCTAAGGAAATAAAGAAGTTCCTGCATTCTTCCTATTGCAAAGGAAGGGATTACAACATTGCCTTTTCTTGCAAAAGTTCTTTTTAGTATGCGAATGAGTTGTTCTTTGTAATTATTTGTTTCACGGTGTTTTTGGTTACCGTACGTGCTTTCCATAACAACATAGTCGGCTTCTTTTAAAAGTGTCGGATTTTTTATAATGGGTTTATTCTTGTTTCCGATATCCCCAGAAAAAACGATTTTTTTTGAAATCCCATCTTCTATTGCTTCGATTTCAATGCTAGCAGATCCTAATAAATGCCCTGCATCATAGAAAATTGCATTAATGTTCTCGGATATTGAGATTTTTTCTTTGTAATTACATGAGACAAAATGTTTTTCAACCCCCAAGACATCTTCTTCAGAGTACATAGGAGTGTAATATGAGGCTGAGTTTTTATTAATCTTCTTGTTTCTCCATTCAGCCTCCATTTCTTGAATATGCGCACTGTCAAGTAACATTATGTGACAAAGGTCTTTTGAGGCATACGTTGTATATATTTTTCCCCTGAAACCATTTCGGTATAAAAGAGGGAGTAATCCTGAATGATCAATGTGAGCATGAGTTAATAGCACCGCATCAACTTCATTTGCGGGAACGGATAACTCTTGATTATCGTAGAGATCAGGCCCTTGTTCCATCCCACAATCAATAAGAACTTTCGAGCTATTAACTTCTAGATAATAACAACTCCCAGTTACTTCTCTTGCGGCTCCTAAAAAAGTTAATCTCATACTCGCTCCATGTTATTAATTATACAGATTATAACATAAAGAGTTTACATGTAAACATTAAGAATTTTTGCTATTTTTTGGAAAAGTAAAAATAGAAGATTAATTTCAGACCATACATTTGAGGAAAAAGGGCAATAAGTGTATAATTCAAATATCAAATAAAGAGAGGGAAATAATGAATTCATTTTCTTATTATGTGGCCGAAGATTTCATAAAAAGGGAAATCAATTGTTTTGATTTTAATGTTCCGACAATTATTGACCAGATCAAAGAAGGCGATTTCTCTTCAGTGAAGGATAAAATCATTAAATGTTTTGCTGATAATGCAGACATTACGGTATTAGACGAAAAGGGAAATGCCACTGAAATAAAAGCCAGTAAGTTGGACTATAAAGAAAGGTTAATTATAAAAGCATCAGGATTTTTATCAAGAGATTACTATTCATTTGGAGACTTGCTGGAAATTATTAGAAAATTAAGAGACCCTGAAGGTTGTCCATGGGATAGAGCCCAAACACATAATTCTATCAAAAATAATGCGATAGAAGAGGCCTATGAATTGGCTGAGGCAATTGATTTAGATGATACTGAGAAACTAATTGAAGAAAGTGGCGATGTGATGCTTCAAGGGCTTTTCCATGCATGTATTGCCGAAGATTCAAATAGGTTTGATGCTTCAGATGTAATAAATGGTCTTTGTCACAAACTGGTAAGTAGGCACACTCATGTTTTTGGGGATCAGAAAGCTCCTAATGCGTCGGAGGCCTTAAAAAGTTGGGAAAAAGCCAAGTCAAAAGAGAAAAATCAAAACGAACTAAATGATAAAATCGCCAGCATCCCAGTGACTTTTGGGGCTTTAATGAGGGCAATGAAAGTTCAGAAAATTATTAAGAAAACTGGTTTTGATTTCCCGGATCCAGAAAGTGCAAAACAAAAAATCACAGAGGAATTGCATGAACTAGATATGGCCGAAGGTGAGAAAGAAAAAGAATGGGAAGGAGGGGATTTGATGTTTGCTGTCGTCAACTACCTTAGAATGCTAGGAATTGACCCCGAAACATCCCTAAATGCCACTACAAGCAGATTTATCAGTAGATTTTTATATGTTGAGAAAAAATCAAAAGAGATTGGCTTTGAACTGTCTGCAGATAATATGGAATTTATGGAGAAGTTTTATCAGGAGTCCAAAGAATTTGAAAAGGGTACTTTTGATAAAAATGAGAAGTGAACTTGACAATGGTGTCATATAAAAGCCTTTTTACTTTTTGATTTTTGTTTTCTTAAAGGTATTCAGTTCTAGATGAAAATAGCGAATTATGAGTTAAATTCACCATATATATTACCTGCAATCGCAGGCTTTAGTGACATGCCTATGCGAGAATTATGCTACCGCTATGGGGCAGGGTTATGCTTTACAGAGATGGTTTCTGCGAAAGGATTGGTTTATGGAAGCGATAATTCGGGATTAATGTTGATTACAGGAGAAAACGAAAGGATAAGAGCTATACAGCTTTTTGGTGGGGACCCACATTTTTTCGAAAAGGCTATTCTAGATGAAAGATTAAAAAAATTCGATATTGTTGATATTAATATGGGGTGTCCAGTTCCCAAAATAGTAAAAAACGGAGAAGGGTCTGCGTTGATGAAAAATCCCGAGTTAGCTTACGAGATAATTAAAATCTCTGTGGAAGCAGCACAAGGGAGACCAGTAACAGTTAAGATGCGTGCTGGGTTCAGTTTGGAAGATATCAATGCCTGTAAGATAGCTGAATTAGCAGAAAAAGCAGGAGCATCTTGTGTTACAGTCCACGGAAGGGTGCGTGAACAATACTATAGCGGCGATATTTTATTCTCAGCGATAAGAGATGTAAAGAATAGTGTCGGGATACCAGTTATTGGGAATGGAAATGTTCACGACAAAAATACGGCATTTGATATGTTCGAAAAGACAGGATGTGACGGTGTTGCGATTGCCAGAGCCGCCATAGGAAAACCAGATATTTTTGCCGAGCTAACTGGACAAACATTTGAGAAAGACTTAGCAATGATTATTAAGGAACATTTTGAGGGATTATTGTCCTATCTTCCTGAACAGGTAGCAGTAAATAACTTCAAGAAACATTTTGTTTCCTACCTGAAGGGGTATAAAGGATCAAAGAATCTAAAAAATTTGATAACTGCATCTTGTTCGAAAAAGGATGTAATGGATGTTTTGAGAAAAGTTGAGGATTTAACAAAAGGATTAAATTAAATAATAGTAGTACTGGACAGAAGGATTAAATTAAATAATAGCAGTACTGTACAAAGGGATTTATTTAAATAATAGTAGCACTGGACAAAAGGGATTTTTTTAAATAATAGTAGTACTGTTTTTCCTAACTATATTTCTCTGTAGTCACCAGAGTAAAAAACAATAAGATTCCGGAAAAAAGATTAAATCAAATCTCGATCAAAATTAGATATAAATATTTCTTTTATTGGGCAAAAACATATCCTAGATAGTGAAAAAGCATATAGAAAATGAGGCATAATGTTTGCGCGCGCATATTTAAAGTGATATAATAAAATGCGCAGATTAAGGGATTTTTCCCACATATTTAAAAGAATTTTGAAAGATTTTGGAGGATATCATGAGTAAGAAAACTATAGAAGACATCAATGTATCCGGGCTTAAATGTCTCGTAAGAGTGGATTTTAATGTCCCTATGCAAGATGGGGTAATTACTGATTTAAATAGAATTGAAGGAGCCATTCCGACAATTAAGTATCTCAGTGAAAGGGGAGCTAAAGTTATCCTTTGTTCACATATGGGAAGGCCAAAGGGTGAGTTTAACAAAAAATATACTTTGAAGCCTGTAGCAATAAAATTGGCAGAAATGCTTGGTAAACCAGTTGCTTTTGCTGAAGACGTAATAGGCCCATCTGCAGAAGAAAAGGTTGCATCCTGCAAAAATGGAGAGATAGTACTTCTTGAGAATCTTAGGTTTCACAAAGAAGAAGAGGAAAATGAGAAAGAGTTTTGTAGGAAACTTGCATCTTTTTGCGATGTTTATGTAAATGATGCTTTTGGAACAGCGCATAGAGCTCATGCTTCTACGGCTGGAATTGTTCAGTACGGATTTGTTAAGACAGCTGTTGCCGGTTTTTTGATTGGAAAAGAAATTAGCATTATGGGGGGAGCTTTAGAAAATCCCAAGAGGCCTTTTGTTGCGATTTTGGGAGGAGCGAAGGTTTCGGATAAAATTGCTGTTATCAATAATCTTCTCGATAAGGTTGACACTGTTATTATAGGTGGAGGAATGGCATACACATTCCTTGCGGCACAAGGATATGCAATAGGAAATTCTATCTGTGAAAGGGATAAGTTTGATCTAGCCCTCGAATTAATTAAAAAAGCTAAAGATCGTGGGGTAAAGCTGTTGTTGCCAGTAGATGACATATATGGTAGCGAATTTTCTAACAATGCTGCGACACTTTCAATTATCGTAAGTGAAGCATCTCGTATCCCCGATGGATGGATGGGAATGGATATTGGATTTAATACAAGGGAGCTTTTTGCTCAGGAAATAAAACAAGCAAAAACGGTTATCTGGAATGGCCCAATGGGAGTTTTCGAATTCGATAAATTTGCTGGGGGGACCAAAGCTGTGGCCAAAGCTATGGCCGAGTCGGATGCAATTACTATAATCGGGGGAGGAGATAGTGCAAGCGCGGTCGCACAATTGGGCTATGGAAACAGGATGACACATATTTCAACTGGCGGGGGAGCCTCACTTGAGTACTTAGAGGGCAAAGATTTGCCAGGAATTTCATGTCTTGATAATAAATAATGGAGGAAAAAAATGAAAAGAGATATTATTGCAGGAAATTGGAAAATGAATAAGACACAAGCTGAAACAAAGGAGCTCATTGCTTCTCTAGTTCCAGCTGTTGCAAATGCTAATTGTGAAGTTGTGATTTGCGTTCCCTTCACAAACATCGAGGTGGCTAGAAAAGCCATAAGAGGGACAAAGATTAAATTAGGCGCTCAAAATGTACATTGGGCCCCAAAGGGAGCATATACAGGAGAGATCAGTGCAGATATGCTTAAAGAACTAAAGGTTGAATATGTTATTGTTGGGCATAGTGAGAGAAGACAGTATTTTGGCGAGACCGATCAATCAGTTAACGCTCGTGCAAAAGCAGCGATTCTAGCAGGAATTAAACCTATTATTTGCGTGGGAGAAACTCTTTCAGAAAGAGAAGAAGGAAAAACCGCTGCAGTAGTAGTACGTCAAACCAACGAAGCTCTTGAAGGCTTAGAGAAAACAGATTTAAAACAAGTTGTAATAGCTTATGAACCTGTTTGGGCAATCGGGACCGGTAAAACTGCGACAGCACAAGAGGCAAATGATACTATAGCCATAATTAGAAAAGCGGTTAGAAGATTGTATGGAAAGACCGTCGGAAATGCTTTGAGAATTCAATATGGTGGAAGCATGAATGCTAAAAACGCAAAAGAATTAATGTCTATGCCGGAAATCGATGGCGGATTGATTGGCGGGGCGTCGCTAAAAGCTGAAGATTTTGGTGCAATAGTTAATTACGACAAATAAGAGGATATTAAGATTGTTGCAGGGGTGGTAATCATCCCTGCGTTTCTAAAGTGAAACCGCGCATATGTTTTGCGGTTTCAATTATATACAGGAGATAATATGGAAAAAGTTGTTTTAGTGGTGATGGATGGAATAGGATTTTCAGAAAAAGTAGTTGGCAATGCAGTTAAAGAAGCAAAAACACCGCTATTAGACAAGCTGTTTTCCTCCTGTCCCTATACATTACTTAAAGCTCATGGCCAGGCTGTAGGGTTACCTTCAGACGATGATATGGGTAACAGTGAAGTGGGCCATAATGCAATTGGGTGTGGTCAGGTTTATTCTCAAGGGGCAAAACTAGTAAACGAGAATATTGAATCCGGCCAAATATTTTCCTCCCCAACCTGGGTGGAATTAGTATCAAATTGCAGAATTAATAACTCTACAATACATTTTATTGGACTGCTTTCTGATGGCAATGTCCATTCGAATATTAGCCATCTGTTTGCTTTGTTAAGACAATCAAAACTTGAAGGAATAAGACGTGCTCGTATTCATATTCTTCTTGATGGAAGAGATGTTCCAGCGACTTCAGCTTTAAGTTACGTTGATTCTCTTGAAGAAGAGCTTTCAAAACTTAATGATAAGAATTTTGATGGAAAGATTGCCAGTGGCGGAGGCAGGATGAAAATAACAATGGATAGATATAATGCCAACTGGAACATGGTGAAAGAAGGATATGATATTCATGTTAAAGGTAAGGGTAGATTTTTCCCCACAGCTAAAGATGCAATTGAGACATTTAGAAAAGAGAAATTAGGTATTGTTGACCAGGATCTTCCGGGATTTGTAATCGCAGAAAAAGGGACTCCTGTTGGAAGAATTGAAGACAATGACAGCGTAATATTACTAAATTTTCGAGGGGACAGGGCAATAGAAATTAGTAGAGCGCTTGCTGAAGAGAATTTTTGTGTTTTTGAGAGAGAAGACCATCCGAAAATCAAGTTTGCTGGTATGCTACAGTATGATGGCGATTTGAAAATTCCTGAAAAGTTTTTAGTCCTTCCCCCTCAAATAAAGAATACTCTTAGTGAATTTTTAGTTAATAGAGGGATCAGGCAGTACGCCGTTTCAGAGACTCAAAAATTCGGTCACGTTACATATTTCTGGAATGGAAACAGACTTGGCAAGTTCAGTGAAAGGCTGGAAACATTTGAAGAAATTCCTTCAGACAACGTTTCCTTCGATGAAAGACCTTGGATGAAGTCTGCAGAGGTTGCTGATGCCGTTATTTCCGCAATTAATTCAGATAAATTTGACTTTATAAGGTGCAATTTCCCGAATGGAGATATGGTAGGTCATACTGGTTCGTTTTTTTCAACTATTATTGCAGTTGAGGCAGTTGATTTAGCTCTATCAAGAATTATTAAAGCAGTTGATGAGAAAGAATTAACTCTCCTTATTACTGCAGATCACGGTAATGCTGATGAGATGCTTGAACCAAACAAAAAAGGGGAATTGCAACCTAGAACTGCACATAGCTTAAATAAAGTCCCGTTTATCATATACGGCAATAAAGAAAGCGTTATAAAAGAAGGGACCTTTGGCCTTTCAAATATCGCTTCGACAGTAACACAGATAATGGGATTAGGAAAAGATCCAACTTGGGATGAGGCTATCATCAAATAGAATATTCGAATTTCCATGTATCTTCAGATTGTTTTTGAAGAAAAAGAAGGGAAAAGTGGGATTCCCGACTATAAGAGGATTGGCGAATACCTGATTAATGCAAGGGTCAAGGGCTTGAGGTGTAGGATTACAATACATTTGTTACACAATTGCATAAAGAGGAAAGGGAGTTAGAGAGGGAAGTAATTAGGAGGAGGGAAGAAGGAGAAAGGGACAGGCCTCCCCTAGGGGAGGGGCAAAAAAAAGTGATGAGTTGCACTCAACTTGTGTATACTTAGTG
>MWEH01000083.1 GCA_002070965.1 Firmicutes bacterium ADurb.Bin080 | reverse complement strand
ACACTATTCACGGAAGAGATGATAATGCAGCTATGAACATATTAAATGAGGGGCTTAGATTATTGAGTACTTAAAAAAGAATACTACTGTAGGGACTACAGGAAGTTACGCCTATGGAGATGGAGAATACGAAGTCTATGAAGTAGGAATCTCAACACTTTAGTGATGAGAAGTTCAATCAGCAATAGGAGAGAGGTATGTTAGATAAAGATTATAAACCGATGTTTCTTTGGCAAAAGGAATTCTTATCTTCTTTAGGCACGAATAAGGAGAGCTACTTGCTTGCCTTAGAAAGAGGTGAGGGAGAGATAAAAGTTTACAAGACGCATATTTTCCAAAGCGGACATGAGGAAGAAAACCTGATCTACATAGAAAGAATTGTCAAATTCATGCTTTGGGCATATGGTGGCTACAGGTTTTATCTTTCTGGTAACAGAAAAGTATCCGAAGGATTAAAAAGGATCTATTCGAAAGAGGGAGATCGAAGTTTCGACTACGAATTCATGCGTAAGGTTTATGGTAAAAGCCTGCAATTTATAGATGTAGAAGAAAAAGACTTTCCTGAAGAAAAAGAAATACCTCTTAAGGCCTCAATGGAAAAGAGAGGGTACAAGATAGGCTTCGATGCTGGCGGATCGGACAGAAAAGTGACTGCAACGATTGATGGAGAAGTAATTTTTGATTCCGAGGACATATGGTTTCCAAAGCTTAATTCAGACCCCGAGTATCACATAAAAGGTATTAAGGACAGCATAGACAGGGCAAAGGAAGCCCTGGGAGGAAGAGTGGATGCCATTGGGGTATCGACGGCAGGAATAGTCGTTAATAACGAGATAAGAGTGGCTTCTCTCTTTCTGAAAGTCCCTCAAGAAGTATATTCCGAAAAAATCGTTCCTATATACAAAAATCTGGCAAAAGATTATTCTTGCCCGGTTAAAGTAGCTAATGATGGAGATGTCGCAGCTCTTGCAGGAGCGTTCTCACTTGGACAGGGAAGAATGCTAGGGATCGCCATGGGCACGAGTGAAGCTGCGGGTTATGTTGATGAAAACTTCAATATTAAAGGATACCTTAATGAACTTGCTTTTGCTCCGGTGGATGCAAATATCAATGCTCCCGAGGACGAATGGAGCGGGGACAAAGGAGTAGGAAGCGCATACCATTCGCAAGATGCTGTAATACGACTCGCCAAGGAAATAAACATAGAAATGGATGAAAGTCTTTCTCTTGCAGAAAAGCTTAAAGTAGTCCAAAAGATGGCTAATTCAGGGGACAACAGAGCCATACAGATTTTTGAAAAATTAGGAGAATACTTTGGGTATTCTATCCTTTGGTACAAGCAGTTTTACCCCTTGAAAAAAGTTCTTCTTTTAGGCCGGGTGGCAAGTGGAACGGGCGGAGATACATTGCTTTTAAAAGCCAAAGAAATCCTAAAAAACCAAGGTTCTGATATAGAAATAATAATCCCAGATGAGAAATCAAGAAGGCTTGGACAATCATACACTGCAACACTATTATAGTTTGAAGGATAGATTCGGTATTAGAAAAATAATATAAAAACTGAAGATAAATAAGCTTATAAACCTAGCGGTTTGGTGGCGGAAAAATATGAAGATTTGGAAAAATTAGTGTTTAGAAATCAGGAAAATAAGACTGAAAAAATAGACACGGTATGGTAAAAAAAATTGAGTATTTTCAAAGGAGAGAAAGGGTATGAAACTTAATGAAAGAGCAGAAATCACAGAAGGTAAAAAAGACATATACACCGATTTGGCGATCGCTGCGCATCAAGACGATATCGAAATAATGTGTCCACAAGCAATAATTCGGGGATACCAAAGTCAAGCTTTTGGCTTGGTAGCTGTTGTTACTGCAGATGGGGCCGGAAGTGCCAGAGCTGGTAAATTTGCGAATGTTACCGATAAGGAAATGAGAGACATCAGAAAGGTTGAGCAAAGGACTGCGGCTGAGTTAGGAGATTACGCAGCATTGATTCAATTAGACTACAACAGCGCTCAAATAAAAGACATGAATAATGAGGATCAGATTAATGATTACGTTGAGATAATTAAGCACTATCAGCCCTCTGTAATTTATACGCACAACCTTGCTGACAAGCACCCGACACATGTTGCGGTAGCAAAAAAATGTATCAGGGCAATTCGGTCTTTACCACCAGATCAGAGACCTTTGAGACTCTATGGCTGTGAGGTATGGAGAAGTCTGGACTGGCTTTCAGATGAGGAAAAGGTAGTGTTTGACCTTACTGGATACGAGGAGATTTTAAACAAGTTGATCTCAGTTTATGAGAGTCAAATTGCTGGCGGCAAAAGTTATGAAAAAGCATCTTCAGGAAGAAGGATCGCTAATGCAACCTATGCTGCTTCCCATAGCGTTGACCAGTATGAATCAGCGGCCTATGCCATGGACTTGACGCCGCTAATTGAAGATGATTCGCTTGATCCAAAAGAATTCATCGTAAGCAAAGTCAAGAAATTTATTGATGAGTTGTTGGTTTGATAAAAGAGCAAAAAAGTATTGAATTGAAATAAGATATCTTATTAATTCACCCGCTAATGATGGGTGAATTTTTTGGACCTTTTGAGAGATTATTGCAGAGATGGATGGAAAGGGCCGGTGGACGATGGAATTATTGTTAGGGATCTCCTTGTCTCGGGGTTTTCAGAAAAAAAGGGACCGTTTTTAGATAAAAAGAAGTAAAAGAGAGTGCTTCAAGGACACTTTTGTAAAGTTTCAGTTGTCGTTCACAATAAATTCACATTCGGGGTAAAAGTAGGGTTTTAAGGAGAGAACTATTCGCAAAATAGAGAAAATTGGTGAAAATGGTGATTGTTGGGGTGTGGACAACTCCGATAATTGTGGATTGTGTTGTGGAAAAACGCAACCCGTTCACATAAAATTCAACATGTAAAAAAACGCGCTCGCGTATATATATTGACACACAAGTCTCAAAAGAGTAGTCTTAAGTTGCGGTTGGCGCTTTATATTAATATATATATAAGCAACCAAAGGGAACAATGAAGAAACACCTTATTGCAAAACTCTTAGTTCTTACCCTCGCTGTGGCACTTGTGGTCCTTCTTTTTGCGTGTTCCCCAAGAAATCCAGAAGATTTTAACGACGATGGAGTAACTCCCGGAGGAGAAATTGACGTTGTTGAGGACGTTCGCCAGGTCGATAAAATGGATATGGACGAAGCCAAGCCTCAACTCGAAGAAGCTTTGGACAACTATAAAAAAGCTTATCCCGATCCTGGTGAAGACCCAGAATGGTTTGTAATAGACACCTCAATCGATTATGAATACGATTATTTCGGAGTGGACAATGTAAGAAAGAAGGACGTTTCCACCAAGCTGACAATTGATTTGAAAATGAACATCAATTTGAAAACTAACTCAAGAAGTGAGGTATTCATTGAGGTTAGGGATGATATCTATGGCCGGACTGTTTTAGGTCTGTACTATTTTGATAAGACGCTTTATGTCAATGTCGCGGGTAATGAATTTTATACTCGCGAACTGAATTTTACAGAAATCGGAAAACTGATTTATGAGGGCCTTGCGGGAAGCGGGCTGGACATTACCATGCTTCTCGGAGGAGTACTTCTTGGCTCGACCGGTATAGAGACAATCGATGGCTTCATGCCGCTTATTCAGGCTTTGTTATTCAGTAAGAAAAACGTTTTGGTCACGCAATACAATCAGAATGACGAGCTTGAGTTTATGAATAAAGACATTGCGTATGGATTGGAAATCAACAGCATCCTAGGTATGTTGAAGACAAGAATTCCGATAGGAGATGGTATTACTATTTCATGGACTGGCTTTGGACTGCCTGACTTTGATCCCTTGATGAGGCAATTAATTGGCTTTGGTCTGTCTGATTTTGTAAATAAAAACTGGCCCAAAGACATGCACATGTACCTCTCGGCATTGACAGAAAAAATGCCTATTACGCAGATTGATGACCTGGGAGAAGAATTTACCGAGGATCTTTTTGTTTTCAAAGGCTTGGGAATAAGTATTGATACTACGGAAACTGTGGATTCGGCCCGACTTGCTAACCAGTACACGACTCCCGAAACTATAGCCGCAAACGGAAACAAGGCCATTGAAGAGTTTAACGTAGATATTAAGATTAACCCTATTAGAATTGGAGCATCAGCTACTAAGACCCCTATCAAATTCACCGGATACGGATTTGGCGCTTCCGGACAGAACACCAGATATGAGGAAGCTGGGATTGGAAACCTGGGGCTTTCTCTCAGTCTGTTTGTTGAGGCTGATGAAAACAGTCAAATCACATTAAATGATATATTGGGCGATTTCCTTAATGCCGATTTGGGCGCCCTTGGAAATATGCCTATTCAGTTCCCTCATCAAACGAGATATGAATTTACTGTGGATGTGAAGGTTGGTTTGGATTTCTTTAATCCATTGCAGACAAAAGCAGAAGCTTCAATTCTGATGAACGGTTCACCTATAATACGCGTGTACATAGGTGACAACGCTCTCTATCTCAACTTCTCTGCTCTTACAACTTTAACAGGGCAATTCTTGCCTAATATCAAGCTGGTCGGATTTAGTATTAACTCATTTTTAAGCTCGCTTATGCCAACCTTGGAACCTTTCCTTAACCCAGACTATATCGCCCCAGAAACTGGAGAAGTTGAACAAGGACCAGACAATGCTGAAGGTGAGGAAGAAGGTGGCGGACTTAATATTATGGCTTTACTTTCCGTTATCACAGAGAACCTTACAGTGCCTGGAAGAGATCCTTCTCTTGAGAAATGGATTATTTCTATTGATTTAGATAATAGAGACATAAATAATTTAGTCTCGATGTTTATTCCCGCTCCGGATCCAAATGCCGACCCTGAATCAGAACCGATGATCAATCCTTTAGGAAAAATCGGGATTCACTCAGCTCGTGTGGAAATAGACCAAAAAGATCCTTTGCATTCTTTAAAGATAAAGATTCTTCTTGGTGCGGATGGAAATGGAACGGACCTTACCAATCAGGTAGGCTTTGGCATTACCTTGAATGAATTAACATACTTCAAGGAGCCTGTTTGGGACAATTATGAAATGGTAGATACGGCTGCTGAGAGAGAATCATATGCGAATGCAACTGTCTACAGGGATCCAAGCGGAGCCACGATTGCCTTCCAAACTGATTATAACCTTTTGATGACTGGAGACATTACCCTTGGAATGGAACAGACCTCTCCTACAGGAATCGATTTAAGCGATATGCTGGGCACATTCCTTGAGAATGTTATGTTGTCAATCGGAGTCACCGAGACTGATGCGCTCAAATTCGCATACAGAATTGCTGCAAACGTTAATATTTTGAGAATGGAGCAAATCCAGCTTAAAGTGGATGTTTACAACCCTGACGATCCAAGGGTTACATACATTTCGTTGTATTTTGACGGAGCTCAGGACAGCTTGTTCATTAATCTTCAGGATTTAAAGAATCTGGAAGATCAAATAGGAGGTTTCTCCTCCATTGGTACAATCCCGAAACTCAAATATTCCAATCTTGGTTTAAGAGATACTCTGGCGTCTTTGGATATAGTGGGGATGATTTCCGGACTGTTAAGTCAAGGAGAGCCTGCTAATTCCTTGCTGGGATTTGTAGTTGATTCTACTGATAATTTCGGGTTCGCTAGCACCGCTGCTGATGCCGTCAAATTCTTGCTCGGAACTATATATCTATCTTCTGGAGATGGATTTATTAATAATCCCAGCCCAGAGATAGTAGAAGCTATGTTGAGGATGGCTGCCGAGGATGAAGAAGAGGGTGGTGGCTTTGACATAATGGGAGTAATTGGGTCCGCGCTAGAGAGAATAGAGATTGATTCTCAAGTAGGAAGTCTTTCTGCGGTTTTAGCGGCAAATACCCTGAGCGCTCTTATGGTCGTTCTTAATCAGCCTTTCAGCCTGCCTGAAATAAGAGGGCATTTAAGACTTCAGCTTCTTAATTTGAATTATCAGGAAAATGAGCAAGGGGAACGCTATCTTGAGGATGGATATTTAAATATTTATCTGGCACTTTTGGATAGCGGGGACAATACAATTGATGCGTTAAGTCTGGAACTGGATATCCTTAAGGACATCGGAATCAGGACCGGTCAAACCAACTTGTTTTCCACAGGGGAAGTGTTTAAACAAGAGGATTATCTTGAATTAAATGACTTTATAGAGGATTTGTCCATTGGCCTAAGGATTGCAGGTTACTTTAGAATATCTTCTGAAGAGGACAACTATATCAATGACTATATCAATGATATGCTTGCAGGACTAGTTGAAGGTTTGTCATTACAGTTTGATTTATCTGATTTTGAACTGGATCTTGGATATGAGATAGTTGGGAACATTAATATCAATGATATTTGGGCTTCAGAAGCGGCAATAAGGCTGTACAACAGAAGAGATCCATTAAATCCCACAATACTTGGCATATATTTGAAAAATAATAATTTATATCTAGAGTTAGAGTACTTTGGTATACCTAGTTTTGGAATAAGTAATGCTTCTAAACTCATACAGGATATCCAGGCTATGAGTGCTTCCCCTGAGTCACCATCACCAACAGCGGGCAATGTTCCAAGTCTATTTAATTTGGACAGTGTCGCGAGATATGCTACTCTTGATAATCCTGCTGCAATAGCGATACAGGTAATGATTTCTCCTGAGGCTGTATCCATTAATCTTGGCAAAGAAGTAATTGCCGGATTGCTTGCTCTTCTTTTATCGAGTGAGCTTCCAATTGCAATTAAAGACACATATATCGGACTTGGCTACGGAGATGAAGGAATTACATTTGAACTGACCACTGGAGTGGAAGTATTAGATTTAGCGATTAAACTGGAAGATTTCAAAGTAGCTCTTATGCCTGAAGAACTCTTTGACGTACAAATTCCAACTAATGTCAATTTCAATATGAGCGAAAATGGTCTTCCTGAAACAGTTTACTTCACTTTGGGAGGAAACATTAAGGTTCATTCGGACACCATAGAAGGTGTTGTAAACTCGGATGGCATAAGCTACAACATGATTTCACTTACTCCGATACTTGAAGGATTGCTACCGGATATGGATATAGAAGCAGTTATCGAGTTCTTAGGAATTGTAGATGGAGCATTATTCTTCTCCGTTGAAGCGGGAATAGACATTTCTGAGATTGCAAACCTTATTAAGAATATGGATTCGGGTATTGATTTTGAATCCATTCAAAAGACATCTTTAGCCATTCAGTTCGCTACTTATAGGTATGATGATCCTACAATTCTTGTTGAAGATCCTATTACTCACCAGATGGTTCGTCCCTTAAAGCCAGTTATGGCGGTGAAGTTTATAGATGGAGAGCTCTTCATTCATGCTCAGACCTTCTTGCTTAATATTGAATATATACGCGTGCCCGAAGCCAATGCACTTATAGCTGAATTAGTTGAAACCCTTGGCTCTGGAAGCAGTACTCCTGTTCAACCAGAAGAACAGCTTGGAACAATACCTTCAAATACAGTTCCAGTATTTGGTCAGTTGCCCGAGGAGAGTGAGCTAGACGGAGAATTGAATAATGCGGATATACTAAGCACATACATAAACATAATGCTGAAAGAACACGGCATCGCTGTATCTATTACGAAAGCAACTATAGTTGGATTACTTTCCACCTTCGGATTGGACATAGGGTCATATCTGGATAATCTGGATGTTAAGGTGGATTTAGAGTTGTCCTCTAAACCTTTGAAGATAGAGCTGGGACTGGGAGTTAAAGAGCTGGGTGCAGAATTCTTCGAATTAAGCTTAGCGATTGACACACTCAGGCTAGTCCCTGAATTCAAAATTACAATGACAGAGGAAGATAAGGCCCTTTACAGAGTTGTTACCGAACTATCCACGATTGGTGCAAACTTAGGGGGAGCTATCACATTAGAAATAACCGCGCCAGTGAATGGAGAAGATCCGGACACCGGAGCTACCGGCAATATCCAATCGTTCTCACATGTTTTGGCCGAAGCTATAAAGATAGTTGAAGGAAGCCAACTCTTTGCCGAGGAAGAATGGGTAATGCAAGAGTCGATAAGAAGAGACCAGGCAGGGATTCCTTACACTCTTGAAGGTTTGCATGCTGAATATCTTGAACAGAATAAATCTACAATAGATATGCTTAAGCTTCTGGATTTCGGATTTATTATGCAAATTATAGACAACGAAATAAATGAGGGAGAGGACGCTACTTTTGGCGGAACAATCTATTATGAAATTGATGCGATAATAGACATACTCAATCTTTCCAACTTAAAATTAAGCTTTGCATTAAGTAAGAAACCTAAGACAGATGAAACCTATGTAAAAGGAGACATTCTTAGCGTAAGCATTATTAGTACTTGGGATTACACCACCGAAAGTTACGATTTAGGTATTTATGCTGATTTGACAAATATTGGAGGAACAGCATTTGACATAGCAGATAAGATTAAAGTAACAAATCTTGCGAAATTTACAGAGTATATGGAGCAGTTTGCAGACCTTGCAAATCTTGGAATCCCCGATGGAGCTTCAAACACCGAGTTTAATCCTTTATATGAAGGAAATAACGGTTTGACTCTACCCCTTAATGCCGATGGAGAGGTTTCACCTCCCGTTAAGACAGCTACAGCTATAGTTCTTGCAATAGCTTCTGAATCGGAGTATTACTCGATAAACGGAGCTCCAATTGCTCTTACTGTTTCTTCTGCTGCTATATACGCTCTAGTTCAAACGCTGATAGGGAACTTATTAACGCCCAAGCCTCAATTGTCTCCAGATGAGCCTGATCCGGAATATCTCTCCCCTGAGCAAATTAGATATTTGAGAGAGGGTATTATTGTATTGACACAGGGTACAGATGATCCTGAAGATGATATAACGTATATTCCGTCTGAGATGTCTGGATTTAAAGTGGAAAACTTCTTCTTAAGTCATGACTTATCAGTAAGTCTAGAACTTGCTCCTGGGGCTATTCCAACCGGAGTTCCTGGGGAAACTAGAAGCGCAATGTTGCTAATTAATGCAACGGCTGTGGATGTACTGAAATTCCAGTTTGAGCTGGGAAGTATCAATGTATCAATTAATCCGGATGAGACTTTTTACAATAATGTTGCAAACGATGACACCTACTATTATCTCAATCCTTTACTTATGGAAGAGCATAGAATTAAGTTGTCACTTACGGGAACATTGTCTTTAAATGCAGATGACACAGTTTTCACTCCTGATAATCCTTCTACAAATACTGCAATTGACCTAACTGGTTTGATTTCAACGCTATTTTCAAAGGCTGACTTTGGAGCGGTGATAGAGAACTTAAACTACGGTGCTAGAAGAATGTTATTCTCTGTTGAAGCTGCGGTTCCTTTGGCTCCTCTGTTGAAATCCATGAAGACGGGCGATTTTCTCTGGGTTTTGGTTAATATTGAGCTTTTGCTAAAGATAGATGCAGAGTATGATGATGGATTTGGTGGCGTAACTACTAAAGGTATATTTATATATGTCAAAGATGGAACAGCTTATCTAGATGGCAGTGCCATTGGCGTACATAAAATGAAGATTAATCAGGCCCTTGCAAATATATTGTCTCTTGGAGTGTTTGGAGATAAAGATATTTATGACTATTATCCAGATGTCCCTGGAGATGACGATTATTATATTGAGAATGGCCCAAGCAATTCCTCTTCCTCAACAAGCGATTTAATGGGTCCTTTGAACCAGTCCTCCGTAGACTATACAGATAGTGACTCTGCTCTTAATAGTGGAGAAGAAGATGAGCTGGGTGGATTAGAGGAAGGAAGCGAGAATGGCACCCGTGGATCTCCTTTGAACGCTCCTTTAACAGGTGAAGATCTAATGCCCTATCTGCACATTATCCTAGGCAATAGCCGTGGTGTGATTATGGATATAATGGGCTCTCTAATTTTCGCAATGCTTTCAGCATTTAAGATGGAAACATCGCAAGAAATAGAAATAGAGGGGCATACAGAAACAGTAACCACTGCCGTAGATTTAGGCGAACTCGTAAGAGAAGCATTGAACGGCGATATGTATTTACAACTTGGAATCATGGCTAGACTCGATCCAATAAATGAGTTTTGGCCTCAACCTACAAACGACCTCTTGGGGCTTGCTTTGGGAGTTGGAAAATATGACATTGGCCTTACTATTGGTGGGCTGGGTCTTAATCTAGACAATACAGTAATCATGCCCGAAGGGGAACTTCATCCCGAAGAATATGCTTTAGCAACTAATCTGCAAACGATTTATGCGGAACTCAGGATTAATTTTGATATAGACGGGGACGGAAATGCTCAGTTCCATCTTGATGAAACAGTGGATGGGCTTATTGGCATGCTTCCTGTTGGGGGAATCGCTGATACAATCGGTGGATTGGGCCTTGCTCCAGTTATCAGACTTTTAAGGACAGTAAGTGCTCACTTCCAGTTAGAAATTGTTGGAAACATTAACCTTACCCAATGGTTTGAGGAAGGAAACTTTTATGACACTAATTTTGCTGTCTATTTAAGAGATCGGAATCACGAGGTTATATATAACGGCGTTCAACAGTATGAAGAACTCTTCTCGTTTATTTATGTTGGAAGAAAGGTTTACCTGAATGCAGAAGGCTTTAATTTGCAACCAGTTCAAATCGATAATGGATACTTCTTCCTAACCGAATTGTTGGAAGTATACGGGCTTAGAGAAAGAGAAGAACAAGAAGTACTGGATGGGCCTTTGAACACTGGGTACGCGGGATATGAGAGCGATGGATTTAACCCATTTGCTCTCCTTATGAATGCTCCTGGAGATAGTGCATCTAATATTGCATATATCAATTTATCCCTGTCCCCCGAAGGCTTTATGGTTGGAATTGGAACAGCTGCTTTGTTTGGCGTTTTGAAGATGATCGGTGGAGAAGGGTTAGATTTTTATAACTACATTTATCCTGTTGGAGAAATGGAAGTAAGCGCAAAACTTCTGGGGCCGGAAGAGTTGATAGCTTTAGGTATTGAATTCAGAGATTATGAATTTGATGCAAACGGAGACAGAGTAAACATTGGAACGGAAGAGGACCCAGTTTATAGAGAAAGCGGAAGAAAGTTAGGTATTTCCTTCTCGGTATTAAATGATTTTCAATTTGCTCTTTCTTACCACGAGGAAAGAATGATAATGCAACCACCTGCGGCTGCATACATAGATGAAACAACAACCATGCCTTATACAGAGTTTGACACCACTTATCCAGTTTTGGGAATTAGGACAGCTTTGTTCATTGAGGTGGAAGCAGGAGAAATAACTGACGTTGGTGTGCCCGGATACGAGTATACAGGGTATGATTTAAATAAAGAGCCAATAACTAGTCTATTGAAGAGCTTTTTACCCGAAGTTGCTCTGGGTATATTACTTGAGATTGGAAAGGACCAAAAGGTTAAGTTTGAACTGGAGATTTTAGGAAACATCAATCTAAGAAATATAATGGGATTTGAATTGCAGGTTACCATTCGAACTATATCCGGCTCAAGTATTGGAAAGGTATTACAACTAAATCTTCATAACGGAAACTTGTATGTTGATTTGTCTCCTGTTAGAGGACCTAAGATTGTTATCGAAAACTTCATAGAAAAGCTTACTGGAGAACAGGAATTTCAATTAGATTTCCTTATGGATTTAATATCCCCGCAAAGTACTCCCGAAGAGCCGCTTAATGCAGAGGGACCGTCCAACGCTCCTGCTGGGCAATCGGAAACTCCGATTGATATCAATTTGGGACAACAATTAATATTTGACGCAATTACTACGCATGGTTTAGCCATAATGGCAACAAAGACAGCGTTCAATACCATTATGCGTTTCTTGAATATGTCCGATATAGCGGTCTTTTCCGAACTAATTGCGATGATTTATGTTGCGCCTAAACTCAACTCTTTTATTATTGGATTGGATCTTTCAGCGGAAGCTAAGGGCTCGGAGATATTTGGAATTGGGCTGGGAATAGATGGAATAAGACTACAGTTTGAGGCTTGGGACAATGCAACACTTATTCGCCCACAGGCAGCAGATTTTGTAAAGGGTACAGATGTTAACACCGTTCAACTCCAAGCAGCTGTCGAAATTCAGTTAGGAGTAGATGAGGGTGTTGTTCAGCTCGGAGATTTATTCCAGTCGCTACTCGATCCCAATGGTTTGATTGGTGGAATGATAAGCGAAGATAGTCCTCTAGCCGATTTATTCGAAGAAGACAGTCCGCTTGCTACTGCACTACCACAGATTTTAGCTCTTGGAAACTTAGGGGACACTATAGTTATAGAAATCAATGTAATCACCGGAATAATGGGTGGACTGCTTGGAATTTGGGACACCATTCAAGCTACAGTTAGAATATACAGCAAGGGTGCTCCCGAAAAATTTGATATTTCTGCAACCCTCATTAATAGACTTGATGGTGAGGACAAGGATATATATATTGATCTTTCTTCTTTAGGCCTTGGTAAGATAACCTTAGCATCGGTTAACTATGTCTTTGGGTTTATCGGAGGAGTTATAAGCGGGGAAGAAACTACCCCAACCGAACCGGAAAACAGCCTTTATGGGCCTTCCCTTACTGCTCCTAATGCAGCAGTCGCTGCTGGGGAATCGGAGGGACTGAGTACAACTGATCTGCTAAATTCCTTATCTCCTGAAGAGCAGCAAGCTCTTGAAGAGGATTTTGAAGAGAAATTCCCCACCTTCTCAGGACTTTTGAATGCAGAAGATGAGCTAGAAAGAATCACGGGTATTCTTAAGCTGTCGTTAGGAGAGGACGAGGGATTCGTCGCACTGATAACCTATGAGATGATTTTGGCGTTGGTTTCTATGTTAGGTTTAGAGTTAGACATAGATAGCCTGCTAGCTGGAGTATTTAAGCCCAACGCGACAGTAGGAATTACCCCAGACGCAGAAATCGAAGTGGGAGTAAATATTGCCTCCGCTACCACTGTTTATAACGTTATGTCGGATGAAGGGGATATTATATACAATATTTACGACAAAGAAGGGGAACTTACAGTATATGTTCCTTCGGATAACTCTGTTAAATCGATATTCTCAGCCGACCAGGGCTACAGCAATTTAATTGGAGAAGATCTTCTTAATATTATTGCTCATGCGCTTATCGGAAATATTGAAATCGGTGGCTCCGAACTTTCTGCAAAAATCTATCCAGACATTTCTAATGGATATAATCCTTCAGAGGCAACCTTTAATCATAAGGTGTACATTTCAGAGGGCATCATATATGTTATGAACGTAGATACCTTAGAAGTAATCGGTAGCTTAACTGAAGGTAAGGAAGGAAAAATATATCTTGCTCTGAGAATTTTAGCAAAGGAATTGGCAATAGATGCTCTTTCGGAAAGCAAAGTATTGACCCCTTATGGAATTGAGAGCACTATTCCTCCTCTAATTTCAAACGAAGAGAGAGAAGAATTCACTCCTTACCATAGCATTGCATTAAATACAGAAGTTAATGTTTCTTTGATGATTGATCTTGCAGACGGAAGACTTCAGTTAGATCAATTATTGAAGTTAGTTTATGCCTTCCTAGGCTTAGAAGCTCCTGAGTTTTCAACCGATCTTCTTAATGTAGGGGGAGATGAATCAGTTATTGGCTTCCTATCAGTTAAACTCAATGTCGATCTCTCAAAACTAATATCTACCAATGTTGAAGATATCAATACATCCATTATGGCAGAACTCGCCCTTGGATTCAGAATTGTAGACAACACTAAGCAAGAGATAGTAAACGAACAGAATATAATTAAGGGATATTTTGTAAATAATGTTTTGTATGCCAGTTTAGAATTATTTGATACCAAGATAGATATCGCTATTGTAGATATTGATATCACCGGTACGATCAGAAACTTTATGTACAACCTCTTTGAAATGGAACGGGTAGAGGACGACTCGGTTGTCGACCCTGAAGAAGACGAGGGCCCAGATAACGCTG
>MWEH01000082.1 GCA_002070965.1 Firmicutes bacterium ADurb.Bin080 | reverse complement strand
GTAAGACCTCTTTTGGGTTCAGGTTTTCCTGTAGCTCATCGTTTAAGAGCTCCTAAAATAGATAAAATCCTAAGTTCCCTAAAGCAATAGTTGTTTTCGCTTGATTTGTAAAAAATATGAAGAATAGAAGACAGGAAACGGTTATTGTGCTGATGGGATGGTAAACTCTTTCTTTGCCACAAAGGACAAAGTCCTTTTAAAAAGTGACAAACCAAAATGCAAATCTTGACACTTGGTCTGCAAACTTTGGCAGTTTATGCATCCTTATGCAACAGAAAACCACTTTCAAGATAGTATTTGTGACACAAGTTTTGCAAAAAGTGACATTAAATCTACAAGTATGGACAACACACCTGTTGACAACAGTGAATTAAATATATAAGTCCTGTTCCTAACTGTTTATTCTTATAAAATCATGCCTTTATCCATCGTTCATATGATAGAAATAACCTACATCAGTTATTGATTATATTGAGTGAAAAAAGCCCAAGATAATTCATCTTGGGCTTTCTGCTGAAAATTAGTATTTACTTAATCATCATAATTTTTCGTGTATCAACATTATTGCCTATACCGATTCTCACAAAATATAAGCCAGAACCAACTGTTCTTCCTGAGTTGTTTTGACCATCCCAAACAATTTTATGGTTACCTTTGGGAATATCATTATTAATCAAATCTTTCACCTTTTGACCTTTCAAGTTGTATATAGTCATACTCACATTACTCTTTTTAGGTATGTAATAAGCTATAGTTGTTGAGGAATTAAAGGGATTAGGATAATTGGAAGTAATAATAGGTTTAGCAGGAACATGTAGATCGTCATTATCGGCATCCTTATCTAAAAGATCATATAACAAAGCCCAATGTTCATCATGTTTCTGACTGAAAGTCTGTACATCAGGATATTTGTATTGCTGATATTTAGTAGTTATAGGTTTCTTCGTTTCTTCCATACTATACAACTGGAGAACTATTTCTAAATCAAGAACAGCAAGTAAAGAATCAATTTCACTCAGAGGATTATCAATGCGAAGTTGAATCAAATCAATAGAATTTTGATATTCTTTATCTTCAATATAGGATTTAGCTAAATAATCTTTAAGTAAGGTCGTTAATTGAGGATCATCTATGGCATATTGAATGGCTTTTAGATCAAAATACCCTGATTTAAACCAACTTAGATCAGTTTTAAAATATGATAAACGATAAATTCCATCTGCTGCACTGGGTAAGTACCGTTTTTCCTCTGGATACGGATTATCTAACATATTTTTATATATATCAAACGCTTGCTCATATTGTCCCTGAGCCTCAAAATTCAAAGCTACATAAAATCTGTCGTCTATGTTGAGTGGTGGAGCAGGCATGTTATTAGAAGGATCAAACTCCTCAACTATCACATTTTCTTCATATTCATGTTCATTTACCCTAACTTGAAAATCTTGAAACCAATTTCCACTCGCAATAATTCTATAATTATAAGTACATTCAATGTCGAAATAATAACGATCAAATGAAAAATCATAAGCAGGGTGGCCTGTTTGATGATTGTCATAGTGCCAGAAATCATTATGTCCCATAAATACCTGAATGGTAGACTCATAGGGGTATACATCAAAGAATTCGATATTACTTATCTGATTATTAAAGACATTGTTTGCCCCATCAATCAAATTTAAATTCGACTGGGCATGATTAAGGATTCCTATCTGATTAAGATTGAAGTAATTAGCCTCTAATCTGTGATTAGATGCTCTACTCTCAAGTCCAATAGTAGCATTTGAAAAATTGCTGTTGAATACGCCATTTTTACGCCATGCTTCTGGTCCGATGGAGTACTCGGTAACAAGTCCCTTCCTTCCATTAGTAAATTCACATTCATTAATATAGGGTGTAGCAGCTAGCAATCTGATACCAATATAATTGCCCTCAAAATAGCAGTTCTCAATTTTAGGTACATAATTTCTGCATATAGCTTTGATGCCTTCATAGCAATTAATAAAATGACATTGTGCTATGCTATCCTCTTCACAACTGTAGGAAATGTAGGACAATTTCAATATGCCGGCTAAAAGATTTTGGAAATTGACATTATGAATTATTACTTTGTTTTCCATAGAACCAAGGAAAATGCCTCTAGAGGTTGAATTGGACTCACCAAAAAAACCTTTTGCTTGTTCGGTATTGATAATCTGGGTTGAAAATCCAGGTTCTCTATTATTAATAATAAACCCAAGTGAATTCGCAGGGATATCAAAACGGCAGTTAGAAACGAATAAGTTACAGTTCTGAAAACAATAGCTTCTTGCTCCATAAAACGATGAATTACTGAGACTAATAGTACTTGATAACCTTGCTTTTATACCTGCCCAGAGATCTGAATCAAGGGATTTTTTCAATGTACTGTTCTCTATTATTAATGATCCACCTATAACAATTAAGGAATCAGCTGCGCCGAAATATGAATTGGCATTAATAAATCGAAGATTGCCATTTGGAGAAACTATAAATTTCACATTATTCTCAACAACAACACTATCCCTTAATGTAAACGAAGCTCCCTCCAGAATGCTGATAATGCTGTTTTCACGAATTCTTGTTGTCGTCCCACCGGATATGCTTACATGAACTCCTGGTAATATTGTAATATTACCATCAATAAGAGCTTTATTTGAAAGCAGACAATCAGATGTGACTTCATCCGGAAGAGTGCTGACCATTTCAACTAATCTGCCTTCACCAGGGTCAATAGTTACTTTTATGGTATCGCCTTCTGCTCTAAACAACTCATCATCATAAATATCATGCATTGCCAAAAAACTGCCAAATCTGCTATGTGCAACCTCATTAGTAACAAATCTGGCAGATTGTGGTGAAGCTGATTGATAATGAGAAGTATAAGCGCTTGGAGGACAGTTTGAAATTGAATATCCCTCTTCCCCTGAATTGAAATAATTAGCCCTTCGGTTAACTAACATAAAAAAAGGATTCTCAAGATTGCAATTATCCGTGAAAAATCCACATTGAATATAACCACTGTAATAACCACCATCGTGAGGATCATCAACTTGTAAACTACCTATACCCATACTGCTCATACTAGTTTCAGGGGAAAGTCCATCAGGTTCACTACCTACTAATAGACGACTCGCATCGTTCCAAATGAGCTTTTCTTTAATAAATGGTCCGTAGAAACCAATTTTTTGATTGGTTCCGATTATGGCATTCCTGGTTATATTAGAGTCAATTATCAAGCCATTATCTTGGTCTACAAGTATTGCGCAATAGTCACCAGCAGGGTTATTTGCAATGTTACCTGAAAATTTGTAAATAATTCGGTAGTCCATTATGCCATCAGCGGCATAACATAGCGGTAAATATCTGAGACACTTTTGAGTTTCAAAAGGAGGTAATATCCATGACGACCATTTATTTCCCATCCATTTACCAAAAGCTTGGACAATTGGAATAAAAGGTTTGTAAGGAATAGAATTAAGACAAAAATGCTTCGTATTTTTGTATTGCTTTAAAACCTTATCATCGATAGTGTTTTGAATAGAATTTGCATCGTTAAAATCTAAACTTATCCAAGGTTTGATTGGGTACATATCCGGAAGGACTACATTAGGATCCATGTTCTCTCTTGAGCATTTAACATGGTCGTAATATGTTCCCACCGGCATAGGGATTTTATTATAATCGATATCATAAAATGCTGTAATTAATTTGGGATTTGAATTACTATTTATCATATCCTTTATTTTTCTAAAAGAAGCAAATTGCCCTAAAAAGGGTTCGTCTCTACCGAACATAAATTTAATTACTTCTCCTGAAGCATGTGATTGAAGGAAGTCAATGCGTTCATTCACATTAGTCTGATACAACGCATAATTATTAGCCATATTATGGTATATTTGATCTTCTATTTCAACATAGTCTATTGAAAGGTCGCAATTGCCATGCCATAACAACCTTGAATTCAGGTTTACAAGTTGATATCTCCGCCCATCGACATCAGTAATTAATTCAGAATTTATTAAATCGGTATAACTGAGTTTGATCTCAACATCGTAATATCCGGTAGGATTACCGGCAGATACAAAATCTCCATAACAATAATCTGTAGTATGATTCACGAGAAGATTGGAATTGTAGTCCGTGAACTGATGATTAATAGTTGTTGAATCTGTAGAGTTTATTCCCCTGTATCCCGTAGTGATAAAACTGAAAAGGGGTGTGGTTTGAGTTGCGTTTGGCATTATGTTGCCGATCTTGATTTTAAACCTAACATATAAATATTCATTATTTGTGTCGCCATGCTCATTGTAAATCCAGAATTCATCACCCAGCCTTTCAGGTTCAGTTAACGAGTCTTCAGTATTTTGCCAACGCCAACGGATATCAGTAAAGGCAAATCCCGGATTTGTTGTTCCTCTAGTGCATTTCCAAACACTTCTAGGTGGAAAAGATTCATTAATTACAGAACCAACTCTTGGCATATGCCCCGAATGCTCATCATGAGAGCAATACCAATTAACATCATTACCTCCTCCATCAACATCAGATCCACTTGTATATTCAGCTTCAAATTTTAGGTAGCTGCTTGTTGTCAGGGCTGTAGCGCTATAATTATTGAAATTAACTTCTGGAATAAATGAAGTTGGATTTGGATTTGGATTTGGATAATAAAGGTCCTCCAAAATCGCATATAAATTATGATTATTTATCATAGTGAAAAAACCGGATAAGTCTCTGTCCCCATACACCCCATACATATTTTCTACAGCTACAATATTGTATCCCATATCATTGATCATAGAAAAAATTTGATCTTTTTCTGAATCCGTGTAGCCTGCTCCATAGTTTTTAATATATGAAAAGCAACCAATTGGGTAAGAATCAAAACTTACAGCATAAACCGTGCTTAGCATAAAAGTCAGGAAAATCAGAACAAACATAATACCATAACGAGTAGTCATTTTATCCTCCTTTATTGGATAACTATTTTTTGGGTTATTAGATTTATATTCTGCTGAGAGATAGATACTATAAATAAACCTACTCCCATTGATGGGGCATTAATTTCCCACAACCCCTCATGCATCTTTGCAGGTGGTATTGTTTTCGAAAATATCCGTTGTCCTTTAATATTATAAACTCTCAATTTTAAGTTTTGTGCAGTTTGATAGCCGGATCCTACAAACTTAATATACAAGGATTTCTGCTCGGAAGACACCGGATTGGGATAGACTTCTATCTGCCATTGGGCAGTATCAATTGCTGGAATTGTGTTATCATCGTTAGCGACAGTGGTATCGTGTAAATTCGTGTTACCGGAAAAGATGTAAACTCTTCCGGTCTCACAATGTAAATTATGAGGTCCCCACCACGGTGCGCCTACAGCCACATCACATAAACCATCAGCGTTGAAATCACCTGTAATTCTTGAATAACCGAAATTGCGAGCATCATAACCATTTATCCCAAACTGAATACCATCCATTGTTCCGTTCATTTGATTTCCACCCATCCACAAATACAGGTATCCATCATAATATCCTG
>MWEH01000081.1 GCA_002070965.1 Firmicutes bacterium ADurb.Bin080 | reverse complement strand
GACCCGGCATCTTGGGGGCAATATGTAGGAGGAACTCGTAGTGAAGGACCGGGGGCAACTCCACAGGATCATTATGTAGGAGTTTGGATAAAAGGTATGCCAGAAGTCCGACTTACATGGATTTATCAAGATCATTTACGTATACCATGTCTCATTTACGGAGATATGGGGTATCGTATTAACAATTTGCATATTCACAGTAAGAACTTACATTTATATACAAGTAAATGAATTCAGATTATTTATATGAGGGCTTTACTCGTTTGATTGATAAGAGATCAATCCATACTATTATTGAATGTGGTAGTCGTGATGGATTGGATACAATTGCTCTTGAAGAATTCTTTAATCCTGATGTAATATATTCATTTGAATGTAATCCGGAAAGCATTCCAGTTTGTTTGGGAAATATAGAAGGGCATGAGAAAATATTATTCTCAAATATGGCGGTTACTAATATTGACGGAAGAGTAAAATTTTATCCAACGGATATGCGGAAAAGTCCGGATAAGAATATTGGAGCTTCTTCCTTGTTTAGACATACCAGAGGGCTTGTTCAAAAAGAAATAGAGGTTGAGGCGGTTCGATTAGATACATTTATGCAATTACAAAATATAAATCACATTGATTTACTATGTATGGATTTGCAAGGGGCTGAACCATTAGCAGTTGAAGGTTTGGGGGAAAGAAAAAAGGATGTCACTTATATAATTACAGAGGTGGCTGGAAATTTAAATTATGATGGTGAAATTCCATTCTCGAAGTTTAATGAAAAATTGATTGGGATGGGATTTATATGTTTATGTAAAAGGGGAACAAACGCAGTATATAAACACAAGTGATGGACTGGATACAAGGAGAACGGTTTATTGATTTGGCAAACAATGTCAACATCTTTTATCGGCATACACACGATGTAAATTACTTTTTCAAGAATTTGCCGACTAATAATCCGTTTATACTTATCTCACATAATAGTGATGGTTGCATCATGTGGAATCCGAATAGAGAAGATCATGCTGATATTTCTCTTATACCAAACACTCTTATTCATTGGTTTGGGCAAAATGTGAATGTGACAAGTCCTTTTGTTTCTTCTATCCCGATTGGGCTGGAAAATGATAAGTGGCAGAAGAAGGAACAGAAGCTCCGATTAATGAAAGACATGCTTAGATCCAATCATGTAAAGAGAAATCTTTTGTACATTAATCATAATGTAAAAACAAATCCCACAGAAAGAGAAAAATCATATAAGATACTTGAAGGAAAGTCTTGGGTTACAATTGACCATGGGACAAATGGGGCGGGATTTTCTGAATACCTTTTAGCTATTTGCCAACATCCGTTTATAATTAGTCCGGAAGGGCATGGGATGGATACGCATAGAACATGGGAAGCTCTTTATATGGGGTGTATTCCTATTGAAAAGAGAAATCTTAATAATCGTTTTTATGAGGACCTTCCAATTTGTTTTGTTAATGACTGGGAAGAAATCACTGAGGAGTTCTTAGTGCGGGAATTAATTCGTATTAGGACTACTGACTGGAATATGGAGAAATTAACATTTGCATATTGGGCAAACAAAATACAGAATTATGCGTAATGTTGGTATTATATGTGATATAAATTATGAGCGACATCATTTGTTTCGCAGTTATTTTAATGCCGTAAAGAATATTTATGGCAAAGTATCTATTGTTAAAGAAGTTTCTGATCTTGAAAATATAGATATTCTGTTTATTGGAGATGATCATTACGGACCCCATAAGAAAATATGGATGAATGTTTCATTTATAAATTATTGTAATGAACATGATATTCAAGTGGTGGTAATGACTAATGAGCGAATCTTGAATTCTTATTTTCCATGGAATAAAGAAATATTTCTACATTTGACTCAATTTGATAATCTTATTCATTATGTGAATGATGTAGATGATGCAAAGAAATTAGGATTACGTATCAATCGCACTGCAATGTCCCGTAGTATATCATTTAAGAAGTGGGATGGTTCGAAAAAAGATCGAGCTATATTTGTAGGCAATATTAAATGTAAATCATACTCAGAAAGAGTAGGAGTACTTGATGTTGTAAGAAAGATATTACCGATTGATGTAATAACAGATATCCCAACTTGGGATGCTTATATGCAATTAATATCTCAATATCGGTTTGTATTTTCTCCTATTGGGAATGGTAATTTTTTTCCGATGAGATTTTATGAAGCGTTGGCTGTTAATTCTATTCCATTACATCAAGTTCGGTCGGACACATTAGATTATTATACAACAGAGAAGGAGTTTGATGATTGTGTATTTTTTGAAACAGTAGATGAATTAAAATCAAAATTAGTAGGATTTACAAAAGAGAAAAGTCATAATGTGATTTGGATGGAGGATCACTTAATACAATATCTGAAAGAAGATCAATTATTATAGTTATGGAGAACGATAGTATCATATTGGTAACAGGTTGTCAAGGGATGACCGGATCGGCAGTGGTAAGAACATTGCTGGAAATGGGGTACAAAAATGTGGTAGGAATAGACCGCGATGATTGTGACCTTACTATTCAAGATCAAGTTTGGAAAATGTTTAACAAAGTCCATCCTGATTACGTATTTCATATTGCTGCAAAAGTAGGAGGCATTAATGCTAATAATACGCAGAGTGCTGATTTCATTTATGAAAATCTTATGATGCAATGCAATGTGATAGAAACAAGCAGATTATTATCTGTTAAGAAACTCATATTTTGTGGGTCTGCTTGTATTTACCCCAAGGATACCCCAATGCCTATAAAAGAAGAGTATTTGTTGACTGGGAAAATGGAACAGACAAATGTAGCGTATGCTATTGCTAAAATAGCTGGAGTAATAGCTACGCAAATGTATAGGAAACAATACGGGTGTAATTTTATTTCAGCTATGCCTACCAATTTGTATGGTATCGGCGATAATTTTCATCTACAAGATTCCCATGTTCTACCGGCATTACTTCGTAAATTTCATGAAGCTAAAATATCAAATTCTCCAACTGTAGAAATATGGGGAACGGGAAATCCAAAGAGAGAATTTTTATATGTAGATGATCTTGCAGATGCTCTGATCTTTCTGATGAATAATTATAATGGAACTTCCCATATTAATGTGGGGACTGGAGTTGATATTCCAATCAGAGAGGTAATCATAATGATTGCTAATATAGTTGGATATGAAGGCAGTGTTACTTGGAATACTTCTTATCCGGATGGTGTATATGAACGCAGGTTAGATGTTACTGAAATAAATGGTCTTGGTTGGAAAGCCAAAGTAAATCTTTCAGAGGGTTTAGCAAGAACATATGATTGGTTTTTGAAAAATTACAATTATATTCGGAAATGACAGATAGAAAAACCATAGTGCTTGTTTTACGAAGTGGAGGAGATTTTTCCATGCAAGATGTTGAGTTAATATCTCGACATATAAATGGAAAATGGCAATCTCCTATTCGCCCCCGTATTCTTTGTTTATGGGATAAGGCTTCTCAGCACTATGACCTTGGTAATTTTGAATTGTTACCATTAAAAACTGTTTTTCCGGGGACTTGGAGTAGAATCCAATTATACAGTCCTGAGATGGATCAGTATCGCCCGTTTTTGTACGTCGATCTTGACACCGCAGTTGTTGATTCTTTAGAACAGGTATTTGCTACTATTACTGATCCATCTCTTTTCATTACTCTTGAAGACTTTTGGCAGAAAGGGGAGCTTGCTACTGGATTGGTTTGGTTTCCAAAAGACTGCGATAAGATTAAGAAAGTTTGGGAGGCTTGGAAAGCTCCAACGGGTAGGAGGATGGATAATTTTGTTCGTCAAATATCTCCAGCAGATGCATATTGGCAAAATCTTACAAAGTCTATTTATGATTTCAAACCTCGTCATAGGAATCTTTTAAAGGAAATTCCTGCGGGAGCTACTCTAATATGCTTTCATGGAAAACCTCGTATTTTTGAGGCCGTAAATATAGAATGGGTAAAAGAATACACGGAGGCATCTTTTTCATCAGAAATAAGGGACGATCTGCCTGTTACGGTTATAATCCCTTACAATAAAGACCGAGGCTGGTTAAATCAAGCAATAAGCAGCGTTCCTAAAGGGGTTCAATTATTATTGAGTAAAGGGGACGGTAATTGGCCAGAGAATTTTAACAAGGTATTAGATCAGGCTACTGGTAAATATATTCGTTGGTTACATGAAGATGATATGCTCACTCCGAATTGTATAGAAGATTCAATTAGAACATTTGAAGAGCAAGATGTAGATTTCATACATGGACCGGCTATTGAAATATTTATGAATCCGTTCCGTTCTACCCAGCAATATACTCCTCCTATTAAACATCCGACTGTTGATGATCTACTTCGCAAGAATGTTTTCCATAGTGCTACTATGATGTATAAACGGGAAGTATTTGAAACGGTGGGAAAAATGGACGAAACGCTAAACACTGCGGAGGAATTTGAATTCAATCTCCGTTGTTTAAAATCAGGGTTGAAGATAGGATATTGTGAAACTCCATTAGCATTTTATCGCAGACATCCACAGCAGAAAGTACGTGTAGTTTCAAAGGAAGCAAAAGATAAAGAGAGAGAACAAGTAAGAACAATGTACAGATGAAAGAGTTTTCACCTATATTTGTAACAGGAGCTGCTCGGAGTGGCTCAGGAATGATAGCAGGTACATTCGTAAAATGTGGAGCATTTGGAGGCGTAATGTCCAATAAACGAGGAATGTATGAAAATGACCGTATTCGTGAAGAGATTGTTAAACCTTATTTGAAAAAGGCGAGGGTAGATAGGGACGGGCAATATCCTCTTTTGAATACTAGTGCCGTTTTTATACCGTGTGAATGGCAAGCTCAGGTAGAGAATGTTATACTTGAACAGGGGTATTCGTTTGATCGGCCTTGGTTATATAAAGATTCTCGTATAACTTTGATGTGGCCTATCTGGCATTATGCCTTTCCAAATGCGAAATGGGTTGTGGTTCGTAGGAGAACGGGAGATATAATTGAGTCCTGTTCAAAAACGGCTTATATGAAAGCTTTCAAAAACGAGTCAAATAGAAAACTTGTGGGAGTGGAAACGGAGGAAGCTGGATGGTTATGGTGGGTACATGAATTTGAAAAGAGGTTTATTCAAATGATTGAAGCTGGAGTTAATGTAAAAGTTATCTGGCCGGAAAGAATGGTACATGGAGATTACCAACAATTGTTTGAAACTTTGGATTGGTTGGGTCTTAAGTGGACTCCGGAGATACTAAATTTTATTGATCCTTTATTATGGACTAGTCGTAAAAAAGAAGGGAGGGTATAATGGCACGGGTTACTTATGCGGATGTTATGGATATTATGGATAGTGATTGTTTGGTTCCTGAATCCAAAGTGACAGTAATGATAACAGCTGCTAGTGCGGTTATAGATAAAATCTTCGCAGAGGATACAGTAATCACAGAAGAACTGCTCACTGAATTAGAAAGATGGTTCACCGCTCATATGATTGCTTCTACGTTAAGCAGAAGCACAAGTAAGGAAAGACTGGGAGATGCAGAAGTAACATTTACTGGAAAGTGGGGGGAGATGTTAAAGTCCACTCCATATGGACAGATGGTTCTTACTTTAGACATTACAGGAAGAATGGCTAAATCTGGAAAAACAGCTGTAACATTGTTTGCTATTCCTAATTTTGAAGACTAATGAGTATACAAAAGTTCATATCTAGAAATTTACCTGAAAAGGCCGTTTACTGGGGTAATCCGGTAAATAATGGATTCGGTAGCTATAATTATGATTCTCCAATTGAAATAGATTGTCGGTGGGAAGAGATGGTTCAATACATCGAAGAAGATAATGGAGAGGCTATTTTATCTAGAGCTGTCGTTTATACTAATGTAGATTTACAAGAGAAAGGATTGCTATATAAAGGAACTTTGTTAAGTCTTATGGAATCTGGAATGGATAGTGCTGGAGAGATAGATCATACTCTAATACAAGGAGTTTTTGAAGTTAAGCGTTGGGGGAAAACTCCTGCTTTAAATTCTACAACAGTCTTTTTGAGAAAAGCTTATTTAACACCTTTCTTAACTTAATTATGCCTAGAGCACCAAAATATAAAACTTCCGCTCGTATAGTAGATGTAAAAGTTGAAGGACTAGATGATGTCATGCGTCGTCTGAAAAAGGAATTGGAGGCGGTGAATCATCGTATATCTACTCGTGGATTGGTTTTGGTAGCTGAAAAGATACGGAGAGAAACAGAAACAGTATATCCTTTAACCCCGGTAGACATCGGAAATTTAAGAGCTAGTTGGTTTGTAGTCGCTACTGAGGTCGGAGAAGTAAATGATCCTCTAGCAATTTCAGGGTCCTTTAGAAATCGGCCTTTTAGAAAAATGCAGTATAAGGCTAGTGAATTGCGAGCCAGACATTTAGCAGTCATTTCTGCTAGCAAAGCGGAAGTGATAAAAGTTAGACAACCTTTAATGATTATGGGATATAGTGCTCCATACGCTTTATATGTACACGAGATTGCCCACCGATTCCCTAATGCGGAATTTAAAAGAGAAGGAGCTGACTGGAAATGGTTCCAGAAAGCAATAAATCGAAATATTCGTACTATCTTTAACATCATAAAAGACAATGCTCGGATACCATGAATGCTCCAACTGTTGATATAAAGGATTTGTTAATAGCGGACAGTTCATTAGGATTGGCGCTTGGGGGTAATCTTTTTATAGGTAAGATGCCTTCTCAACCTAGAAGGACGGTGACCTTATTTGATAGTTATGGATTCGCTCCTCAATTGGCTTTGGCAAATCAAGGATATGAGTATCCAGCTATTCAAATTCAAGTACGAGATGTTGATTATCAGAATGCTTATGATGTATGTGAAGAAATAAAGACTCTGTTACATGGTGTAAATCATACCACGTTGAATGGAGCTTTATATACCGTTATTTACTGTTCAAGCGGTCCCACTCTCCTTGAATGGGATGATAACGGGAATGTTTTATTTGTTATGAATTTTAACCTACAGCGAAGAGCTGTGTAAAAAGGAGGTAAAAAATGGCAAGTACTGCAATTGCTGGTGTAGGAACAAAATTTAAGCGGTGGAGTGGCTCTGCATGGGTCGAGATCGCTGAAATCAATTCTATCACTGGCCCAAGCATGTCGAGGGACACTATTGATGTTACCTCACTTGACTCTACCGGAGGGTACAGGGAATTCATCACGGGCTTCCGTAATGCAGGAACTGTTGTACTCGCAATGAACTTTACTCGTGCTACGTACGAGACTATGTTGAATGACTTCGAAAGTAACACGATCCAGAACTATCAGATTGTCCTCCCGGACGTTGAGAACACTGGACTTGACTTTGAAGGTCTTGTTTCTGAACTCCCACTCACCATCCCGGCTGACGATAAAGTTACCGCAGACGTTACCATTCAGGTAACCGGTAAGGTTTATCTTAGCTCAGGTGGAAGCACTGGAGTATAAATAAACCATTCCTAATCAAGGAATATTTTTAACAAATTATTAACAATCAAAAATTTCTAATCATGGGAATGTTAGACAAAAAGGCTCTTCTTACAAAGGAAGTCCTTGACAAAGTAAAAGTGGACCTTGGAAAAGGGGACTATGTTTATGTCCGTCAGATGACTGGACGTGAACGGGACAAGTTTGAACAGACTCTTATCAGAGAAAATAAAAATGCTGAAGGGGGTTTCGAGAAGGCTCTGGATGATTTCCGGGCAAAGCTTGCAGTTTGTACGGTATGCGATGAAAGTGGTAATCTTATTCTTACTCCAGCAGATGCTTCTACTCTAAGTCAGAGTATGAGTGCCGCAAGATTGGAAAAGATCGTAACTCAGGCTCAGGAACTTAATAAGATTTCTGAAGAGGATAAGGAGAAGATTGTAAAAAACTCAAGTGGCGACCAAGTCGCCAGTTCGCCTTCCGACTCTGTCGAGAGTTAGGGTTTGCTCATCCGGATATCCTATTGGATCAAATTACATCAGAGCAACTCGCAGAATGGGAAGCATATGACAAGATTGATCCAATAGGGACCTGGAGAGAGGATTACCGTTTAGCAGTATTGGATGCATTGATTGTAAACATTGTAAGTAAACTATATGCCAAAAAAGGTCATACTCCAAAAGAAGTTGTACCGATGGATTTTATGCCGAATTGGACTGGTGAGAAGAGAATTGAACGTAAGCAATCTGTATCTGATATGAAGAGCGTGTTGATGGCAATAGCCTCAGCAGCAAAAAAGAAAGAGCAGCAAGATAAGATAGATGAATTGAGATCGAAAAGACCGCCGATGGCTTTCAAATCGAGGCCACCGATACGGAAACCGATAATAGGAGCAGGCAATGACTGATATAGGAAGTTTGATGATCAAATTAGGAGTAGACACTTCTGGAGTTTTGTCTGCTCAGGTCGCTGTTCAACAGTTAGCTTCCGCAGCTGGAGCCGCTTCTGCGAAGGCTAATGCCTCTTTAGCCATGTTCAGTCGGGAAACTATTCGGAATATGAATACAGTTTCTCAAAGGATGCGTACATTTGGGTATCTAGCCACTATTACATTAACTGCTCCTATTGTAGCCTTTACCAAGTCCTCTGTCGAGATGGCGAAGAATTTTGAATTCTCAATGTCTAAGATAGAGGGCTTGGCAGGCATTGCTGCGGATACTACTCGTCAATGGTCGGAAGAACTTTTGAAGATGTCTTCCCGCACATCTATCGGACCTGAGAAATTAGCAGAGGCTCTGTACTTTGTAGCTTCATCCGGTTTTAAAACGGCAGAGGCTTTGACTATTACTGAAATGGCGGCGAAAGGAGCTGCTACAGGAATGGGAGAGGCGCAGGATATAGCTGATATGTTGGTATCCGCTATGAATGCATATAAAACGTCTAATTTGACGGCTTCTCAAGCTATGGATATATTTACAGCCGCTGTTAGGGAAGGTAAAATTGAAGCGAATAGATTTGTTACTACAATAGGTTCTGTATTACCAATAGCTTCTGAGGTAGGAGTATCTCTAGACCAAGTTACGGCTGCAATGGCAGCAATGAGCTTGTCAGGAGCTACTGCAGCAAACGCTGCTACTTATTTAAGAAACGTTCTTCAGAAAATAGCAGACCCGTCAGCAGAGGTTGAGAAATCCCTCAATAAGATGGGTACTTCCGGGGAAGCTCTCAGGGCTTCTTTACGGGAGCGTGGATTACTCCCAACGTTGGAAGAGTTAAGACGATTAACGGAAGTATGGGGAGAGACAATGTTTGATATCTTCCCTAACATTAGGGCTTTGATTGGGGCTTTAAATCTTACCGGGCAAAACCTTGAATACAATCGTAAAATATTTGATCTTATAAAGAACTCTACTGGAGACTTTGCTAAAGCGTTTGAGGTTGCTTCACAAACTCTTCAGTATAAGTGGAATGCTGCTTTAGCATCTGGTAGGGTAGCACTTATAAAGTTAGGCTCCTCCATTGGGCAAGTATTGCTACCCGTATTTGAAAAGTTGATAAAACGGTTGCAGGATATAACAGATTGGTACACCAATTTACATGATACTCAAAAACGGCTTGTAATAGGAATTGCGGCATTCATAGCTGTACTAGGTCCAGCCGCATTAGCCATAAGTGTACTTGGATATGCTATTTCAGGGCTTATGACTTTCATAAATGGCCTGATTGGAGCCTTTGAACTTTTGGGAGCTGGATTGATGACCATTCCATATTTAGCCGTAGCTGCGGGAATAATAGCTATTACGGCATCTATTGTTAAAGCCGTTCGTAAATCTAATGAGTGGGAACGGATACAATCTAGGGTTAATGAACAGATTAATAAGGAAATAATTGGCTTGGATCAAGCCTTTACCCGTCTCAGGGCCACAAATGAAGGGACTGAAGCAAGAGCCCAGGCTATCCAGGGAATAAATAATCAGTATGGGGAGTATCTTCAGAATATGCTGACAGAGAAATCCACACTTGAAGAAATTACTGCCGCTCAACAGCAATTGACTAACGTGTTAGTAGCTAGAGCAGCTACTGAGGCTATGCAGGTGGAGAAGGGGAAACTTATAGGGGACCTTGCTCAAGCACAGACAAAGTATCTAAATGATTACATTACTGGGTATCGGGAATATATAAAGGTGGCTGGTAAGTCTCCTCTGAAAGCTCCTGAAATGAGTGCTGATTTCGTCAAGGAACTTAATGCTATGATGGACGAAATGAGTAGGCTTGTTAAGGGGGATATCATAGCTAAAGAGGCTGTCGAAATTGGATTATTACCTAGATTGGTCATAACTAATGGTCAGATAACAGGGGTTACGAAAGCCCTTGATGAATTTGTAAGTCAGCAGGAATTTGAAAAGTATGCTATTTCCGTAGGAGTGGATGTAGGACCTATACTGAAAAAGTATGGAGGTCTGAATGCTACTATAAGTGAATATATGCGTACAGCTTCAAAAGATATAAAACCTGTAATAGACCTTCTTGTAGAAATAGATAGGCGTGGGACAGGAGCAGGAGATGCTATGAACACGGTCCGTGGATTCTATGAGAAATGGATTAAGGACATAGCTTTAAAAACCGGAGATGCAAAATACAGCTTCACAAGCTTCACAGATGCTGTATACTCATATTTCAGGGAAAAGCAGCGGATAGACCCGATGTTGCAAACTCTTCAGGATAGTATAGATACCTATACTTCCATGGCTATTAAAGTGGATGAAGTTTCCACCGCTGTCGAAAAGATGTACACCAAAATTGAGAATCCTATCCTCAAGAAGATCATTAAGGAAATGGAAGAGGAAGAGGATGCGCTCAATCGTCAGGAAGCATCTTACAAGAAGTTGGGAATATCCTCTGATGTGGCCAAAAAGAAACAGCAGCTCTATCTGGATACCCTTGAAAAGCTGGGTCAGCAGGTAGACTTTTCTATCGCTGGGGATTATATGAAGATCATATACCAGCGTTTGAAGGATTTAGGGGATATA
>MWEH01000080.1 GCA_002070965.1 Firmicutes bacterium ADurb.Bin080 | reverse complement strand
TATGGTGCTTTTGCTTTTTCCTAAAGTTTTAGCGATGGTGGTAAAAGAAGCTTTGTTGCTTAGTGCATGAGAGATAATGGTTCTGTCTCTGTATGTTAGATGAGAGTAATTCTTTTTTTCATTTGGCATGATTCCTCCTCTAGGGTATTTGCAAAACTGCATGGATACATTCTATGCCAAACAACCTTTTTTGTGAAGTTGCACTTACTTTGAGACAAAATCCCGAATGTTGCACTTACTGTTGCACTTACTTTGAGAACTGACTTTCAGGTACTTCTCCTGTCTCTTTATATTTCTTCACTTGATATGTAATATTGATGGTGATATACTATGTTTAACTGGATACTGTGGGAGTTTTTGTATCCAGGGATACCAATTTATCTTGGACGGATGAGGGGCAAATCAACTTAGTAAATTGCCATATTGGAGGATTCTTGTCTTTTATTAACGACCTTGTAGAGCTATTTGAAAGAAACAAAATGCCAATAAGCGAGAAAGAAGCTGAGCTTTTTTCAAAGTATTATGAGCTGTTATCGGAAGGGAACGCTAAATTCAACCTTACTTCCATAACCGACCCCAAGGAAGTCATAGTAAAGCACTTCATAGATTCCGTCCTTCCCTGCTCTATAATCCCTCAAAAGGCCATGCTTGCCGATATCGGGAGTGGCGCAGGATTCCCTGGAATACCCTTGAAAATAGTTAGGGATGACCTGTCCCTCACTTTGATTGAAAGTACTGGAAAAAAAGCTAAATTTCTTGAAAGTACTGTTTCCAGCCTTGGGCTAGAGCATACATATATCTTTTCCCAGCGTGCTGAGGTTCTTTCGAGAGGAAAACTTAGAAACAGATTTGATGTAGTAACGGCAAGAGCTGTTGCTCCTCTAAATATATTGTTAGAATACACTATGCCTTTGTTGTGGAGGGGAGGATTATTTATCGCATACAAAGGTCCAGGCTTTCATGAAGAAATTGAAAAAGCAAAAAGGGCTGTCTCCCTTCTCGGTGGAGAGCTTCAGGAAACCTGGGAATTTGATCTTAATGAAGAATATAAAAGAGTAATACTTGTATTCAAAAAAACTGGCGAAACCCCTGATGAATATCCCAGAGAGAACAAAGTTCTTCTTAGAAGACCACTGGGAGAACAATAGAAAATCAAGGCCAAGAACCTATCCTTCTATCTTTAAGGAAACAAAAATTATCTAAAACATCATTAAATTGATGAAATATGCTGGAAAATCATATATAATTCATATATTCGCTTTGCGAAACACAATTGAGAGGAGAGAGAAATGGTTAGAAAAATCGGTAAAGGCTTAAGTGAACTGCTCGCAACGATTGAAGATGAGCGCGTAGTTGAAGCAGCCCCAGTAGATGTAGTAGAGAATTCAAGCACTGCAGTCTACGAGATTGAAATTTCAAAAGTATTCCCCAATCCCGACCAACCGAGAAAGTTTTTCGGGGAATCAGAACAAAACGAACTTGCAGCTAGCATAAAAGTTCATGGTATATTGCAACCGCTTATCTTAGTAAAAAGTGGCGACAAATACATGATCGTTGCCGGGGAAAGAAGATACCGTGCAGCAAAGAAACTAGGTCTTGAAAAAGTCCCTGCCATTGTTAAACAATTCGGGCCTGGGATGATAAGAGAAATTAGCCTTATTGAAAACCTCCAACGTGAAGATTTAAATGCTATTGAAGAAGCCGAGGCTCTCCGCGAACTTATGAGTTTCAATGGTTACACTCAGGAACAACTTGCTGAAAGAATAGGTAAAGCTAGATCTTCAGTAACAAACTCCTTAAGGCTTTTATCCCTTGAAGAAGAGGTTAAGAGCCTGGTTCGCCAGGACAGATTATCCGCTGGCCATGCCCGCACCCTTATTCCGGTCACAGACAAAGAAACTCAAATTGATTTTGCATATGAATCGGCAGATGGAAGCATGTCAGTAAGAGATCTAGAAAAGAAAGTTCGTTATCATCTGCATCCTGAACTCAAACCAAAGCGTCTTTCTGACTCAGACAGAACCAGATTGTCTTTAGAAATGAGAAATTTAGTTGATGATATGAAGAGAGTTTTCCGCACCAAGGTTAAGCTTATAGGAAATAGCACGAAAGGGAGAATAACCATAGATTACTTCTCACAAGATGACTTAGACAGAGTATTCGATCTAATAGAAAAATTGAAAGACTAAATATATCGGTCTCCGATACTAAAAACTTTAGGCAATCGGGAATACCCCCATTGCCTTTTAAATTCCCTAAAAGAGAAAGTCTAGGAAAAGATGTTCTAGGCATATCAACATAACTAAAGAGGTAAAAATGAAAGTAAGAACAAGATTTGCACCCAGCCCCACAGGTTTTATGCATGTAGGAAATCTTAGAACAGCTCTATATGCCTATCTATTTGCAAGAAATAATGAAGGAACCTTTATTTTAAGGATAGAGGATACCGACCAAGAACGAGCAGTAGAAGGTGCAATTCCCCTAATATATCGTACCCTTGAAAAAGCAGGAATCACAATAGATGAAGGCCCCATTAACGGAGGTCCGGCAGGTCCATATGTTCAAAGTGAGAGAAAAAGCATATATAAGGAATATGCAGAAAAGCTTATTGAACTTGGAGGAGCATACTATTGTTTCTGCGACAAAGAGAGACTGGAATCCTTAGGAGACGAAAATGGAGTACATAGATATGACAAACATTGTCTAACTCTAACAAAGGAACAAATTGAAGCCAATCTTAAAGCTGGGCTTCCTTATGTAATCCGTCAAAATATGCCTTCTTCTGGGACCACCGAATATGAAGACATGGTTTTTGGAAAAATTCAAGTGGATGCTGCCGATCTAGAAGACAATGTTCTTTTAAAATCAGACGGGATGCCCACTTACAACTTTGCCAATGTAATAGACGACCATCTTATGGGAATAACTCATGTAATCCGCGGAAGTGAATATCTTTCCTCCACCCCAAAATATAATCTCCTTTACGACTGTTTCGGATGGGAAAGACCAACATATATGCATCTTCCTCCAATTATGAAAGATGCTACCCGCAAGCTATCAAAGCGCTACGGAGATGCAAACTTTGAAGACTTCCTTGCTAAAGGCTATCTTCCTGAAGCCATAGTAAACTATATTGCCCTTCTCGGATGGGGTCCGGGTGGAGATGAAGAGAAAATGACCATGTCCCGGATGATAGAAATATTCAGTGTAAAAAATCTAACCAAATCGGCATCCATCTTTAGTGAGGAAAAAATGAGGTGGTTAAACGGGATGTATATACGGGAGCTTACCCCTGAAACCTTTCTAACCCTTGCTACTCCTTTCTTTGAAAAAAGCGTAATAGCTGGAAAGTATCCCTACCATAAATTTGCAAAAATCCTTCAACCGCGCATAGAAATCTTATCTGAAATTATCGATAAGGTATCATTTATCGAAAACTTTGGTCCATATGATACTTCCCTGTATACAAATCAGAAGCTAAAAACAGACCCTTCTTTTGCAAAAATTGCCCTGGAAGCAGCCCTCCCTGTGCTAGTCTCCCTTGAGCCATTCAATCATGACAATATCTATCTTTCCTTATCTTCTCTTGCCGAACAAAAGGGTTGGAAAAAAGGTCAGCTTCTTTCCTGTCTCCGCCTAGCCCTTACCGGTCTCGAAACCACTCCGGGTGGCAGCACCGAGATTGCAGATATTCTCGGACGGGATGAGTCCTTGCGCAGACTGCTGTTTAGCTATAACCTACTTTAATAAATCTTTATTATTGCAAGTTTCAATATGTCTAGTTAAATTCTTAAAATTATTCTTTTCCGTAGTCTAGAAAATCCGGTTCAAGCTCAATATAACCCCCCTGTCCTCTACTTCTACAATTTGTTGCAATTCCTGCCCAATCTAAAACCGCCGCAAAATAAGTGGATCTTCTTGTTGTTGTCTCGCCCTTTTGTCGGTTAAAATATTTCATGCTTACAAAAGCATCTATGGAATCCAAGGGCAGATCCTCGCTCCCTATTTTTGCACCTGCCTGTGATCCAGCGTCTCCTCTCAGCATATTCCCTCCAAGTAAACTAGCTTTTTTGACAATTTCTTCAAACATCCCCCACTTCATTGTTAAAATAGGATATCCAGAGGCTATCACACCTTCATTATCCGCAGATAGATATATATCCATATTTTCACCCTTTAACATAGACATTGTTCCTTTCCCACCATTACTTTTTAATTTTTCTTTGATTATCTTCGTGACTTTTTGATCCTCTCTTTTAAATATGTCCCTCATTTCATTGTCCTCATTGTTTCCAATCACTCTATTAATTCCGTTCAATTTGTTCTTAACTGATAAATAATTTTCACCAGGTAAATCTTGCATTTTGCTTAAATTACCTTCATATTTTAAAAATAGCCTTATAAAATCCTTTTGCTCATCGCTTACCCCTTCAAAAGAGTCTGAAGTCGAAAACTCTCCCGACAATTCAAGCATACAGTTTTTACATGTAAGTTTTGTTATAGTGAGATCGCCGCCACAAGATGGACATTGCTTAATAATGTTTCTTTTTTGCATAATATTTCTCCTTATTTGTGTTAACTCTAAAATAACAAACAAAAAATAGAAAGTCAAGATAATAGTGAAATATTTTTTTACATTTGATATTAAAGTGAAATATTTTTTTAAAATAATAGTGATTTAGTTAAATATGCTATGCTAAAACATTGTACTCTTTCTTTTTCTTTTTCAACATCCAGACAAAGATGAAATATGTTAACACACTATCAAGAGCGGTTCCGCCCGCAAACATTAAGGCTATCTTTATTAAAGAAGGAGAATAAATCCCTGTAACATAAAGAACAAACATAATGCCATAAAATACTGTATTAATAATTAGTGATTGAAAGAGCATATAATTGGTTTTTCCCAAGCCATAAAAGACACTGTCTATTACGTTATTGAATGCTTCTTTCAAGTTCTCTCGAATCTTGTTCCGTTCTAGTTTCTATACAATCTTCTCTGATAAAAGGCAATGGAACAGATGTATTATATAGATCTTTCAATCTTCTTTCTATTTGATAGGGGAATGAAACTAGTAGTTACACTTACCCCCGAAGCGTTGGGGGTTTGGAAGGAGGCTTTAGATGATAGGCTTGAAGTCGCTGCTATAAAAGCGTGGGAGACAATAAACACCATTAATTTATTCAAATTTTACGATTCCATATCCAAACCAATTAAAGCTGTTTCTGTAGTTTTTATTTATTTCTTCACCAGAAAGAAGGTTTTTTCCTAAAGACTCATTTACAAAAAACTCATGGATATATGAATCCAGCACTCTTTCTTGAAAAACATTGTATCTATTTAGTATTTCGAACTCTTCCTTCTTAATACCTACTGCAGAGTGAAAAACATAAGGATCAGCATTCGCAAATACATCTTTAAACCTTGTTTCTCGATAAACACTTATATACAAGAACTGAAATACTTTACTCAATATGTGCTTAAGTACGTTATGAGTATCTTCAACTGATCCACAACTATCGGGTTTAATTTTTGGCTTTAATATTGATTGAACTGCCCCTCTAAAAGAATCCCTGTACCATTTTTTATACATCTTCTTCCTATATTCTTCAGGTATATTGGCTTCATTATTTAAGTGCTTATGTACAATATCTAAAATTTTTGCTTTTGTTATTGTATTATATACAATATCATCGCCTAGCGCTTTTCTAATCTCATCGACAAACTTTTCTCCATCATTTTTCCCGCACTGTAGTTTTTTGATTGGTATATTAACCCCTGATTCATAACCTTTAAGAACTCCATTATAGAAGTATTTTCGTTGCTTTTCATCGTACTCCACAGGGCAATTCGTATCGGCTAATAGTTTTACATTTTTATCAAACTCTTCTTGCACATTTTCATCGTCTATAAGTAAATATATTTTGTAATCATTAAGACCTTTTTCTTGCCCGATTCTTCTTCCTTTGCGAGTCTCAACAGAATATGATCCTTCTTCCGAATCAGGGGGCGTCGTAATACTCGTTGGTTTTGAGAATTTTGCATGTGCGAAAATATTCTTTATAACTGCTGAACATTCTGGATCATTAAGCATGTCAGCTATCGTTTGTTCATCAAGGCCTCTAGTAGTTTTACTTATATCCTTTACTTTGTCAGATAAAGGCTTAGAGTTGTATCCGAAAGAAGCTAACTCATAAAATACTTCCTCTGCAATGGGCTGAGTCATATCTCCATTTAGATAAATTGGAAGATACCTTATTATTAAATTTGCTACTTCGAGTTTAGTATATGATTCTGATGTCTTCTCTGCATAATGAAGTAATAGTGCAGATGCCCTATCAATATTAAAATCATAAACATAACTTTGCTTTTTAATAATCTTACCGTTTTCTACATAAGGTGTTTGAACTCTAAAAATCGATTGGAAATACTGTTCTGGGCTTGTTAGATCTTTAAGGACAAATACACTTGACCATTCTTTCACAGTTACACCTAATGTTAGTTTATTAACAGTAATGGCAATAGTTCCCAAAGCCCCTCTCTGCTCCGAAGCTTTGATTCTTCTTTTCAAATATTTTAAGGCCTTGTATCCTGCGCCCACTTCAGGAGCAGAAAGATTGATTATCTCATATTTTTTGAAATAACTATCTTCCTTAAGCAACTTTGATAGGGCAATACAGGAATTTATTGTTGGCATCAGCCAAAGAGTGTGCTTATTATTATCAAGCATTTTTTCATTTCTATACGGAAACTCGTATGGAAAGGTGGTTTTCCCTTGTATAACATCTATCCATTTTTTTACATGTTCTTCATATACAAATTTACATTCTTTAGTTGAATCAAAGTCCTTTTCTGTCTTAAAAAAAGCATTAAGTGAAAAGAATTTTTTCTTGAAAATTTTCACTTCTGAACTAAGATCATCCAAGATTCCTTCGAAAAGATTAGCCATATTATACCCAAATATTTTCATATCTGGAAAATGCTCATACTCAGGGTTAACTATTGAAAAATCCAGTTTTTCAGCATTGGGATATTTGTTTTTTTGTTCATCAAAGTACGAATATGTAAAAGAGTTATTATCTGAAAACTCTCCCCGGTCGATAGCCTTAAACGGAGTCCCAGATAAACAAATGGTCTGCAAAGGTATTATTCTTAGAGTATTTATTATGTTATCTGAAGTTTGGGTCTTCAATTTTTTTTGATATTCTAAATCAAGCTCTTCCAAGGTTTCTTGAGTTCTATCATTCCATGCCCCAAAATGATACTCATCTAAAATTAGTAAATCAAAAACCTTGTTCTCAAGTTTTAATATTTTTTCTTTTACCCCTTTTGATTTGGAGTCTTTTCCCAAATAATTCTGCAAAGATAAAAAGAGAACATATGGCTTTTCAGGTGCATAATCTAACCTAAAATCTCGTTTTGCTATATCACTATCCGTAAAATAATCATATTGTTCTTCAATGTGTTTTAGGTCTTGCCTCCATGAATCTTCAACTGCTGGGACAAAAGTCAAGATTAATATTCTTTTCTTTTTCGTTTCCTCTGCATATTTATACGCAGTATAACACTTTCCGAACCTCATCTTGCAATTCAATAAAAATCTGTTACCTTCGGGATTTTTTTTAAAGTATTCCTTTAAAATATCTACGCATTCTCTCTGTTCTTTTCTTGGGGTATATATGTAGGGAATCTTATCTGCTTCTTGGCTTCTGTAATCAAGAAATACATCTGCAAGATCCTCAAATGTTATATCTGTTCCAGAAAACCATTCTTGGTTTTTATCAACTACTCCCGGGAGTTTATCGAGTATGGCATCGTGAATTGGATGGTCTTTGAATTCTTCATCTTTAACATCTATCGCGATACCCCAAAATAAAACCTCTCTATCATATCCATATTTCTCATACCGATCGTCCAGCATACCCTCATGCAAAGCAAGCTCATATATCTGGGCATCTATTCTCCCTTTTATAGAATCCCAAAATTGCTTTCCAAGTTTGCATTTAGCATAACCCAGTTTGAAACCATGTGTTTGATATTCTGGCAATCTATATATGTATATCAGGAATAAATCATCCTTGATATCGTTAATCCCATCTAAATCATACTCTTTTTGGACCCCACCAATAAATAGAGAGTCTTTTTCATTTATGCTTGTTGACTTAAAGGTATTTACCGCCCTTGTCATTAATCCATTTCCTTTATATGTTTCTCTATATAATCAATTTCTTCCTGACTAAGTTTATATTTTTCATACAATTCCTTATCCGTCCAAGGCTTATTAAAATCCTGAATTGGAACAAAAGAAAACTTATCTCTCTTTACTCCCTGTGTATTTTTTTTCATTTCCACTAATAGCCTAAAAAACTTAGTTTTGATGTAAGTTGCTACATTATTTGTTATTTCTTTACTGGGAAATGGACCTATCATTAAGTACGTCTCAGTACACAAGACCCCTGGTTCCGCAATAATAATTTTGGGTAAATAATCACCAGTTTTTCCAGTCCCAACATTTCTTTGCGTAAAAATTTTCCACATCTCCACAGAATCTCTGTTCTTAGAAATAGGGTATCCTTTGTCAACGTATCTCTCGGCTGGTTTATTATTACTTCTACCCAGAATTTTATACCCATCCTTAATTATTTTTTCACTCATTTTGGGTAAGTGATACTTTTCTATAAAATCAAAAACATCCCCGCTTAAGCCATATGGCTTACGCGGGGAAACAAATTTTATAAAACTCTCTTCTGATAAGCTCTGAACTTTAATAACTATTTCCGTCCATCTTGAATCCCTTAGAACAATGTCCGTCTTTACACTCTTTTCTAACAAAAACCTATATGACTTTTGAAAAATATCACCGTTTTTGTCGTAATTATATATATTACACTCTGAATTATGATCCCTATCCCACAAAAAATAGCACACTCCCCCTTTAATATCACTAACGCTGGGGAAACAGGTATGAGCATCTTCGTAATCATGCATTTCAACTAGACGCCTTTCTTGAAGCATGTGCTTTCTGAATTCATTTACCCCTCCTTTGCCATCGCTAATCCATCTTGTCGGAATAATCATTGATAAGTATTTTGGCTCAAGACTAATTGCTTTAAGCACAAACTTGTCATAGATAGCCATAGCACTTGCCCCAAAGCCACCATCGGATAAATGATACGGGGGGTTTCCAATAATAATGTCAAATTTCATGTTTTTATTTCCTTTAAAAAATCGCTTTTGTAAATGCTCTTCTATATTATCGTTGTGAAGAAACTCATAGGCATAGTGTTCTATTTGTTTTGGATCTGTATATTTTCCTTGTTTGGAAGTCCCGCAATATATGCATCTTCCTTTCTTATCGAACGAGTGTTCTGTTATGGGTGTTTTTATATTGCCTTCGTTGTCATCAAACCAGGTTCCATTGCCTATGGCATATCCTTCTTCTTCCTTTGTAAATTTCCTATTTGCAACACTACAATAATAAAGTGTGCGTCGGGCAACTAAAGCTGTGAATTTAGTTAAGCCTAAGCTAAAAAGCATATTCTTCATAATGTGTCTGCGACGGGCTTCCTGATTAGGAATTGCGGTTTTTAAACCCTCGTCAAGACGCAACGCTATTTCTCTCGAAAACACGCCATTCTTATCACATGGGTTCAGCCATTTATATTTAGGATTGCTCCATACCTCAGCGGGTAAAACATCTAAAATTTCGTTGCAAAGTTTTACTGGGGTAAAAATCTCATCATTTCCTACATTGTTTATTGTTTCTAAAATATCAAATTTCTCAATATAGTTATAAGCTTCTTCAACGGAAGACAGTAGTTTGTTTTGGGCTAGTAGTGCTTCGTTCTCTCTTTCTATTATCATTAAAACACTTCCTCTTCACGACAATAATAAGATAAATCCGGATTAATTTCCCAAACAAAAAACTTTATCTGGTTATTGGATACTTTTATAGGTTCATTCATTTTTTCCATTAGTGTTTTGTTCTGTCTTTCTTTTTTATCATCCGATAAATAATTTCCAACGGAATGCCCCAGAAATCCTCCACCGTCTTCATTCTTTGATTCATCTATATTCGTCTTTCCCCAAATGAAATTAGCCGAAATTATTTTCTTCGCAAGCGAAAAATAGTTTTCCTCTGGATTATAAGCTTTTGCATAGTATACCAATGTGGAATATATATTATTCCTTTGTTTTTTTATTAGCCCTTTATCCATTTCAATGGAATATATTGTACTGAGAGCAATAAGGGTCTTTTGCAAAAAGTTCTCTGTTTTTAGTCCAATTAGATGCTCAAGACGGAGCTTTAAAATTCTTACCGTGAAAGCGCCATCTCCTGATGCGGGCTCAAGAACCGTCTTCGTTACATCCGCGACATAGTCTTCTCCGATTAGTTTTATCATATTATTTACAATAAACTCAGGAGTGAATATTTGTGTATTGAACTCATCTTCTTTCCCTACTGATAGAAGTTTAGGAAGAGAACCTAAATCCTCAATCTCGTAATTTAAATTTTCTTCTACTATCTTTGCCATCCATATTTCCTTAAATACTATAGTTTAGTTATTATAACATCTAAGAGTATATGCATTCAATGCGAAAAGGGATAACAATACTTGAACAACCGTCTTGTGCTAAGAATAGGACATACTATCAATTATTTTTAGTAGTCTTTCCTTTTCATTTGATTCGTTTGTCTTAAATATATATAGTGGTATCCCGTTAGCAGAAAAAGCTTTGTCTTTTATTTTGGCTCTTTTATTCAAGCATTTATTAATAAGTCGCCATAGCGGTCTCTTTTATTTCTACCTTATTAATATATCTGACCAACATGAAAACATTCTTTGCTTCTTCAGGTGTCATTTTG
>MWEH01000079.1 GCA_002070965.1 Firmicutes bacterium ADurb.Bin080 | reverse complement strand
ATTTCTGGGTATTAACGCGCAGACTCCTCTTCTTGCCATTGATCTTAACACCACGAGCGCCGATTATTTTTATCTGGGTATAATAGCTCCCTATTGTAAATCTTTTAGCTGGGGGAGGGGAAATTACCTATATATGATTTGTGGCGATACGGCTCTTGGGGCAGAATGGACGCTCTATCGCATTGATATGGGAGTTACCAGCGCTCGGGAATAATCTGTTTGTCACTCAACTAAAGAAAAACGGTCGGCTTTTGACTGGCCGTTTTGTTTTTAGGAAGAATGAAATCAGAACCTGGTGGTTTGCGCTTTGCCTTGATATTTGATGATTTTATCCGGTCGCGATGTAATTTCGATTCCGATGCCATGATTGGGTGAAACAAGCACTATCTGCAATTGACGTTCCATCAACATACCTGGAAAAGAACTGTTACGTTCTCCAATCGTCAATTCATTTTTGCTATCATCCCAATAAAAATTAACAGTCGAATAGGCACCTTTTTCATAATTGTAATTATCGTTTTCTGATGTCTTGGTTCATAAGGAAATGGAATTTTCTCTCCTTTCAAATAAGGATAAATTTTTACGATTTCCTGCCCGCCCTCCTATGTCGGGAGCAGGCGGGTCGGCGATTTGATCTAACTTTTTTGCCGTTCTTCAAGTCGTTGTTCCATTTTACCTTCAAATACTTCTTTAGGTGTCAGATAGAACAGGGCGCTATGCAAGCGTTCCTCGTTATAAAACCGAATATATTCAGCGATTTGTTCGGCAATCAAACTATCCTTGTACTTAATCTTTTCCTCTAATTGTCCAATCCTGGTGGATTGCCCCAGGCTCACTTTTTCATGCTGGCAGCTAAATATTTCTTTAGCACCTTCAAATAATTGCTTTTTCCACTTATGGATTAAGTTGGGATTTATTCTATAGCGACGGGCTATCTCACTAATGTCCCGAATGTTCGGGATGGTTCTTCAGGTTCTCCCTTAAAATTTCAACCTTCTTGCTGGCTGTGTGCTGATTACGATTTTGATTCATCTTGGCTCCTTTTTTAAACTCTTATTTCAAACTTAACAATTTTCCATTTCCAAGTGAATCATAACAATCCTCCAACTGGCTGATAATATGAAGAAAGAAAAAAATATAACTAATTATACGTGAGAATCCATGGCATCCGTGTGCTATTTTCAGGTGAAATCTACTTATAACAAGAAGAAATTCCATATTTAGTACCAATACTTTTTGAGAAAAAAATAAATTTGAGCGATAAAATTGCTACTGGTAAATTCTCTATCGTTTTGCGTTTTAACTTAAATATAAAAAAATTTTAAAAATCTTGAAAAAAAACATTGACATAATAATCTTTTTTTATAAATTGTCAATGTAAGAAATAGTTTTAAAAAAAAAGGAGGAGAAAATGATGAGAAAATGTTTTGTAGTAGTGCTTACCTTTACATTTGTCTTAGCGTTGCCAACCTTTTTACAAGCTCAGGAAGCAAAGACTCAGAACATTATTTTAGTACCAATAACTCAAGATCTTACTATAGGAGTTACTGGTGGTGGCATGGTACCAGGCGGGGGAAATATCAAGGATCGTTTCGACGTTGGAATCCCGGTTGCAATATATGCCAAGCTCCCACATTTAGCAAAAATAGGTAATATGGACATAGGACTAGGATTAGAAATTGGATACTATGAGGCAAGTGCTAAATATGGTGATGAGTTATGTGCAGTACCAGTTTCTCTCTTTGGAGATTTAGATTTGTCAAACTTAATTGGATTGCCACCTGTAATGAACCTTGGTTTTGAATTAGGTTTAGGCTTACATATGCAATGCCTTGGTGATTCTCCATATAATAGTTATCTTGGAATCAGCCCTGGTATAGTCTTCGGATACGAAGTAATAGAGGGACTAAATATATTTGCTAAAGCGAGACTTTCTGAAGTCATAAGCGATGTTAATCCTTTTGAGACAAATCAACAACCTTTTGGTGGAACTCAAGAATGGCTGGATTTCAGAATTGGCCTTAGCTATACTTTTAAAGAGTTGTTTACCTATTAAAATTGTTGAAAAGATCAAAGATTTAGCAAATTCAAGTGGGAAGTGGTGGAATATTCCAGAACTTCCCTTATGATATTATATCTCAGACCTAAGATTACCTTTTTAATTTCTCACTTCTTATGGAATCATAAAAAGTCTGAATTATCTGTTATTACAGTTGCGAGTCACCAGCGCTCGGGAATAATCTGTCTGTCACTCAACTAAAGAAAAACGGCCGGCTTTTGACTGGCCGTTTCGTTTTTATGAAGAATAAAATTAGAGCCTGATTGTCTGCGCTTCGCCCCGATACTTAATGATTTTATCCGGTCGCGGGGTAATTTCGATTCCGATGCCATGGTTGGGTGAAACAAGCACTATCTGGAATTGACGTTCCATCAACATACCTGGAAAAGAACCGTTACGTTCTCCAATCGTCAACTCATTTTTGGTATCATCCCAATAAAAATTAATAGTCGAATAAGCACCTTTTTCATAATTGTAATTATCGTTTTCATCCTCATAAAGAGTAAAACTGCCATCGGCGCCCCGATAAATTCGCACTTCGAGCGGGTCGGCTGGCTTTTCGGTGGAATATTGGAGGAACGGTCCCATCGGTACAATTGAACCGGCTTTGATTAATAAGGGAATTTTGTCAATTGGAGCATCGGCGACAATGGTCTGACCGCCCGAATAGGTCGTTCCAGTCCAGAAATCAATCCACTGCGTTCCGGCAGGTAAATAAACATTGCGGGTTTGGGGTCGCGTCTCGACTA
>MWEH01000078.1 GCA_002070965.1 Firmicutes bacterium ADurb.Bin080 | reverse complement strand
CGGAAGCGGCTTGTAAGTGATTCCGTTGTCCCCTGGATATGGCTTGTTATGGAACACTTTGAGAATCCATATTTCATGGGGTATGCCTTCCGGAAACGCATCGCACTTGTGCTCCTTTCTGTAGTGGGTGCACATGAGGCATAGATTTACGCCCCTTGTAATGAATTCACCTGCAACAAACCTGTTATTTGGATCATCCTTCTTAAGCTCTGATATTTGTATCACCTAGGTAGTCCACATCATAGATTTTGACCTTTATATTTTTTTGTCTTTCTGGATCCATGCCTTCATTGTACAGTAGTTCTTTTTCAGACTCCGTAAGATCCCTGAAGGAAGTGTTATTTATGCGGAAAATCGATCCGTTCTGCAGTATGACTTCCTCCTGGGTGTACTCATATGAATTTCCGATAAAAATCACCCTTGTCCCGTAAGGGACGTGGATTTTTAGCATTGTTATATGGCCTTGGCTTACCTGCATGTAATGGTAACCAAAGGCAAGGGCAATGTCACTGTCCTTGCTTGTGCTAGAAAATCCTTTGTCGTCGAAAATATCCTTTAGCTCGGGATCATTTGGATCAAGGATATGATCTAGTATGTCAGCTTCATCAAGACCCCTCCAAAGGACAACACCTTCTTCGTTGATTTTGCTCCCTTCTAGATTGAATATCTTTTTCATTGTTTCAATTGCTTTCAGTGCACGCTCTATCTGAAGTTTGTAGGATATCCTCTTTAGATAATCTAAGGGGTGCCTCAATATCGTGTTGATGTAATAGGAAGTGGAGGAGTATTCCCAGAGCGCATCCTGCATCTCTTCGGTGAAGTCTTTCCTCTTCTCAGCTGGCACATCATCCCACCTTTTGGTAGCTGGCCCTATCCGGAACTCATAGTAGCACCTGCAGTTCGGATGAAGCGGCGGATTTCCAAATGATGTCTCTGAATCAATGGGGAGCCATCCCTCTTTTGAGGCCTGCACACAGCTAACACATGCAAGGCCGTCTTCAGTAAAAATGAATCTCTTCTCAGTGGCACCAAGATCCTTTGCAGCCCGCTCTGATGCGAAGCTGAATGCTCTCGTTCCTTCGGTCCTTGCCACCATCCGCCAGTAGTAAGAATCCCTTCTTTCGAAATACTCCTCAGATAATCTTTTTCTGACCGTCTGCCAGTTGTAGCCTTTTAGTATTTCTTCCTCGATAATCCTGAATATGTTCTCCTTTTCCCTTTCCCCCCACTTATCGAAAAAGGGCGAGACGTAACCCTCAAAATACTCCTTCAGGTATTTCAGTATGTTTGGATTGATGTCGTCTTTTGAGATTATTTTTGAGTATTTAGAAATTGTATTTATGTAAGCATGATTAAAAATAAGATGAATATTGGCCCTAAGATTGGCATCCAGCTTTAGTGTAACGTCTGATACGGCCGGAATTATTTTATTATCAAGATTGGCCCTATCTTTTGAATTGTTTTCCAGAGTTTGAAGCAGACCATTCTCATAATCCCTTGAAATATGGAAGAGGGCATCCGCAAGATCATCAAACAATTTGTCTAGCGGATCTTTCTGTTTTTCTATCTTTAGGATGGGCTCTTTTGGATTTGTTTCTTTTGTTATGATCGGATTAATGGTGCCATCGTCTTCTATCTCAATCTCAAGGCCAGAGCTTTTGTAGATAGCTACTGTTTCGGCCCTTAGTTTCTGGACCAATGCCGACTCTTTCTTGTCTTCACGCTCTATCTCATCAAAATCAAAGTACCAATCCGTTATTCCAAGAGCTGAAAGCAGAATAGTGTTTATGGGCTCAGAGATAGTCCTCATCCATGCCTTTGTGGTGTTCGCCATCACGTCAATCTGCAGCATCGGATTGTTTCCAGCTTTGCCGCTCTCAACTGTGCCTGCAAAGACTGGAGTCACGCCGTAATTTGAGAGGAGCATATCACGATAGTAGCGGTGCCACTCCAGAGCCTGGAGCTTTGAGGGATCAGAAAGCACGTCATGGATCTCTATCTTGCCTTTCGAGTTTCCCAGGAAAAGATTGAATAGCTTTGAGCCTATGCTTTTTCTTTTTTCGGCCATCGATGCTATTGCCTGCTCTAAGGACGCCACTTCGTCCTGCGTATAGCCCTCAAAAGCGAATATCTTTGCGAGAGTGCCCTTCTCAAAAGTGTCACGATTTAGGAGGTCTAGATTTAGGGCCGCTTCTATCTGATTTATGCATGCCTGGATTATTGGAGTGCCATATTCATCGGGGAGTCTCCTATTGAAGTGGCCCTCTATTATCTCTCTCTTGGAGTAGCGCCTTCTTATCCTGCTCCCAGAATATAGTACGTATGCAGTCTCCCAAAGCTCTATTTTATGCTTGGGGCACTTCCCCTTTGAATCTGATAAATATTCTTCATCGAGCAGATTGCAGATGGGGCAAAAGTACGACCAATCAGAGTCGCCACGCTTGACCTTCCCAATCAAAAGAGGATTCTCAACGTAGAGTGCCTGGGGCTCCTCCATTATGAAATACTTTCCTCTGTCGTTCTGCCTTATGTAGGAAAGGGATAGATAATAGTCATCGATGCAAAGCTCCCATTTGAGGGCGGATCTTATGATTGAATAAAGATCTATATCTGGATGAGGATTGTCTATGAACTTCTCAAGCTTATTTTTTTGTTCTATATCTGGCCCTAAAATTGAGCCCCCACACTCACAACTAACATTTTCTGGCCTATCATGCTCTTTCCCGCATTTGCTGCATTTAGAGTTGAAAATGGGCTTGATCGACCATCCTGCGTTTGTCACTTCACGGATTATTGCGTTGTGGATTGGCTGGACAAGCGGGGAATGATCACAGTATTTCAGGATCTTCTCCTTTGATATTGTTGGGAACTTAGGTTCTGATGCTTCCTTTAAGTAAAGGTTGCCATCCTGCCCAACAATAGAGATCTCCTTCTCCAGTAATGCAACTCTATTTTTAAGGCCAGAAATTACTGTGCCATAGGGATTAATTTTTGCAAGAAAAGACAATCAAAGATTATCTAGACTGGGTAAAGAGTTTATATGAGTTGTCTTAGGCATAAAACTTACAATAAGCTATCTAAAATCTTTGAATCTTCTACAAGTAATTGCGCATGTTTTGGATGGCATGTAAATATTATTAATTTTTTCTTTCCTGATATGCCTTTTAATAATTTAACTGTATTTTTCTGTCTTTCAGGATTAAGATTTATGATAGAATCATCTAAACCTATAAATACACTTCTTTTAAGAAAAAACTGCTAATGAAAGTCTTAATTTTAGTGAATCCAAGGTTCTCGTTGATAGATTTTCTATCTTCAAATCTCTAACCTACTAATTATTTTTTGGGTATATCTCTGGCAAATGACTATTTTCAGACGATCTAATTTCTTCATAGACAAAACCAGTTATTTGTGAAAAGTATCTTTCAATTTTTATTCATAATTTTTCAAATGATTACCAAGTTGTTTTTAATAACTCTTCAATCTCTTTATCCGATTTGAATCTAAAATGCCTAAAAGTTCAGAGAGCTCTGTTATGATGCCAATCACAAGGTCCTATGGATTATGGCACTGTTCCCAATCCCTATCTTCATAGAAAATTTTGACAAGCTCTTTTGCTTTTTGAATTTATATTTCAGAGTCCATTTTTTACACCTTGTATAATTATTACCCGCATTCTTGGCTTTTTATATAAGCTTGTGTAGTTTTACTAAAACTATCTTCAATAATACCTACTGTAATTTTGCAACCAACATAATAATTACCATATCGATTATTATTTTTATCCTGCCCATATACCCAAATTCGGAAACTACGTTCGGCAATCGTTTTAGCGGTGTCATAGCTAATTACATCTAACATAAAACCATATGTATATATCTCAACTTTTCCAGTAGAACCGGGATTGATTTTTATTCTCTCGGGGGTGCATTTCTCTATAGGTATACTACCATCAACTAGGAAGCTATCTTTTGTAATGTATACCTCTCTATTCGATTTATTTCTTAGGGTTACATAATAAGTGTACACATCGTTTTTGTCTACTTCAAATGAGTCGATACTTAATAATCCTGAATCATAAGGATCAAAAGATCTAAACCAAGCTAAATATAAACCTAGAATTATTGAGAAAAAGATAAGGATTATAAGAGGTATCCCAATCCACTTTAATTTACTTTTTTTCTTTTTAGGTTTTATATTTCTTTCTTTATCTATTAATCTTTGAATTTCTTTCCTTAATTCCTCTTTTCTATCTTCATCTGAAAAAGAAAAACTATTTGGTGAATTAATCTTCGATGCACAGTTCATGCAGAATATGGCATTTATTGGATTAGAGGCATTACATTTAGGGCAGATTACATTTTGCCCGTTTTGGAGTAATGCCGTGCCACATTTAATACAGAACTTAGAATTATCATTATTTTCTTGATTACAATTTAGGCATTTCATTTTGATCATCTAATTAGTTTTTACTATAGTTGTTACTGTAGGAGTTTGATATCCAAAAAGGATAAGATCTGGTAGATTTGGCACGTATTTAACTGATATTGATTTTAAGTATTCTGCAGAATCTACAACTTTTAGTATTTTTGATTCTTTTTCGATTTCAAATTTTCGGATTTGGGGATCATCGAGATTAATATTTCTCCATTCAGTATACCCTTTTGATTTAAGATAACTTAAGAACACGACATGATCTCCATATAGGCTTATGAGATCATTCGTGCTATTAGATGCCTTTGTTGCTTCAACTTTTTCAGATGTAGTTCCATATTTCATTGCCATATCAAATTGAATTTTAGAATTTGTGAGCCCATATTTTATCTCATTAAAAGTATATAAAAGTACATCAATATTATCAGTGTCTAACTTATTTTGAGTATAAAGATAAGAATAAGCATTAGAATAGGAGTCATTTAGTGTCTTAAAACCTTCTTTCATGTAAAAATTGTTAGTTGCACTAGATTGTAGTTGGTTACTATTGGTACTTACAGCAGTAGGTTGATTTAAGAGAACTAGTGCCAATGGAACTGAAACAATAATAATAATAATTATCAATGGAATAAATAGCCATTTTGTTATGCTAGTATTCTTTTCTTTTTCTTGATAAACTAAATTTCTTTGTTTCATTATTTCAATCTTTTTTCTTAAGGCTTCTTCTCTAGCTGTTCTATCAAATGATATATTATCTAAACTTGTTCCACAATAGTTGCAGAATTTCCCATTCGTTGTATTATCTTGTCCACACTTAGGGCATCTCATTTAACTCACCTTTAACTATATACCTTCCAAGACCCATAAAGACTGCCATCAGGTTTAATTAGTTTGACTGTGCCCCATCGTTATTCCATACTGCATATAGAAGGCATCTCTGTAACCCCGCTAAAACACTAGTTAAATAGGTTAGACTAAAAATAAAGATCAAGACAATAGATAAAATCTTTTTAGGCCTCATTATTTTTCCCCATTATTGTTAAATTTATAATTTTTCATATATATAAGAATATGGAAAAAAATAGGGAAAATAGGGAAAAACATTTCTTTTCCATATTACACTTCTTAAATAAGCTTAAAAGAAATAATTAACATAAACAGTACATTATTGGATTTTGCGAGTTATGATTTCATGAGCTTGGAACTTATACCCGAAACAAAGGAGATCCTAGAAAAGATCGAGAGCCTTACAGAGAAAAGATTCAAATTCATACCAAACAACGAAATAACTTCCCATGCAAAGCTTAAGATTGCCAGAAATGAAATGGAGAATCATATTGTATACTACAAAGAAGGCGCAAGCCAAAGCATCAATCACATCATAGCCCACGAATGCGGGCACATCATAAGAATATTCAAATCCAACCCTTCAGAAAGATTAATCCCATTTATATCTTCCAAGAGCTCTGAGGCCGCCATCACCGAGATAGCAAATGATATTGATTCCATATCCAAAGTCATGCCTAAATCAAAAGTTGAGAAGTTGATTGAAATGCTTTTCAAGGGCCTAGTAATGCAACTAACGAACCAGCCTGTAGATCTAAAAATCGAAGAGTGGATCTATAACGAATATCCTGGGCTCAGGGGATATCAAGAATCGTCATTTCAATCCCAGCTGCAGGAAGCTTTAGGGGGATTGAATGAAGATGTTAGGAAAATAACACCTTCAAAAATCTATGAAGCCTCCCATTCAATGAACTACGCTTATTTTAATGCCCTAGCCAAAAAGACAAAATTTGATTTAGACTCTGCCTATGATGATTTTGAATTTGAGAATAAAGGCGGACTACTTCTTGAAGTTCTGGACAAATATGAAAACAACTTTGACGGGGATTTAAAAAGAATCAACGATTGGGCCAATATTTTAAATCTTTCTTCGTGGTATGAATGGAAAAACTTTGAGGATGTCCCATCAAACTATGAATATATGATTTAATATTAATAAAGTAATTAATAAGAATTAAAATAATTTTTCTACCCTTTTGTCCATCTCTAACTCTCTTGCCGAGAAGTAGCCCCACTCCTCAGTTGGCCCTAAAACTAGGCCATAATAAATTATGTCGTTCTCTGGCTTCCCGTTTATGATTGAGCCGCCTGTCTCGTCCTCTACCCTTCTTATTTCAGATACCTCAGTTGCAAACCAGTGCCAGCCTGTTTCGCTCTTCCAAGCGGCTATTATCTCATTCCCTTCAACAAACTTCTTCCCGTTCATTTCAACTATTGCTGCCGTTTTGCATCACCTGATTTTATTGGGACGTATATGGACTTATACTTTATCCTTAAGAAAAGAAAGAATATTAGTCTTTCCATATTTTCCCTATTTTTTTCCATATTCTTATATATATGGAAAGTACAAATAATAGTTTGAATCAAAAACGGAGGGGAAATCGTATGAAAAAGATTGCGTTCGTGTTAGCATTGCTATTCTTTCTAGGAACAGTAAGCATGGCAAGTGCAACAACAACAAAGGTAGTCAATCTAAAGCAAGCGTGCAGGAGTGGCGACATAATAATATACGGTATGTTTGACGCAAAAGATAACAGCGTAATGGGTACCATAGAGGCTGAGGGATTCTACGACCTTGTAACCGCAATAAAGGTTTACGAGTTAAAAAACGATGTGCATTTGATATGGAACTTCAATGACAGCAAAAGACCAACGGGAACAGAAGTTTTAGGGTGTGATGGAAGCACCCAATAAGAGAAGAGGTATATATAGAATATCCAGAAATATTTAACGAACTTTTTAATGATTTGTTAAATATATTATTTATTTTTCTTTTTGCTCGTTGTGGAGAATGTTTGTTTCCCTTATATCAAAAAGACTATACAATGGAGTGGTGTAGAATGGACACATGATCTATTTTGCCTGTGCGTTTCTTCTCCTTTATCCGACCAAAACATATCTTCCAGCCGATAAGACAATTCAATTTATATTTTATGTACCCTGAAGCTGAACATAATCTAGTTTTCTTCAACAAACTTCTTCCCGTTCATTTCAATCATTGTCGTCGTTTTACATTGCCTGATTTTGATATTAAATAGTTGGACTTACATATGCCATATCTTAAGCATGATAATTAATTAAACATCCGTCGTTCATTGTAGCAAACAGTATTTTTTAAATCGCTTCGTTCTTTTATCCATTTTTTAGTATATTTACAATATTAAAATTAATATTTAGTTATTGCTAATCAATATTGGATAAATTTATATATTATGAACGCTTGCCAATAATAACTATAATGGTCGAGGTGATTAAAATGAAGAGAAAATTAGGAATATTATTAATGGCATTACTTATTTTTTCCATTGTCCCCACATTGGGTGAAGATACGAACTGGAAAAAAATGGATGAAATTGTAAAAGAAAAAGTTGAAAATGGAGAAGGCAGTATTGATGTTATAGTACAATTTACAATTCTTGACGAAAGTACAAAAAATATCATTACTAATACTGGAAAGCAAATAAAATACGAATATCCTTCAATTAAGTCCGTAGCAACTACATTGAGTTCTGAAGAGATTAAATCAATGGTCGCAAACCCGTATGTTGTAAAAATATGGCTTGATGATATAGTTACAATAAACAATGATATTTCAACTGCAAATGAAGGTGAAGTTACAATTCAAGGATTTATCGCAAATGATACGGTAAATGCTGCTTCTGTTAGAAGCCAAGGATATACCGGAAAAGGAATAGTTGTGGCCGTTTTAGACACTGGACTTAGAAAAACTCACCTAGAGTTTCAAGGAAAAGTTGTAGCTGAATATGATTTTGTCAACAGCGATTCAGACGCAACTGATGACCATGGCCACGGCACAGCAGTTTCTTCACTGATATGCGGGAATTACCTTACAGCATCTATGTGGGCATCGTATAGGCCTAATGATCAATTGGGGGCAACTTCAAGCAACTATTTGGGAGTGGCTCCAGATGCAAAATTAATTCCCCTCAAAGTACTTAATGCTGCAGGTAGCGGAACTTCGTCTCAGCTAATGGCTGGAATGCAGTGGTGTATAGATAACAAAAACAAATATGGCATTAAAGTAGTTAATATGAGTCTCGGTGGCGATGGGCAAAATGACGGTTCAAGCCCGCAAAGCCAGTTGGCAAATGCTATGATGGATGCTGGAATAGTAGTCTGTATAGCAGCAGGTAACGACGGCCCAGACTCTAAGACTATAGACATACCAGGAGATGCATCAAAGGTAATAACAGTCGGAGGAATAAAAGATAGAACTTTTACTAATCCAGGGGAAAACTGGATTTTCACTTTGGTATACCCCTATCAGATGTATTGCGTATCACCGGAATCAAGTTGTTCATCAAGAGGGCCAACATTAGATGGTAGAGTAAAACCGGATGTTGTTGCATCAGCAGAAGATATGTTTACAGCTCATTATGCTTCAGATGGTGGTTACCAAGCAGGGGTCAATGGAACAAGTTTAGCATCTCCAATAGTGGCAGGAGCATGTGCATTAATAGTGCAAAGACACCCAAACTGGACGCCATACCAGGTAAAAGAAGCATTGATGAGAACTGCAACTCCACTAGGCTTTGGGCAATACGATCAGGGCACAGGATTAATAAATACGCAAAAAGCAATATCCTACAGACAGTCCTTTGAAAGAAGCTCAGTTATACCAAAAATACTAGAAATACTAAAGAAAAACAAAGAAAAGAATAACTAATTTATTTTATTTAATATATTTTTTCTTATAGTATCTGACATTCTCTCTGGTCCAGTCCGGCCCTAATTTTAAGGCCAGAATCATATGGAAAATCTTTCCTTTTCCATATTTTCCCTATTTTTTTCCATATTCTTATATATAAGAAAATAAAATAGTAATACATGATATCCAAAGAAAAAACTTCCGTTGTTTTGATAGTAACTATTTGTTGTGTATTTCTTTTGTCTGGATGTAGTAGTGACCCATGTGCTAGTATAAAATGTCCTGATGTATGCCATGGAGGTGAATTATGGTCACAAGTTTGTGATAATGGGAAATGCATTGATTATAAACAAGTATCTAGTTGTTCTTCATATTGTGGATGCACCCCCCAATCTACAACTAATTCTCAGCCTACTCAATCTACAACTACTTCACAAAATGAGAAAATAACAACATATGCAAATGAAATGTCAAAGATAATGGAAAATCTTCTTGAAAGTGGTCAGTATTGTTCAGACTTACTCACAAAAAAACCTTTAGGGCCAAAGTATTGGACTCAAGAAGAGATATATCTCTTTGCCATGCATACATTAGTTATCGAAATGTCATACGACGAGGCAAAAAAAGTAGAAGTCCCAACTGGATTTGAATCTATTCAACGGGAAATACTTGAAGGTTTAAGAAAATATGCACAGGCTATGCCTTTACTTCGTGAGGGACTTGACGAGATGAACAATACAAAACTGAACATGGCCAATACTTTGATAGGGGAAGGAAGTAACAATCTTAATCGTGGAACTGATATGTTATACGAGAAGATGGGATTATCACGATAATTTTTTGAGACCATAATAAATGGCCTTATTTTTAGGGCCAAATATTAAAATGGAAAAGAAATGTTTTTCCCTATTTTCCCTATTTTTTTCCATATTCTTATATAGGGTGAAAACCCGTAGAGATATTGAATGGAAAAAGATAATTATTCTATCAGACAGAAAAATAGGGATATTTATCTACTTTATCAAAATGGTAAACTAGTTTTTGAAGGGCCATTAAAAGATGTAGTTTTATATGCAAAGAAATTGAAAACACAAGAAGATTATCAAAGAAAAGAAACGTTTCAGATAAGCCCTCAAAAAAATTTTTGCATTAATTGTGGCGGGCCTTTGACTGGGAATGTTTGTGTTTCATGTTTAAATCAAACTCAGGATGAACCCCTCCCATGTGAAACTAAAAAAAGTAATAAAAAATCTTTGAGAAAAATTGTCATTATTCCTCTTATTGTTTTTGTTTTACTCGTGGGGATAGTCGCCTTAGTTTCTATAAATTTTAATTCAAATTCAATTATAAAAGAAGACATTAATAATTTAGGGGGCAAAACTGTATCCGATATAACACCGGAACAGACAAAAATAGAAGCAGATACTCCAGAAGAAATTCCTTTAGAAACAGATAAAACTACAGGATTACCCCTTATAGTTTCTTTTATTGATGTCGGACAGGGCGACAGTATACTAATTCAATCTCCTAACGGCAAAAACATGCTAATTGATGCAGGTGGCAGTACAACTCAAACTTATGTGTATAATTACCTTAAAGGCAAAGATATCAAAAAAATCGATGTTCTCGTAGCAACTCACCCACATGCAGATCATATTGGGGG
>MWEH01000077.1 GCA_002070965.1 Firmicutes bacterium ADurb.Bin080 | reverse complement strand
TCTGATCAGAAGTTTTCAAATGGGAGTCTGCTCTTTGTTTATCGCTTCTGTGATTGCAAATTTTAATGGATTAATTCTGGCTCCTCTGCAGTACCATATGGTTATAAATCATAATAGGAAAGGAATCTGGATAAAATAAGGATTAAATCTTTGGCACTACCATGGTTACCAAAAGGCTCTTAGTTTTTGTCAGTTTGATACTAGCTGTGTTGTTTCATTTTCTTTTCTATTTGAATTATTATGGTCCGTCAATTAGTTCCTTGCAGGGAGTACTTAAATATTTACTCGCATTAGGGTCAGCAATAATTATAGTTTTTCTATATTTCACGACATATTGGCGGGCTGATTTGAAGCGGAGTAAGCTCACAGTGCTTTTTGATATTCTGATATTATGGTTCTTTATCTCATTGATCAGGAGTATGTTGGAAATCAGAGACTTGAATGGCTTCATTTTGTTTATATTTAATAATTATCTGGCTCTTTCGTGTTTTCCTTTATTTTTTTTTATTGTAGGGACTAATCCGAATTATTTTCATATGACCAATAAAATATTGTTTATATATGTTTTATTGGCATTTATTTTTTCACTTCCTTTTATCCATTTCTTTGAACTTCAGCTTTATTTGGTATACCCATTGTTCTTTTTAATTCTTACCATTCCATTGATGAGATCAGCTGAAAGAATTTTGATTTTGATAATCTCTATTACTGTAATAGTTGTTTCTCTTACCAACCGGGCAGGAATATTACGTATACTGTTTAGTTTTTGTATCGTTGGCGTCTATTTCATAATGAAGAAGGTTCATATTAATAAAAAGCTCCTTTATGCGTTAGTGTTTATAGTACTGATGATTCCCCTGGCATCGTTGTACCTTGCAATTAAAGGACAAAGTGTTTTTCAGATAATCTTGGGGGATGACGACACACCTTACAGTCAGCTTAACCCATATGCAGATACAAGAACTTTTTTATATTATGAAGTTTTTCAAGATCTTAAGACAAATGATGTTCTACTATTTGGGAAAGGTTTTAATGCAGGTTATGATTCGCCCTCATTTCATACTTATCGAAGGGAGGTTGTTGAGGTTGGATTTCTTCAAATTTTAATGAAAACTGGTATCGTGGGGTTTATTCTTTACTTTTCAGTTATAGTTGTTGGAATCTTCAAGTCAATTGGCCATTCAAATAACTTATTTCTCAAAATGTTGGGATTCTTGCTGATTGGATATATAATCATGCTTTTCTTTGAAAATCAATTGGCATATAACTTGTTAAATATTATTATCTGGCTGGTTGTAGGTATGTGTTATTCTCCTGTGCTTAGAGGTTTGAACGATAAGGAGATCGGCGTCCTGTTTCACAATAGTAATAAGAATAACTGAATTTCTAATCTCCAATGTTATGAAAAAGGCTTTAAGAATTTTATGGTTTACAAACACGCCTTCATTGGCTACTGCAAAACTAGGAATGCCTAACTATTTGGGAGGTTGGATTTCTTCATTGGAAAAAGAAGTTTCAAAATGCCAAGGGGTAAAGTTGGGTGTAGCATTTCCGTATGAGGATAAATCAAAAGATGAGTTTTTTATTGGAGACACCCAGTATTTCCCTTTGCACTTGTCAATGGAAGGCGGGAAAGTAGCCAGATTAATGAAAAGGTGGACTCATAGGGCAGACTCGTTGAATGATATTAGAATCTTTAATAATGTTATTAAACAATTCAATCCAGATATTATTCATGTTTTTGGAAGTGAGAAATCGTTTGGACTCATTGGGTCTAATTGTAAGATTCCAATGATTTTGCAAATACAGGGTAATCTGTCGGTATATACCGAGAAGTGGTTTTCTGGAATTAATTATTTCGATGTGCTTCGTTATTGCCGAAAGAAATCTTTATTACAAGGATATGGGATATTTCATTCATATTATCTTTTCAGAAAATGGGCAATTCGTGAGAGAGAGATTTTTAAGCATTGTAGTCATATCATAGGTAGAACAGATTGGGACAGAAGGATCTCAAGAGTACTATCACCAATGAGCAAATATTATCATTGTGATGAATTATTAAGAGAACCTTTTTATACAAAACAGTGGAAATACTCTGAAAGGAAGGAAAAAATTTTCGTTTCGACAATAAGTCCAGTGACATATAAGGGATTTGAAACCATCCTGAAATCAGCCAACCTCCTCAAAGGCTTAGAGAAGGTAGAGTTTAAGTGGTACGTGATTGGAGTTAGGGGCAGCGAAGAAATTGTAAGGATTTCGGAAGGTTCAACTGGCCTCAAGTTCTGCAATAATAATGTAATATTCAAGGGCTCATTACCAGCAAATGAATTAATAGAATACCTGGTAAATTGTGATTGTTATGTTCATCCCTCACACATCGAAAATAGTCCTAATAGTGTGTGTGAGGCAATGTTAATTGGCACTCCGGTTATCGCAACATATGCTGGAGGGACTTCGACTATTGTTCAGAATGGAAGTGAAGGTATACTTGTTCAGGATGGAGATCACTACGTTTTAGCAGGTGCAATAATGGAGTTAATTCATTCACCGGGACAAATGAACGTTTATTCAGAAAATGCACGTAAAAGAGCCTTGGAAAGGCATAATCCACAAACGGTGGTAAGTAGAATTTTGGATATTTATCAGGACGTACTCAAATCGGATAAAAATGTCTTTTCCCAGAGTAATAATTATAGGTGAAACATTCCGGTCAAATGGTGGCGGGGGCATAACAATGATGAATCTTTTTAAAGATTGGCCTTCAGATAATTTGGCTGTTGTAACTGAACTAACAATGGAAAGTTCTTCAACGTTTCACTGTCGGAAATACTACCAGATTGGCTATCAGGAGAAAAAAATTATATTCCCGCTGTCGTGGTTTAAAAAGAAGATTCTTTCCGGAGAAGTAATGGCTGGAAATAGTGGGAAGGATCAGCCCTTGTCAGGGAAAGAATCATCTGGTCCAAGATCTTTTCTTAAATTGTTATATTATAAGACAATAAGAGTTTTAGGTATAAATCATTTAACATATAAAATGCAATTGTCGGAAAAACTACTGCATTGGGTTAAAGACTTTTCTCCTGACATAGTTTATCACCAGCCATTTAATTTTTCGGATATGCAGCTTGCATACCAGTTGAAATGTGCAATCAATATTCCGATGGTCATACATGTGATGGATGATATTGTTAGTTTTGCCAACAAACCTAACCTGATCTATTACTACTGGCAGAAACGAATACATAGACTCTTCAGAATGCTGATTGATTCTGCGTCTGTCTGCCTTAGCATTTCAGATTATATGAGTGTAGCGTATTATAAACGATATGATAAGAATTTTATAGCATTTCGGAATCCTGTCGAATTAGATGAGTGGATGCCACATATGAAAAAGCAGTGGGAATTCAGTGCTCCAATAAGAATAGTGTATACAGGCCGATTAGCTGTGCCAAACATAAATTCTTTATTATTATTCTGCCGTGTAATTAGTAATGTCAGGAAAAAGGGTCATGATATAGTGCTTGATATTTATTCCCTGGATGAGAACCATAGCTTTTGTCGACGCCTTAAGACTCTTGACGGCATCAACATAATGAAGCCAGTTCCTTACTCTCAAATTCCTGAGTTAATCAGCGGTTATGATATTGCTTTACTGCCAATTGACTTTAATAGCCGTGGTATACGATTTGCCAGATTCTCTATCTCAACGAAGACATCAGAATATCTGATCTCAGGAGTTCCTGTTATATTGTTGGCACCTGTTAAAATTGCGCTGACTGATTATGCTCATAGAAACGGATGTATGTATATTATTAGCAATAGTGATATAAAGAACATTGAGAATAGACTGATAGATTTTATTAACAACCAGCCTTTAAGGGAAGCTATAGCACGTAAAGGGATCAAGGTTGCCAGGATCGACTCAGATGCTTGCAAGGTAAGACGAGAATTCAAATCTCAAATTAAAAGCGCCATTCATTAGAAGAGAATTAATTTTAGCAAATACCTGTCATTGATAATTGATAGTTCGTTGAATAAATAAACTATTGCAGATGAGTGGAATAAGTATAATCATACCAGTTTATAACAGAGAGAAATATATTGGCAAAGCTATTGAAAGCGTGTTAAATCAAAATTTTGATGGTGAGATTGAATTAATCATTTCTGATGATGGTTCTACAGACAATACTTTGGAAATTGTGAAGTCAATGGGGGAACAAATCATTATAATAAAGAAACCTGACAACGTAGTTAGCACAGGTCCATCAGGAGCAAGGAATCGAGGACTTTTAGTAGCAAAAATGCCTTATGTTGGCTTTTTGGATTCAGATGATTTCTACCTCACCGGGCACCTTAATAAGGCATATGCTGCAATTTCAGGAAATTCCGGGTTTGGATTCGTTTTTTGTAAAACTCTTATGTGTCAGGAAGATTCTGGTGCAATGCTTTACAAAAGATGGACTACTACGCGGGTTTTAAAGAATGATATTCTACATCCTGTGGTATCAAGATCATTTGTTGTTCATACAAATGCCTTTTTGTTTAGACGCGATGTATTTTCACGGGTTGGATATTTTAATGAAGAATATTGTAATGCAGAGGACGGTGATATGTGGATGAGAATTAGTGAACAATACAAAGGCATGTTTCTAGATTATTATGGGGTAGTTTACAGGGTGAATTATAGCCATGACCAGCTCACTAGAAAAAACAGGATTACCATAAATGAGAGCTCACTTAAAGTCTTTAAAAAGGCTATTGACCGATATTACACTTTGGGTTTGAAGAGTCAGTTCAGAATCTTCTCATTGAAAAGGTGTTATTATTATTACAAATATGTAAGCCGTAAATATATTTATAGACTCATTTCAGTTTTGCTTGCTATCAAATATCCATTTGGATTTGTACAGCGTATACCTCTATTTTACAATAGCCTAGTGTCTAAGAAAAAGAATAGTAATTGGCAAGACCTGGCATGGTATATTAGAAATACTAATAATTCATATTAGCGATATCAATCCTGGGGCGACACAATAAATATAAAATATGTTTGAGCGATGTCTCTAAAAAGCACCAAATCTTATCCAAGAGTTCTAATATTCAGCCAGACATTTAACAAAATTTCAGGTGGGGGAATTACGCTTACAAATTTGTTTTTTGGCTATCCCAGGGAAAACATTGCAGTATTAACTTATCCCTTTATGCTATTACATGCTTCCTTTGAACCATGTAATAATTATTATCAATTGGGGAGGGAAGAGTATTCTTGGAGTTTTCCGTTAAATTATATCAAGAAAAAGTTTAATTCCGGACCTGTACAAATAGAAAAAAATAACTCACGGATTACTGCAAATCAACCCTATCTTCGTAATCGGATCGCTACAGATATTTTAAGCCCATTCTTACGATGGAGTGGGTTGACGCATTGTGTGTCAAGAATAAAGATATCTGATAGACTGAAGAAATGGCTTGAGAAGTATGAGCCAGAGGTATTATACCTTCAGATTTCAAACCGGGAGAGCATATTGTATTCACTTGAACTTATTGAATACCTGAAAATACCGGCAGCTATCCATATGATGGACGACTGGCCTATGACTGTTAGTTCCAGAGGGCCATTCAGGAAATATTGGCACAATAGAATTGACCGGGAGTTCAGAGAACTTCTTGCTAAAACTACCTCATATTTAAGTATAAGCGATGCCATGTCTGAAGAGTATTTAAACCGGTATGGGAAGCAATTCAAGGCTTTTCATAATCCCGTTGATCCTTCTTGGTTTAATGAAGATCCGGTAACAAATGAATCAGACAAAAGGTATTTTAGAGTACTTTATCTAGGACGCATAGGTATTGCAAATGAGTACTCGCTGCTTGCATTTTCAGAGTTCATTTCAAATTATATATATCAAGATTGCATAGTTGAGTTTGATGTTTATACAAAAGACATTGATAGTAAAATAGCCAGAAGAATTGGAAACCTTAAGGGTGTACGGATTAATCTTCCCGTCAATCACGAGGATGTCCCCTCCCTGATGACGAGATATCAACTATTGCTTTTGCCCCTTGATTTTACGAGATCAGGATTAAAGTTTTCTCGACTTTCGATGCCCTCGAAGACGTCGGAATACATGTTGTCCGGTACACCAATTATGGTTATGGCTCCAGCAGAGTCCGCTGTTTCAAAATTCTGTACTTATAATAAATGTGCTCATTGTATATCTTCTGATAAGCTTGAAGATCTGACAAAAACGATGAATTTTTTAATCGAAAATGATGATTATCGAAAGGATTTGGCAAGTGGTGCAAAACGTCTTGCAAATCAATTATTCAACCGACGAAAAGTCACCAGAGACTTCAGAGATTTTTTGGTTACATTGTCTTCCTTCAAGTAAAAAAGGAAACAACAAATTGTACTGAACCTCATAATAAGAGAAGGGTTCAGGGTACTATTGATAGCTTGAATTAAGAATAGTAATTTCCTATCAGATATGACACCTGCTCCAGCTGAGGCTCTAGTGTATGACCGTTTTATGGATTGCCTTCAAAAGCCATGGTCCCAAATATGATACCTGTAATGGCCCCATAATTCATCGGACGAGATTATAGACAGAAATCTGTAATTTTATGATGATGAAAAAGAGAACATTCACCAGCGGAATACGGAATACATTCAATTGCAGGCTTTTTGGTAGCTTCGTTAAAAAGCTTGCAAAATGATAGGTAAAACAGAAGACAACCCGCAATTGAACGTCTTTCGGATCCCGTTGGTTAGTGTGATAAATATGAAGCATGAGTTAGTAGAATTGGCTCAGCGAATTAACTGGAAATCAGTTGAGAAAGACTTTGCTTCTTATTATGCTGATATGGGTCGCCCGGCAGTTCCAGTGCGTAAGATGGTAGGCTGCATGCTTCTAAAGCAGATGTTTGGTTTGTCGGATGAAGCATTTGTTGATCGTTGGGTTGAAAATGTTTATTGGCAATACTTCTGCGGCGAGACCTATTTTCAATTTGAGAAACCATTTGATCCCAGCGAGTTCGTACACTTCCGCAAGCGTCTTGGGACTGACGGAGTGGAGAAGCTTTTGAAGCTCAGTATCAGTTTATTTGAGAAGAAAGAAGTAGAGGAGAAAGAAGTACTCATTGACACCACAGTCCAGGAGAAGAACATTACCTATCCAACGGATGCCAAGCTTCATAAGAAGATAATAGAAGGTTGCTGGAAGATAGCTAAGAAAGAAGACATTGATCTTCGTCAGAGTTACAGTCGCACTCTTGGCCAGCTGATGATAGATCAGCGATTCCGGGAGCATCCCAAGCGGAAGAGGAAGGCAATGGCAGCGGCCCGGAAGATAAAGACCATTGCCGGTCGCCTGGTAAGGGATGTGGAGAGGGGACTAGATGATAAAGAACGCCTTGAGGCATATGATGAGCAGTTATGGCTATACTACCGGGTACTGGGTCAAAAGCGAGACAGCAAGAATAAGATCTATAGCTTTCATGCGCCTGAGGTAAGTTGTATCTCCAAGGGCAAGGATCATAAGAAGTACGAGTTTGGAAACAAGAGTGGCTTTGTGATCACAAAGAAAAGCGGCATCATCATCGGCGCAATGGCTTTTGAGGATAATCCATATGACGGTCATACACTTGAGCCCCAACTGGAGCAGGTATCGGATCTGATGGGCAGGTTACCGAAAGTGGCATTGGTTGACAGAGGTTATAAAGGACGGAAGACCATTCTTGGGGTAGAGATCATGATGCCAGGGGGTGGCAAAGGCAAAACTGCGTATGAGAAGCACAAGAACAGACTCCGCTTTAGACGAAGGGCATCGATTGAACCAGTTATTGGGCATCTCAAGAATGATCACCGAATGCTCAGAAATTACCTCAAGGGCGTTGAAGGTGACATGATTAATACTATTATGGCAGCAGTTGCCTTCAATATGATGAAAAGATTAAGGCAGATCCGGGATGCCATTTATTTTGTCCTGGATTTACTGACCGGCAACTGGTCGGTAAAATATGC
>MWEH01000076.1 GCA_002070965.1 Firmicutes bacterium ADurb.Bin080 | reverse complement strand
GAATATCTCTCAAATTGAGAGCATTTCCTCTGCCTTATGATGCTTTATTGATAACGGTGTAGAATTGACGTTTACGCTTTACCATAATTTACTTCAGCTACTTCTCCCAGCCTCGTCACTTCCCACTCTTCCGGGAGCGGTCCGAGTTCTGTCATTTTGTATCCTTGTGGCGGTATATTGTTAGTGGTTGGTGTCATAGTTTTGCTATCAAAAACAATTGATTTTAGAGTATTATTGTTTTTCATTTATTTGTTCTCTATTTTTTCTTTCTTCCTTTTCCGCGCTTGTATCGCTTGATGTTTTTTGCTGCCAATCATCTGCAATATAAATATTTGCATTCGTCTTTCTTTGCGCCCCTATCGATTTGTGTTTTAACCGCTAACACAAGAATTTATTCGGATCATTCCTTATAGTTATCATAAATATCTCTTAGGAATTCGTAACCTCTTTGAGCATATAAATTGCATATTTCACGGGCTGTTTCTCTATTATCTTCTTCAAAGAGAAATTTTATTATTGAGCAGATGTTTTTTTGGTCATAATCAGGGGTGAAATTATTTAGCATAATCAAAAAGATTTCTCCTATGTATTTAGATGTTTCTTTGCTATCGCCTTTATCTTTAAGCTTATCTAAATATTTGATAAAGAATGATGAATTGAAATCTACTCCAACATGCTGTGATGATAACTTTAACCATTCTGAATTTTTCTCATCAATTTTAGGTAGAAATACTGCCAATTTTGTAGCATCTGAGAGAATCTTTTTATCATTTTCATCAATACCCTTTTTGTCTTTATACCTGTTGTACAACCACCTCCAGAATTCAATTATCTTTTCTCTGATCTTTTCGCTTATTTCATCATCTTTTGTAAGATAGTCCCTCTGCATCCAGAAGAAGCTGATAATAGCCTTAATTTGTTCATACTTAAACGTATCCAATATTTTTTTAAACAAACTTTCTTCCTCATACAATGCCTCATTATTTCTCAAATAGCCTATAGCGATATGCTGAACTAAAAGTTCATTATATCTGTTTATTGCATTTTTAAAATTATAATCAAGACCGTAGTGATAATGGAGTCTCATTAAATTATAGATCTCATCATAAACTTTACCACCGGATAAATATCCAGCCATAAAAGCTTCCCAGTATTCTGTGCCCCTTTCATCTTCTATGGATTTGATTTTTTCTTTAACCCATTCTTTGTCCAAGTAAAAAAAGATGGGTAAGTATTGCCCAAGACAGGTATATCCCTCGATGATTTTTTCCCTTAATATTTCTTCATACTTTTCTTTTAATTTAATTGACCATTTTGTATCACTTTTAATACCCCTTTTTTCATCAACATGAGCCTTTCTTAAAGCAAGACATATAAGGGCAGATATTGTCTTTCCCCAGGGTGTATTCAAAGTATATGTAACATAATCGGTTATCTCATTATTTTCTTCAGATTTTAGGTCTTTCAATAACAGAAAAATGATCCTTTCTGCTTGCTTATAATATTTTTCAGGAAAAGCCCACGAGTCATCTCTTGTTCCATCCTGGATTATTTCAGAAACTATACCCACAATCAATTCGTGAGTAACATTCCATCCATCATCATCTATTATAAATTTTTCTTCCCAGAATTCATTACGGCTAATATATTCTTCAATGAAATTGAGTAATGTTTCCCAATCTATTTCTTTTTTTGCATTCCATGCATCTATTATACCTTGCAAAATGTAGTAAGTGTAGAAATAACCAGTATTAACAAATGGATCAATATTTTCAGCAAATTTTTCTGGATTTTCTTTAGCAATTTCTCCCAATAACTTAGCAAGTCCGTCAGCAGTTGGTCCATCCCAAAAGTCTTTAGTCTTAAATTTTTCAAGAAAGTCAGCAAGCTTATCATTAGGCATTTTCATAATTTCATCTTTTGTTAATGGCGAAGCTCCTGACCAATCACATATTTCCATCTCCCCTATAGCTGGATGGAGTCCTGCATCAACATTTGTTATTATTTTCATTTCATTATAAAGATTTTTAAAAAATGAGTCATGAGATAAAGCTTCGTAAATTTCTTGTTTATATAATGCAATATGTCTTTCAACCTTTTCTTTAAATTTTAATTTTTCTACAGCATTTTCAATTTTTTCCTGAAGTATTTTTCTTCTCTCATCGGTCAAATTTTTGAGATTTTTTAATACATACTTTAGTTCATCTCCAATATATAGTGTATTCGCAAAAATTAATTCACCTGTATCTGTTGCTACTACTTCCCAAAACAACTCCCCATATCTGTCCATATTCTGCCCCATAACATAAAGTGCCATTTTGGGAAAATATAAATCTTTATCTTGAAGAAATTTTTTCAATATTTCTTTAGTAGCATTACTATCATGGTTTGCTTTTGCAAGCAGGACTCTTTTTAGAATAAAAGTTAGTATCTCGGAAGCCGATTCTCCAGAAAACCCATCTTTATTGTAAAAAGAATGATGTATCACATATTGCTCATCTGTAAGCATTTTTTTTATCTTCGTAGTCAAATCTTCAATGAGTTTTATTGAACATTTACTGCCAATAGCTTCGGAATATGTATAAAAGGTTTCCTTTAACCAGAATGATTCTATTACAGTATTTTTAGAATTTTCTTTCAATGCTGTTACATACTCAATAATTTTCTCTGCTTTTTGAATATCGCCTGGATTATCTGTCAAGAATTTTGGCAACAACTTTGTCGCAATTTCCGAACCCTGGAGCGTGGTATCAAACCTTGAGTCAAGCCAGATGGGAATTAAATCAATAACGTCATCTGGTATTTTATCATTTAGGATATTGCAGAGAATGTTTACAAAGGAATACCATGTGCGGTAATTATCTAATGCGTTATTATTTTTAACATGGTAATCGGTAACATCTCTGATTATGTTGATTAACTCTTCAATATATTTTTCATTTTCAGGATTAGCAACTTGTTGGGAGACTTTTTCTAAATAAGGAAGGACATTCCATTGTGAGATAAAGAAAAATCCTTTTTCAGTCTCTTGTGGTTGGGTATTGGGATTTGGTTTAAAATAACCTCGTTCCACTAACGGAATGAACCAGTCTGTATGCTGCAATTTTCTAAAAAAATATTGCCTTTTGACTTCATCTTTAAGTAAATTTTCTAACGTTCCTAAAATTTCTTTAGTTGGCTGTTTAATTTCTAAAAGTGTATCCATTAACTGAGTTATTCTTATAAAATCTCCAACTAAAGAGTTTAGAATTTTTTCAAATTTTTTCCATAACTCATTAAAAGTTTCTTTTTCTCGTGGTGTTTTCCATGCTCCATGTCTATGAGCATATTTATGGAATTCGTTTGCAATATTATACCATTCTTGTACAAATTTATCATCCTTACTTGCTCCTAACGCCTTGCAAATTTCATCGATATGACTGGATGCTTTGATTACATTTCCACAATGAGGACACTCTTGGATTTCTTGTTTATGACCTGAAACCAAAATATCTCTGATACCGCCTTCTATCTCTCTTGCTATATGCGCAAGCAAATAAGGTTTTGAACTCAACTCACTATTAAATATGACTACTCCATCATAATACAGTGATGCTATTTCTTCTCCAATTTGTTTTAATCCTTCATAAATTCCTTGTTGATAATCTTCCAATTTTATATTTTGCAATAATTTCTCTAATTCCATATTTCACGCACTCCTTGCCTTATCCAGTCTGGCTTTTACCAGTTCGGCGATTGCCAAATAAACCTCTTTGCGTTCTTTCTCGATAAGTCCCATTTTCCACAGATTCTTCTCCGGTTATTTTAAGTTCTTCATTTTTATTCAATTTATCTTTTTCAAAGAAATCTACGGTTAATTTATTGGCTTGTTTAAAATATTTTTCTAAAGGATGTTTTTGTCGGGGGTCATCTTATTCCCCGGGCAGGGTCATGGTAATTCCTCTGGGTGCACAAGTCTGTTACAGCATAGTTTCCATGAGCCGTCAAGCGGCGTGTTCGGCGACCACCACGGTCGGTATTCCTTCCTTGCGGTAGGAGCGGCCCGAAGTCACGATCAGTTTGACCGCTCCCGAGACAAGCCTATCCATGATCGCTCCACCGACAATGCGTACATTGAATCGTTTAATGGCAGTTTCCGGGAAGAATGTCTGCAAACGCACTGGTTTTTATCCCTGGAAGATGCAACAATGAAAATCGAGTTGTGGCGCAAAGACTACAATGAGTTTAGACCCCACAGTTCCCTTGGGTACAAAACTCCAGTGGAATTTGCGTCCCTGGCATATGGTCCCACCAGCCTGTCAGGCTGAATTTCTAACTTTAAAAGTGTCCAGTTTTTGGGGTACTATCACCCCTCCATTATTTTTCATCCACAATGGTCTAGATTCTAGGGCTCATTATACTCCTAATCATTGCCTATTTATAATTTTTACTTCCTCCTGGCGTCTTTATGACTTCTTTGTGGCGTCTTTGGCGTCTTCATGGCGTCTTTAATATATAATTCGTCCCTTTGCCCGTACTACCTACTTGCACAAAAATTTTTTTGATAACCAAATCAAATAAGTCCCTGGTTGCAGTCCTTTCAGAAATTTTAGAAATCTCCTGATACTCCCTATTGGTAATCTTCCCTTTTTCTTTCACATACTTAACTGCCTTGATCTGCCTTTCGTTTAATCCTCTTTTTCTTAATTCTTCCTCATTAAAAATGTCTTTATGAAATACCACGGTAAATTGTCCTAATCCTTCTTTTTGTTCCGCAAATTCAGGTTCTGGCAGGTTCTGTTCTTTACACAGGTTAATCATCTTTAGTGTTCCCGAGCCCCAAGATTCAATAAAATTCGCATAATAGAACACTGTGGCAATGAGCGGATTCCTTTGCCTTCCTGAATGCTTTTCTTTTAGCTGCTCAATAGTCAGCGGAGGCATTAATTTCCCCGGGTTCGATAGAATGAGCTCATCGTCATATATGCGTACCTCAATGGAAGAGGAAGTATCAAGGTAATCCCTATGAACCAATGCATTGATTGCAGCTTCTCGCAGCGCATCGAGTGGGTAATCCCATATTTCCCTTCTTGCTACGCCTTCAAGAGAAAGCTCTCTAACAGAGGTATCGAACATAACATTTATGTTCTTTTTTATGGCTTCAAGAATGCCATCGAGTTGCTGGAATAAATTCCCCTTTACTTCTACCGTATCCAGAATGATAGTGTTGTTTTTAAATCTTCCTGCCTTTGAATAGGCAGAAATAAAATATCTCTGTGGATTTTTGCCAAAAAGTAAAATACAAGCCCTTGTAAGGCGCCCATCCTTGGTTATCAGATTAAGTTTTTGCAAGATAATTCTTGTTGTATCCTGCTCGATGAGAGGAAGTCGCTGGCGGGCAAGCACCTTGAATTTTTCTATGCTTTCGGTATCGAGTACTTCCTCAAGTTGGTCTATACGTACACTTGTTGGTAGTTCGTCCCATGAATCTCCTGTTTTCTCAAGAAGAAACGAGGATAATTCTAATCCAGAAAGTTCTTGCGTGGTGCTGCCTACGCGGATGTAGAATTTACCGTCGCACGAAACGGGAAAAGAAGAACATAGGACCTTGATATTCAACAAACTTTTCCCATTTCGGATTTCTTCTTGTACAAAAGGAGTTATTCCCAATTTACTTCTAATCTTGTTCGGCAAATCTTCCAGCAGTTTTTTTGTTTCGGATTTCTCCAGACCAATTACTACTCCTCTGTCATCACAGCCAATATACATGATTCCACCTTCAGTATTTGCAAAAGCTGCAATAGTTTTCAGGTATTCATCATGCCAGGACTGTTTGAATTCAACAGTATGATTTTCTAGTTTTCCCATACTCCCATTCCTTTAAGGATGGTTCTTGATTTTTCGTCAGCTTCGTTTCGTTCTTCCAATTTTGAGTTCAACAGGGTTACCGTTATCATCAATGCCTATGTATATGCTGCCTTCATCAGTATTGGCATACGCACATGCCGTTTTTAAAGCAGTATCGCTCCGTTGCAATTTGAACTCTATGTTCTGCTGCTCTTTCATACGTTTGTTTCCAAAATCATTTACTGAACAGATTCATATATTCATCAAAAACAAACATTCTGTTTCTATGAAATCCAGTTATTTCCCTTAAAATGCCCTTGTCCAAGAATTCCTTTACCAGATCGTTTGCTGCTTTCGCTGAAAGGTCTGTTTTTTCTTGAACTTCCTTGACATTGACTACAGGTTTCTCAAAAAGATAGTGCAGCAATTCCAATGCGGTTTTGGAACGTTTGCCCATATTCATAATTTTTTCTTTTTCTAAGCTAGCTTTCAGGTCTGTCACCTGTTTTAGGGTATTAAGGGCACTGGTAGCAGTTTGAATAATCCCCGTTAAAAAGAAATTTAACCATTGCCCCAGATCGTTTTGCAGACGAACCTTCATCAAGTTATCATAATATAAAGTTCTATTTTTTTCAAAAAAGTCTGAAAGATAGAGTAAGGGCTTTTCAAGAACTTCATTTGCCACCAGATATAAACTAATAAAAAGTCTCCCGATTCTTCCATTGCCATCCAGGAAAGGATGAATAGTCTCAAACTGATAGTGAGCAATACCAACTTTAATTAAATGAGGTGTTTTAATTTTGTTATTATGTAAGAACATTTCAAAATCGTTCAATAAATCTGGTAGTTCGTCACAGGCAGGAGGGACAAAAATTGCATCATTAATACTGCTTCCCCCAATCCAGTTTTGAGATCTTCTAAATTCCCCGGGATTTTTATACTTACCTCTTCCGCTGGCAAGTAATATCCTGTGAGTATCCCGTATCAATCTGTTGGAGAGAGGAAGATTCTTCAATTCTTCAATTGCATTGTTCATGGCTTTAACGTAATTAGTAACCTCTTTCCAATCATCCCTCTTCTCAGGATCTATTTCGTTTTCTTCAAAAAATGCTTCTTCAATATTGGTTTTAGTACCTTCGATTCGGCTCGACACAACCGCTTCTTTAGAAATATGCATTAATATAAACATGTCGGTATCAGGTACAAACCTTGAAAAAGCGTTTAATTCTCCAATTTTTAGCGACGCCTCCTCCAGAAGTTTATTAATAGTCTCATCTGTCCAGACGTACGAATGGTTGATTTTTTCCGGGAGAAAATACTTATATCCCGCACCATTTATCAATGTCCCAGCTTTAAAATCTTTTATATCCATAGTGCCTCTTTACAATATTTTAGCATTTATATTTTACCTTACAACATAAAAGTAAAATAAATAAAATCATATTTTACTTTAATCATCTTTAGTGTTCATTCCAAACGCCTATTTCCTTAAGAATTGCTTTCAACTTTTCGTCGGCTTTGTTTCGCTCTTCCTCTGCCTCTTTGAGCTGTACGATTGCATCTTCGAGGTCCAGGGTATCGTCTTCGCCGTTCTGGGCAACGTAGCGGCTAGGGCTCAGGTTGTAGTCGTTTCTGGTAGCTTCTTCCTTTGTAATGATCTTGCTCATGCCCTCCGCTTCTTCCCAATTGTGATAGGTGCTGGCAATTGTTGCGGTGCTTTCTTCGGGTAGGTAATTCTTAGGTCTGCCTTTTTGGAAGAGCTTTGAGGCGTTGATGAGCAGTATTCTATCTTTTCGTTCTATCGGCTTTGCCTTGTTGATGACGATGATTATCCCTGGTGAAGGAGTGTTGTAGAAGAGATTCTCTGGCAATAACAGCACGGCCTCCACAAGGTCGTTGTCTACAAATTGCTTTCTAATATCCCGTTCGCGGTTACTGCCCGCATTGCCGCTCCCTCTGGAAACCGCGCCGGTATCGAGCACTACTGCCATTTTGCCTGTGTCTTTGAGCGAAGCTACCATGTGCTGAATCCAGCCCCAGTCGGCGCTGCTAGAAGGAGGGTAGCCGAAAGCAAAGCGGTTATAGGGATCATTTTCATATATAGATTGAGAAAAATTTTGATTCCACATGGGATTGGCGACCACTATATCGAATTTCTTGAGTGCGCCTTGTGGCGTAAGAAAAGCGGGTCGAACCATGGTATCGCCAAGCGCAATTTCTGCTTCCATATCGTGGATAAAGGCATTCATCTTGGCCAGGGCAAAGGTAGAAGGCAGTATTTCTTGT
>MWEH01000075.1 GCA_002070965.1 Firmicutes bacterium ADurb.Bin080 | reverse complement strand
ACACGAAGAGGGGCTAAGACAACTGTTATATGAAATAGAGGATGGGAAAGAGTGCGTAGCAGAAGTTGATATCATCGTATGCACAGAGTCAACAAACATGGATAAAAGTGCCAGAAAAGAAACAGCAAGAAGGATCGTTCAGGCGGGCTTTAAGTCGGAAGAAATGACGTTTAATCAGGAGGAGGGATACCTGGGAACGCTAATTAGAAAGATGATTCCTGGGGAATCCGGGAACATTCTCCCCGGAACGCAAATAGGCGCTTCTTATCCCTTTATCTCGGATGAGTTCATTGATAAGGGAGGAATCCTTATCGGAGAAAACAGCAAACCAGTATTTCTTAATATATTCAAGCGAGATTCGGAAAGAGTAAATTCTAATATGGTAATTTTCGGAAGGTCGGGAAGCGGTAAGTCATACGCCGCAAAGACAATACTGACCGGGTTATTTTCTGAAGGAGTGAAGATATGCATCCTCGATCCGGAAGGGGAATATGAAAAGATGGTGGAAAGTTTAGGTGGAAAAGTGCTGAGAGCATCTTCAGGAAGGGATGCCAGGATAAACCCATTTGAAATACTGTCTAGCCTTCAAGAGGAAGAAGAGAATTTTGGCGCATATTATTCTCACCTGCAGTTTTTAGAGGAATTCTTCAGACATATCTTTGCCGGTGCTCCATCCGAACAGCTGGACAGACTAGGCAGAATTACCGGGGAAATGTATAAGAGCAAGGGGATAACAGATTCTGCTGACTTATCTAAACTTACTCATAACGATTACCCAACGTTTGAGGATCTGTCTTTGTTTGTGGGGGAGAAAATAAAGAAGAGTACAGATGCTATGGAAAAAGGGAGACTCACAGATATATATAACCTTCTATCGAAAGTAAGAACAGGTGGAAGTCTATATGGCTTATGGAATGGAATAACTACCTTTGACCCATCGGATAACTTGTTGTCATATGACTTTCAGTCTCTTATCGCGGGAAAAAACCCTATGATATGTAACGCCCAGATGCTCCTGATACTAAAGACCTTGGAAAACGAAATACTAAACAACAACGGGGCAAGAAGAAAAATATGTGTAGTAATTGATGAGGCCCATGTCTTTATAGATGAAAAATACCCCGCGTCTCTCGATTTTATGTACTCGCTTGCTAAGAGAATACGAAAATATGAGGGAATGCTCATGGTAATTACTCAGAATATACGAGATTTTGCAGGATCTCCGGAAAGCACGAAAAAGACTTCAGCAATAATCAACGCATCCCAGTATTCTATGATTTTTTCCTTGAATCCAGGGGACATGGGAGATTTGGTTTCATTGTATTCAAAAGGGGGAGAAATTACTCCTCAGGAAAGAGAGGGGATAGAGAATGCTCCAAGGGGAAGGGCTCTACTCATTGCCTCCCCATCAAGACATACGTTTGTGGATATACTAGCGACCAAGAAAACCGTAGAGAAGTGGGAATAGACGAGCATTTTACGAGGCGTAATTGCAAAAAAATATGGGAAAAAGAGAAAAAGGGAGAGAGGATATGAAAACAAGAAAGGATAGTAATTTAGTTGAGGGGGAAGAGATGGCAATAGAAACAAAGAGACTTTCTGAGAGTGCTGACAAATACTTAATGGAGATGCTTGAAGAAGGAAAGTTCAAAGAAATAATTAATGGGATGATAAATATCGGGGGATTCAGCCTAAAAAACCAGGCACTTATCCATAAGCAGATGCCAAATGCTACCGAATTAAAGGGGATGAGATCATGGAATTTCTTTGGAAGGTTTATTAAAGCCGAACAAAAAGGGATAGAGACTCTTTCCCCGACTTTTGAAAAAGAAGGAGGTAAAGCAGCCGGTTTAACAGGGTTTAAAGTACATTATCTGTTCGATATATCCCAGACAGAGGGGGCAGAGTACCATTCGTCCAAATGCTTGAAAGGGGAAGTATTTAAATACATTGAAGGGATAAAGGAAGGCCTGGAAGGAGTCCTTTCCTGGAAGACAAAGGATGGAACTGTAATCTCCCACTCATTAGAAGACACGATGGATAGGATTTTTTCTATCGATGGATTAAGCGAAGATGAAAGGGCAGCCGCTTTAGTTTTGGATGTCTCAGATAAACTGTTAAGAAGAAAAATGGGGAGCCCGGCGTTTTCTGGGCTAAATGAGGAGGAACTTCCGGAAATCAGGACAATAATGAAAGCATCGGTATTTTATATAGTACTTAACAGGCTCAGCCTCAATTCTGTTAAGCTCGAAAGTCCCGAACTAAGTGAAATGCCATCTGAAGATTATGAGAGGTTCAAGGAAAACCTAAATGTTATACGACAGGTTTCTCAAGTAGTTATAAACAATGTTGAGACCATGGTTTCTCTTGGAAGAAAGGAAGAACTAAAAAGAGTGGCTAAAGAAAACTATGTTAGGCTAAAATCCGCGGGCAAGCTTCCCTTCGAGACCGATGAATCAAAAGGGATAGAAGATGATTCGCCTTATGCGGCTTAGGTATAAGGGAATAATATGCATCGTAAATTAGATTGATTGGGTATAAGCGAATAATATGCATCGTAAATTAGATTGATTGGGTATAAGCGAATAATATGCATCGTAAATTAGATTGATTAGGTATTAGGGAATAAGGATTGAAAAGTAGATTGATAAGGAGAAGATATGGCAGAAACAAAAGTGAAAGCGATAGTAAAAGAACCAGGGAAAGAGGCAGAGATCAAAGAGGTAATCATTAAGCTGGAGAGCTTGCAGAAGATTGTTAAAGGAATGATAGAAATAATTCCCTTTCCAGATATAGAGGGGTTAGACATCATACTGAATGAAGAGGGAAAGTTGATTAATCTTGACCCTAATATACTAATTCCGGAATATAACGACTTGGCTGTAGGACCAATTATAGTGCTGGGATTTGATGAGGATAAAGGAGACCATAGATCTCTATCGGAAGAAGAGATAAAGAAGGTAAAGGAGTATATTAAGAAGAATGATGCCCGGGAGTTCAAAGGAAAAATAGAGGACTTTCTTGGGGTTGATTTCCATATTCTATAACCTTTTATATGACCAGGATAAACAATAATATGTTTGATTTCTATTAAATGAAAGAAACAATAGAATTAGCGTTAAGGATACAAATTAAATAAATTAAGGAAACTATAAATAATAAATAAACGAAAATAGATAAAAAAGACATTGGAGGGTATATGTCAACAAGAAGCATGATTTTAATGGAACAAGAGAATGGAGAATATATGGGAGTGTACTGTCACTGCGATGGTTATCTAACCCATAACGGGGCACTGCTTATTGACCACTATTCGGATAGAGAAAAGGTGAAGGAACTCGTAGGGCTAGGAGATTTATCATATTTAGCGCCAAGAATAATTCCATATCCTGATAGAGCTCATTCGTTTGATAAGCCACAAAGAGGGGTATGTATCTTTTACGGAAGAGACAGAGGAGAAACTTCGACAGAGGCTACAAAAGTGACTCTTGAGGAGCTTGACGGAGATCCGTGGATTGAATATACATATGTTTTTGGGTTGGATGATAAGTGGAGATATTTTGAGTATAGAGCTCTCGAAAAGGGATTGAAATCATTAGATAAAGATTTAAATAGCATATTTGAGGACTGGGGATTTCCCCGACCTAAAGGAATATACGGATGGTATACAAAGAGTGATATTGAAAGGTTGAAATCACAGTCAATTGAGGGGGAAGAAAACAGAGAGGAAGAGAAGTATATGGACAAAATAACGAAATAATTAAGAATTGAATTCAAAATAAAGATTATTATAGAGTGGTTCCAATATATAGAAAAATTATTGATTAAAAGGTATTGACATGCCGATGTCGATGGTATATATTTGTTTTACGAGAAAAAATCTCGCAAAATCGTATTATTCGTCTAATTTAGGGCTTTAATGAGAGGTTTCATATGTTAATCCAGTTTTCCGTTGAGAATTACCAAAGTATTAAAAATAAAGTGTGTCTAGATATGCGGGCAATGGGAAGTTTAAGGGAACAAAAAAACTCGCTTATTGACGAAAAATTCCTTCCGGTTGCTGCTATTTATGGTCCCAACGGAGGGGGAAAGACCACTGTTTTGAGAGCTCTTTTTACAATGTGTTCTTTTATTGTGCAGTCCATAAATAGTTTAGAGAGAAATGGAGAGTCAAAAACTCCTAGCTTGTATCCCCATCCTTTTTTATTGGACATGGAATCAAGAAATAAACCGACAATTTTTGAGTTAGTTTTACAGATTGGCACATCAACATTTCGTTTATATATGGAGTGCATGCAAAATAAAATACTAGTTGAAACTCTTCAAGAGAAAAAACAAAAAGGAAAGCCAAGCACTATATATGAAAGAAAAGGAAATACCTTGTTATTTGGGGAGGAACTTCTTAGAAAATTGCCCAAGATACCTGCAATAGCCGATGAAATGCCTGCTTTATCATATATAAAACATCTTTTTGGGGTGTCTCCAGTAAAGGAGGTTTTTGCCTGGCTAGCCAATTGCTGTCTAATTGACTATGGTATCCCGGCGATAGAGGAAGCACTGAAAAGAGCAATTGTGGCGCTTAAGATGGATTTGAAATTTCAAGAAGCCATGAAGAAACTAATTAGCTATCTAAATTTTGGCATAGAAGACTTTAAATTTATTTCTGATGATTCCAATACTAAACAACAACAAATCACTACTATCCACAAGATTGAAGAGAGATTATATGAATTAGATTTACAGGCGGAATCAAGTGGCTCTCAAAAGATATTCTATCTTCTTCCTCTTGTGATATTGAGCTTGCAAAAAGGAAGTCCAATAGTTGTAGATGAATTAGAAGCGAAGCTTCACCCCAAAATGCTTGAGCGAATCATCGGTTTATTTACGGATAAAACAAATAATCCAAAAGGGGCTCAATTAATTTTTACTTCACATGACTTATCCACAATGAATAATAAAGTTTTCAGAAGGGATGAGATCTGGTTCGCGGCAAAGGATGAAAAAGAAAGCACCCAGTTATATTCACTTGCAGACATAAGAGAGGAAGACGGCGAGAGGATAAGGCCTGATGCGGTTTACAACAAACAATATCTTGAAGGACGCTATGGAGCTGACCCATATTTCAAAAATATGACTCTTTGGGGTAATATGGATGAGTAATAAGAGAACGAATGATTGGGATTCTACCCCAAGAAAGCCCAAAAACATCCCTATTGCCGTTAATAATCTAGTTTTTTGTTGTGGGGAAAAAACGGAAAAACATTATTTTGATAGGGTTTGTGAGATAATAAAAAGCAATTTCCCGAAAATAACGGGAATTAATTTTGATATTTTGGTGTGTGCAAAAGATCCTCTAACAATGGCCCAGGAGGCGGAAGAAATCGTCAAAAATTCCTATAAAATTGGGAGGACATATCAGCATACATGGGTTGTTTTTGATAAGGATGACTTTGAAAAAGATAACTTTGATAATACAATAAAAAAACTAAAAGATTTAAACAAAAGAAAGGAATTCAAGGGAACGACGGTCTTTCATCCGTTATGGTCTAACCAGTGCATTGAATTCTGGTTTTTGATCCATTTTTGTTTACTTGAAACGGATATCACCAGAGAAGAGTACATAAAAAAGCTAAGCGAGAAGCTAAAGGAAAAGTATCAAAAGAACGACGAAAATATTTTAAAGAAAATACTAGAGAAAGGTGGAAAAATTAGGAAGGCGATAGAGAACGCAAAAAGGATAAGAGATAACCACCAAGGGAAAACTCCTTCCGAGTCCAAACCCGCAACAGCTGTTTACGAGTTCTTTGAGCATCATAAAGATTATATAAATTTGGGATAAAAGGCAATTAATCTGCGGAAAAATAAGAATATTAGCCCACTATATGAAAAGTGCTTGCAAAAAATTTTCTAATGCTATAATATCTAGAAGTCTTTAGTAGCATATTAAGAGTCAAGATATTGTATAGATGCCACCACAAGGATAAATATTATAAGGAGGTACCTATCAATATGGCAGACATCAAACTTAAGTGTAAAGACTGCGGCGCTGAATTCGTTTTCACTGAAGGCGAACAAGCTTTCTATAAAGAGAAAGGATTCGAGAATCAGCCCACACGTTGCGCCGATTGCAGAAGAGCAAACAAAGCAGCGAAGAACAACCGTGGAAATCGTTCTTTTGGTCCTAGAACTGGAAGATAACCATTCTAACTAAAAGACAATTATCACAAAAATGAAAACGAACCGGTCCAAAAGACCGGTTTATTTTTTTGTATGAAGAAATCGGAGATCTAATAAGAGAAATAGCTAAGGCAATGATTAAAGAAATCTGATTACTCAACGCGAGAAAAAAAGAGATCTATGTGGAGAGAAGATAATTGATGGGGGGTTCATGGAATTGTAATAATTTTGGCATATTACTTGATAGGAATTAAATAATGTGGGATAATTTTGTCAGTTAAACTAGCTTAAAGGACTTATGGAATACATTTTTTTTGACATAGAATGCGCGAACATGTTACACGGAAAAGCAAAGATTTGTTCTTTCGGTTATGTGTTAACCGATTCTTCCTTCAATATACTTGAAAAAAAAGACATTTTGATTAATCCAGCTTCATTTTTTGATACATATGCATTGAAAAGGATGGGTACGACATTACCTTATCCCAAGGAAGAATATGATAAGGCTGGGAAGTTTCCCTCGCATTATGAAAAAATTAAAGGGTTATTGACAAAAGAAGGGCGCATTGCAATAGGTCATGGAACAGTAAACGATGCCCATTTTTTATTGCATGAATGTGAAAGATATTCCCTCCCCCCTTTCGACTTTAAATACTCGGATACCTTGAAGATGTATATGAAATTAACCCGGAGAGAAAAAAAGTTAGACTTAACTTCTGTATTTACCGAGATTTATCCTGATGAAAACTCCCTGCACTCTCATAGAAGCGATGATGATGCCGAAATGACTATGAAAATTGCAAAAAACATATGCGAAGTTACTGGAAGAACACTTGAAGATCTAATAAAGAATAATAATCTTTTGTCAGAGCAAGTATTTTCAGGAAGAATTCTAGACCCAGAGTGTTATTTGTTCCGAGTGAATCCTTCGGGTTGTAGAAAACCCGATGAGATTGTAAAAAGATGTATTGAGCTTCAAAACCCTGTCAAAAATGGAGTTCTTAAAGGAGCCAATGTTGCTCTTAAAGCAAGATACCAATGGCTTAATCTGGCGTCTTATCTGAAGATAATAAAACTGACCAATGCTGCTGGCGGAAAGTTCGTAGAAGAAAGATGGCTTGCAGATTATGTAATTCAAGCGGGAAGTATGGTGAAGAATAATCCTGAGGCAAAGCCAAAGAAGATCAGCTTTTCCGAATTTTATACCCTTACTGGATCTGACGAAGACAGGGAGTTAAGTTTAGTTGAGATGAGGGAGATAGTAGGTAATTTCCCGGAGAATATCGAGTGGTATGAAAAGTATAAAGAAAGGTTCGGTTCGGAATATTCTGCAACAGAGATAGAAGAAGAAAAAGTGTTTATGTGCACTATAGATTTGCCCGTTCTCAAGTTTATCTTTTCCGGAGAGGAACTAGATGCGGAAGGTAAGATCGCGTACGTGAAAAAGAAGCTTATTTATGAAAGCATGACTGACTCTTTTCTACCCAAACAAACTACCGAGTTAAAAGTAAAAAGAGATTCAACCTTATCCGAAGATAAGTTTATTTCTTTGAGGGAATCATTAGAGGAAAGAGTAGAAGAACAGAAAAAAATATTGTTTCCCAATCAAATAGATCCCAACATTAAGGAACAGGTTTTTTATAATATTTTTGAGTATAAAGTTTTAGCAACATTCAGGGAGGGGAGAATAGAGTTTTTC
>MWEH01000074.1 GCA_002070965.1 Firmicutes bacterium ADurb.Bin080 | reverse complement strand
AGTATGTCCGTTTCAAAGGGAAGGACCGTGCCGGTGATATCATCAACGAACACAAATTTGCAGGAAATCTTTGCCGGGAACTTCCTAAAATCGACACATTTATAGAAACCAGCATTGCACAAAAACGCCCCGTTCCTGTAATTGTGCTGCGTGAAGAAACTTTTTCAAAGTATCCCTATTGGGCTACTCGTGAACTTTTAATGAACGCCCTTATGCACCGCGATTATGAAACCAATGCACCCGTTCAATTCTATGAATACGATGACCGAATTGAGGTGCAAAACCCCGGTGGATTGTACGGAAAAGGGTTTTGGAACAGAAACCACCCAAAAAAACATCCAAGAAAAGCCAAAGAAACGGATGGTACTACCCAAGAAACTACCCAAGAAACGGATAATACTACCCAAGAAACTACCCAAGAAATTATTTTGAGAATAATGGAGGAAAAACCGGAAGTAACTCAAAGGGAGTTAGCTCAAATTACTGGAATTACCATTAATGGCATAAAATATCACATCAAAAAAATGACTAACGCAAGCATCATCAAACACGAAGGTCCAACAAAATCAGGAAAATGGGTAATAAAAAGAGTTTGACTCAAAACAGAGTCAAACTCTTAGTTAAACGAATTTGTTTCAAGCATTTATTTATTAGAAGCTACATACCGGAGCAACTCATAGGGTCTGTCTGTTTGAATTATTCGTGCCCCGTTGTCAATTAACCATCCCCATGTTTCATCTTCTTTACCTTCCTCAACGGCTTTGTCGTCATCGTGCCCGGCGCTCAATGAAGGCCAAAGTGAATTGAGCCAAATTTTGGCTTTCTTCTTTTGTAAGTACTGCAATCTACGTAACACATCGGGGCTAAGCGTATTGAAAGTGCATTCAAATGCTGCCGGTTTTATCGTTAAATAATCTTCTATTATTTTGTCTGCATCGGAATTGTCAATCGCTACAATGGGCATGTAAAGCACTTTACTTAGAATCTCTTTGTTTTCTGCTTCTACTTTCGACAAGGGATGACCTGATTTGATAACCACTTGCTTTGTCGTTCCCGTTTTCTGTAAAAGTTGGTAAACATCATTGAAGTAATCGTATCCTTTATCGATATTGATTAATATTTTCCCTTTGCAAAGCTGTAACACTTCCTCCAAAGTTGGGATGGGGTGAGTTGTAACTCGCCCCAATCCGTTTTTAAGTCGAAATTCCTTTAATTCAGCCAGTGTGTAATTTTCCGGGTTTCCTTTTCCGTTAGTTGTTCTGTCGATGGTCTTGTCGTGCATGATGATTAGATGTCCGTCTTTTGATTTCTTTAAGTCGAGCTCAATCATATGTACACCATTGTCAATGCAATTTTTGAAAGCCTGCAGGGAATTTTCAGGTGCGTTTCGCCAATCACCTCGATGTGCCACAACCAAAATCTCATCCGTTTCAACATCATTTAATATCGCGATTAAAGAATCTACTCTTGTTTGAGCAAAGGCACAGCCAATAAGCGATACAAATACCGCGAAAAACAAAGTTCTTTTCACCACTGATTAATAACCGGTGTTTTGATACATCTTTTCAGGATTCAGTTTCACTTCATCAAAAGGAATCGGATAATATATGTCTTTTATACCAAAATTTTGAAGATTGGAAATTCCATAGTCATTTTGATTTTTGGCATGCATATATGTAACTAATTCATTGGGAGTGAAGAAACGAAGCAAATCATACCAACGGTGGTTTTCAAAAGCGAGTTCTACCCTTCTTTCGTGTAAAATCGCAAGTTTTAGCGTAGGATATTTACTTTTGTAATCGCTGTTGCCCTGCATAGTTTCGTAAGTTGGTACACCTGCTCTATTTCTTACTTGATTTAAATATTCAATAGCTTTCTCAGTGTTGCCCGAATACATTTCAACTTCTGCTAACATTAAAATAATATCGGCATAGCGCATTAAAATCCAATCATTTCCACCGTATCCCAATTTTCCGGCAGCATCACTGGTATCACGATATTTGGTGATAATGTAATTTCGAGCAACAGGATTCGTTGCATATTTCACAGACCAGTCCTTGCGGGGGTCGTTTTCTTCGTATTCTTTTACTAAATCCGGATTTACAAAATTACCGGAACCGCTCGATTTATATTGAGAATTGATAGTCTCACCTTTAGCCTGATTGTTTCGTGCTACTGCAGAGCTATAGTTTTTATCGCCCTGTATGTATACTATTTGGAATATGATTTCGGGGCATGTCGATTTTTTATCCACATTAAAGACATCTGAGTAAGGAATTTCGCTCAGGTCATTGAATTTTCTCATTCCATACGAAGCGGATAAGTATTGTTTAGCTTTTGACAGATAGGAAGCTTTATTTTCCGATTCCAATGTGGTGTACATGGTTAAGTACACCTGACCCAACAATCCGTTTATTGCTGCTTTGCAAGTTCTTCCTTTTCCTGAGACAGGCTGAATATCAGGCAAATTACCATTTAATGCCTCAGTTAAGTCTTTTGTGATTTGCTCATAAACTACTTCCTTTTTTTCTCTAAAAGTATGAGCTGCTATCTCATCGGTTGTCTGCAAATAAGTCGTTACCAAAGGCACATCTCCCCATTTTCTTACCATATGAAAATAAACCAAAGCTCTGATAAAAAGAGCTTCTGATTTGTGGATGGCTTTTGCTTCAGGGCTTTCAAACACCACAGATTCTATTCCGGCTAAAGCGAAATTTGCTCTGCTTATAGCCTCAAAGTGATCATCCCAATGTCTTTTTAAATAAGTATTACTGGGTAGCAATGAAAAATCCGTAAACTGAAAAGGTTCTCCGGAGGACGATTGATTATCCAGCCTTCCCATATTGTCTGAGCGCTCTTCGGTATAAGTCGTGCTGGTCTCACCCAATAAATAGCCGCTTCTTAAAGCTAAATATGCTCCATTTACAGCTCTGACTACATCGTTTTCATTTTTGAAATAGGCCTCTACAGAAGTTTTATTAGGATTTTCCTGATTTAGAAAATCTTCGCATGAGAAAGAAATCAGCAGAACTCCTATCAATATAATTGCCTTTATAAAAATATTATGTTTCATTTTAGTAATGTATTATGTGGTTAGAATGTAAGTTGAATTCCAAAGTTATAGGCACGAACTAAGGGATATTTTCCATAGTCCACTCCCGGAGTCAGGTTGGCCCCATTGTTGTAGTCCACTTCCGGGTTATATCCTTTGTATTTAGTTAAAGTAAAAGGATTGTCTATTGCCAGATAAAGCCTTAGCTTTTGAATGTTATTGCGAGTGTATTTAGCAATAGCGGGCAATGAATAACCTAAAGTAAGATTGGTCATTCTCAAGAAAGAACCATCTTGCAGGTAGAAAGTGGATAAGCGTGTGCTATTACTCTGAGTACCACCTCTCGATGCTTTATAAATTCTACCGTTTCCGGGATTTTGTTCATTTCTGTAACGTTGTGTTACTTCTTTATATTGATTACCGGAACCTTCCATGTTGAAGATGTAATAATCTTGTCCGTCCAAAACTTCATTTCCCACTGAGCCATTGAATGATGCGCTTAAGTCGATGTTTTTATAACGTCCGTTGATATTAATTCCAAAAATAAAGTCAGGATGCGGAGAGCCAATAATAGCTTTATCATCATCATCCACTACACCGTCACCGTTAACATCTTCAAAGTAAAGATCTCCGGGTTGCAACTTGATACTTTGAGATAAAGAACGAGCAGGTCCTTTTAGTTTATATCCTTCCGGAAATGATTTGGTAGCTTCGTTGTAGTGCTTATCATCTTCTGCAATATTAGCCATATCCGACTCTCTTACAATACCTAACACTTTAAAGCCATAGAACATTCCAATTGGTTGTCCTTCCATGGTAATGTGAGTTTTGTATGAACGTTCTGCTCCGTTGGTAATAATTGTGCTGGCACCTCCTAAGTCAAGTACTTTATTTCTGTTTGCAGAGGTGTTTGCACCTATTGTCAGATCATAATCTTTGTGTGCTAAAATCCGTCCGTCAAGTTGCAAATCAAAGCCTCTGTTTCTAATCTTAGATTCTCTCAGATTGGTGAGCATCTTTGTTGAACCTGATAGGGCTGAAATCGTTTGGTCGAAAAGCAAATCAAATGTCAAACTATTATAATAGTTAGCGGATACGGCAAGTCGTCCATTAAAAAGACTTAAATCTGCACCTGTATTAAACTGAGATGTAGATTCCCAACCCAAATATTCATCTTTAAAGTCCAAAGGATACATGGCCGGAGCAAGCGATCCATTTCCAAACACAGCACCTTCAGGAGAGCTCATTACCTGAATAAAATTATAGTTTCCTATATCGTTATTACCACTTCGTCCCCAACTAGCTCTCAGTTTCAAGATTGAGTTGTTGCCGAATGCATTTTTGTAGAAAGGTTCATTGGATATATTCCATGCTGCAGATACAGAAGGGAAATATCCCCAGCGATTTTTCGGTCCGAACAAAGAAGAAGCATCGCCACGGAAAGAAGCCGTTAAGTAATATCTGTTTTGATAGTTGTAGTTCAATCGAGTGAAATAAGAAATAATCGTCCAAATTGATTTACCGGTACTATTCGTAAGAGATAGGTCACTCGGATCTGCACCGTGTCCTGTTACTTCTGTTATGTGATCGTCCTGAAATCCCTTAGCATTAACTTCCAATACGTCATTTTTATGATATTGAAGCGAATATCCGGCTACTCCGCTGAAGTTATGAATATCATTAAAAGATTTGTTGTAGTTTAACGTGAACTCTCCCAGGTAGTCGCTTACGTTCGTGTTCTTTGCACGGGCATAAGCAGCCGCTATAGCTTGGGGAGAATAGGGTGGATATCTTCCGCTTGATAAGCTGGTAGGTTGATAGAATTCGTATTTCTCCGTAAAATTGTAAGTTCCTAAATTTGCTTTGAGAAACAGATTATCAACAAGTTCATAGGTCCCAAACACATTATAAGTATTTCTTACCCCATTTCTATTTATTTTGGTTTCAGATGCCAATGCCACAGGGTTTTCAATTGATTGCAAAGCGTACATGCTTGACATAGAACCCATTTCATTTTTGGCAAATGAACCGTCTTCATTGTAGGGTTTAAAAATAGGAGCATATACCAATGCACCCAAAATAGGTCCTATATGGAAACGTCCTTCTCTGACTTCCCTATTCCAAGTTGAAGTAGAAGCGAGACTGGTTCCAACCTTCAGTCGTTTATTCACGTCAATATCAATGTTGCTACGTACATTTAAACGCTTCTGTCCGGTTGTAACAATAATACCTTCCTGGTCTTGATAACCTAAACTAATTTGATATTTCACTCTATTTGAACCGCCGGCTATCGATATATTGTGTCGATGCGTTGGAGCATTGCGGTAAAGTTCATCTTGCCAATCGGTATCGTATTCCGGTTTTAAAACTTTTTGATTCTCAAAATCATATAGGAAATCCGGAATATTCACCCCGCTATTACTGGCTCCTAATCGTTCAGCTCTTTTTTCATTTGTATCACTAAACATAGAGTCATCCCAAGCTTTACCGGCATTAACCATCAGGTTTTTATAGTTATTGTTACGTCCATCAACATACAATTCTGCAAATTCCATAGCGTTAAGCATATCTATTTTCTTTGCCAGTTGTGTAATGCCGAATTGATAGTCGTAATTTACTTGAGTTTTACCCTCTTTTCCTCGTTTGGTTGTGATAAGTACAACACCACCGGCAGCACGAGAACCGTAAATAGCTGCAGATGCCGCGTCTTTTAACACTTCTATCGATTCGATATCGTTGGGGTTAAGAAAGATATCTTCGTTGCTGGGATATCCGTCAATTACGTATAAAGGATCGGAACTGGCGTTAATGGAGGCTGTACCTCTAACCCGAATTTTAGTTCCAACATAAGGAGCTCCACTCACTTGTGATATTTGAACTCCCGGAACTTTACCAACCATACTTTGTCCCACTGAAGGAGTGGTTAAATTAAGCTCTCCGGCCTTAATACTAGCTACAGCCCCTGTCAAATCGGTTTTCCGCATGGTTTGATAACCTACCACTACCATCTCTTCAAGCTGTTGTACATCTTCTTCGAGTACAATTCTAATGTTGTTGGCATTTCCAATGGAGACTTCTTGCGTAATGTATCCAATATAAGATACAACGAGAACGCCATTACGATTTGAAACTTGTAATGAAAATTTCCCATCCAAATCACTTATGATACCATTAGTTGTTCCTTTTTCTATGATGTTGGCACCAATAATCGGAGCATTTTGTGCGTCCACTACGATACCTTCTATCACACTATGTTGTACAACATCTGCATACGACAAATTAGTAAAACTTAAACAACCAATAAGCAATAATGCCGATAGGAGTTTGAAACTCCTTTTCTTACAATAACTAAAACTATTAAAGCTATTCATAAACATAAAGAATATAAATGTGAATAATTAAATGTACGTTAATCAAAATTCCTATTAAGGATCCAATGGTTCAATTGGATTTATCTGAAGAGCATTCAGTTGCGGATAAAGTTCTACAAAGTAGGCACTAACCCTTTTTTTCAGTACGTAGGGAACTAAACCAAGTTCGCGCTTACATCTTTCAGCAAAAGCATCACTCGATACAGAATTAATGTGTCGCTCTGACGAAGTAACTAACATGGGTTTTGCTGTTGGAATACCATTTCGGATGATAATTCGGGATGTATTGCGAATATTAGAAGTGGTATGACGAGCATGTGGCTCTATGATAATGTTGTTTTCAGGAATGTTAAACCTGTCCATAAGATATTGTTTCATATGGTAGGCTTCAACATTTCGGGTTTTGAAAGGATATACTTTACCTCCTGTTACTATTATAAAGGGAGCAATACCCTCCTTGTATTTTTCCGCTGCAATTCGCAATCTGATTTTACCACCGGGGTTTAACGGGAAGTCGTAATTATCGGGACCGGAGCCAAGAACAACCAACGCCGAATAGGGATAGTCGTCCCAATTGATGGTTTTTATTCTTTCGTAAGCTGCTCTATTATCATTTTTCCATAACGGTTCATAAACAACAGCTTCGTCACGGTCATT
>MWEH01000073.1 GCA_002070965.1 Firmicutes bacterium ADurb.Bin080 | reverse complement strand
GAGCATGTCATAAGCGACCAACAGAATAGGATCATTGCGAAGGAAGAACATAAGCGCAAGGAATCAGTATCCTGGATGGAATACAGAGATAAGCTCCTTATGGAGTTTAGCTGCGAGCACATGCTCCACTTTATAAACGGTGTTCTCAAGGAGAATCCCCGATACAGAAAGGAGCAACTAAGGGGAATCTACAACTTTCTTTTAGCAGAACATCCCTCCCTTGTATTTCTAGACAAGGTACTTGCTTTCTGTGTAGCCGATCACATCTGGCGCTATCATGTAAGTGAGTTCGAGGAAGTGTTCGATAGCATGAAGAAAGAAGTCTCCAAGGATGAATCCATAGATAAGCTCCAGCAATCTTTGAGAGATAAGTTTCCCATCGAAGTAGAGGCTCGTGATTGTGCAAGCTATGCCGCAAGAGTCAGGCAACTGACCATGGAGGGCTAGAGCTATGGCAAGGATACGACTATCAGTGGACAAGATGCAGCAAGAGCTTTCTAGTTTCGGGCTTAAGAAAGCATCGTCGCTCTTGCCTGAGCTTATTACCGAAGCAGAGAGAAAGCAGAGCACCTATGGCCAGTTTCTTAGAGAACTTCTCGATAAAGAGATCGAAGCACGAAACAATAAAAGGCATCATAGGAATATGACAGCTGCTCATTTCCCTCCAAATCCAAAACCCCTTGAGGCCTTCGAGCTAGATGAGTTAGAGGCTGGAATCACAAAAAATCAGATTAATTCACTTAAGGAACTCACCTGGATTGCAGCTAACCAGAACCTCTTTTTCATGGGTCCTCCAGGACTTGGCAAAACCATGCTCGCGGTCGGCCTTGGACTTAAAGCTATCGATGCAGGCTACTCGGTCTGTTATGAACGCATGGTGAACCTTGTAGACATCCTCGACAATGCTCCTTACCAAAAAATCCCTAAGTATAGACTTGCTAAACTAAAGAAAAGCCAAGTAATCATCATAGATGAGATTGGCTATACACCTATAACGAAGGAAGAAGCAAACAGATTCTTCAGTTTCATCTCAGAGCTATATGAAAGGTCCTCCCTAATCTTCACTACCAACAAGAGGATCGATGAATGGGCTGAAGTAATGGGAGATCCTGTTCTAACTGCTGCATTACTTGATCGCATACTCGAAAACGCTCTCTGCTTCTCGTTGAGAGGCGAATCATATAGGCTCAAAGATAAAACTCTACCAAAGGAGGAGAAAGAACCTGTTAGGGAATAAAAATCTGCTTACCGAAGCATGTAAAAAAGTGCTTACCGAAGCATGTAAAATATTCCTTACCGTACCACATAAAAAATACCTTACCGTACCACATAAAAAACATCTTACCGAAGCATGTAAAAAACATCTTGACATTAGCACCGTGACAGACTGCCGAGTCTGGTTAATGCAATTGTCCTGCCGCTAGTCTGTTTTCTCTTCTATATTAGAATATTCCATTTCTATTTCATCATGTATTGGAATCCCATAATTTCCTACTAACGGGATAGTATGTTTTAATTTTCTCGCTTTATCTATTCCATTCTTATTTATTTTATTTATTCTGAATTTTCTTCTTTGATAAAATCTTATTGCATCTAGATTGTCATTAGTTGTGATAAGCCAAATTCTTCTCCAATTCATATTTTTCATTCTACTAATCATTTCTTTAATTAATATTGTTCCTACTCCTTTATTCTTCTCAAATGCTTCCAATAGAACTATTTCACATTCATTATTTCCTTCTTCATATAAACATATTCCTATATTCTTCTGATTTTCAGATAAAATTATTCCAGCTAGTTGTTCTATATAATGCATTCGCCCATTTGTAATGATAAAATTACCACCCCATTCTCTTTCCATATACTCTACTATCCAAGAATTATCTTCGGTTGTCTTTTCCTTTATAATCATAGCCTAATTTCTAATCCCAATTCTTCATTCTTATATTTGATTTTCATATATGTCCGCAGAACGTGCGCGTGACTTGCATTGCGCCATTGGCGCGGTTTGTGCGGAACGAAGAGACAAAGCACAAACCGTGACAACAGCAATGTCAAGTCAACGCTGTTGTTATATTGTTATTAATATTCTTTATCTAAATAAAAAAAATGGCTTTTTATTATTCTGTGCGATATATTCTCCTAGAATTCCAATTAATCTCGTCAATTCCATTTCAAATCCTCTTGTCGAATCTGGTTCATTACTATACATATGGGCTGCTTCATGTAATAGATTGGATATTAACGTTTCTCTATCACTTAATATACTCCGTTTAAGTATTATTCTATTCTTTTCCGAATCATGCAGCGCATTACAAGGAAGAAATGTTATTTTGTCTTTTTGCATTGTCTCGGATATAAAAATATCATCATCACGAATAGTATTAGTGCTATGCTGATTAATAATTTTCAATATCTCAAGACTTTTTATATAATTTTGGCTTTCTTCTTTCTCCAATTTGTCTTTCTCAACAAATTTGAATTGATAGTTTTCCATTCTTTGGTTAACATAATTTGAAAATACTTGTACTTTCCCAGATGATTTAGATTCGATATCTTTAGCCCGCTCTTTTATTTCATCAGGGACTATTATTACATCATTGCCTTCTTGTTTTAATTGTTTAACTATCTCTGGATTAGTCTGTATTTGTTGTTGTGATACTATTTGGGTCTTTGTTGTTGATACATCAGTTACACGTTCTTTTAAAACCTCTGGAATTACAACAATTTTATGACCACTATCTTTGGCTTGCTCAACTAAATCTGTTGCTCTTTCTATTTCATTAGATGTAACAAATACAACAGGCTCAATTTTACTTAATATTTTAGCAGCATGTTCTTGGACATCTATCCAATTGAGTTCATCATGTTTTTTTCCATAGGAAAAATTAGAAAGGTCTACCGTAAGCTCATTGGCTACTTCCCAAGAATTGCATGAGAGCAAAATTGACTTGATACGATCGGAATATGCTGCTCTTCCAACATTATTCCGTTCACGATTTAAAGCTTTTCTAATTGAATTGCTTAAATTTGTTATATTATAACTAAATAAAAAATTTTCCTCTTCGGCAGCTTTAACACCATTAATATAAATATTTGCTATTTCAGACTGTTTTTTAAGCACATCTCCATAAATTGTATTTTCCAATACAGTTTCCTTATTAAAAAATGTAAACATTGATTTCGCCTTTTGCATATCAGATTCAGATATATTTGAGAGAATAAATTCTGTTCCTATAAATGCCTCATCATAATCTTGATCAAAATAGATATGTAAAGTACTGATCTGTTCAAACCCAGTTTTTTGTGAATATCCTATACTAAAATTTCCGTATTTAGATTTAATTTTTACTTCAACACCATTTCTATTTAAAGTGGCCAACGCATCTTTTAGCCCTATACCAAATTTTCCAATAATGCCATCTTTCCCTTTTTTTTCGATACTTTCATTTTGAGTAAAATTTTCAATATTAATGCCTCTTCCATAATCCCTAATATGCCAAATTTCATTTGAATCCTTGAAAATTTTTATATTTTCTGTATTTGATAGAACTTGTTCGTCAAGTGCATTAGCAATTATCTCCCGTAATGCATGACATATTTCCCAGTTTTCTAGGATCTTTTCGATATTGAGATCAAATTTATTCATAATAACTCTCCTGCTAATTCAATAGTCAATATCAAATTAAATCTTATAATCATTCTTTATTTCGATAATATCAGTCTAACGTGCGCTTAACCAGCGAGCCGCCACTTGGCGCGGAGTTTGCTAAAACGAGCGAAGCGAATCGCAAACTCCGTGCCAACAGGCGAGACTGGTTCAAGCGGTTGTTAGAACCAAATTACTCATTTGGGACATCAAACAGCATTACAGTTAAAAATAATTCTCGATTAGGATCAGAAATCTGAGAAAATACATATTTCCTTTGTGTTTCATGCCCGATTTTAATCTCACGTTTATAGTTTTTATGTTCTTTAGTTGAAGAATCAATTTCCTCTAGTACTTTACTCATATTCTTATTACGGTTAAATAGTAATATTGCTACTTTTGTATCTCTCCATGAGGAGTAACTTAGTATTTGATCAATTGTTTCAAGATATTTTGATTTTCCCTTCCAAAACTTACATTCAGCGATAAATATGTTCTTATCATTAATTCTAATTAATATATCAGTTTTTCCATTATAATTGAACGTCTCACCTGTAGCATTTCCTTCATATTGTCCATTAAGCTGCATCAAAAAATGCATGCGTAATGATTCTTCGCTAATATCCTTAAATGCGGTTGGGCTTCTTTCCATTACATGCGTCATATTTTCTAGAATTCCAAGTATGGTATTATAATCTTCATCCAATAGAGCTGGTTCTGGGTTATACGGTTGATTTGATGCAGGTGGTAACTGAATTATTTTCTTTTTTATAACAGGAGCCGCATATGTTTTGCTTTCATTTGGATTCTCTTTAAGTTTATAACCTAGCGAACTAACAATATTTCTATCTTTCAGAAGTTTATCTTTTCTAGCAGTAATCATTCTTCTAATGTTCGATTCGAGTGCATTATTATAACTGATAGATTCTTGTCGCTGCGTCTGAAGGTATTCCTTGACTTCTCTCAGGTAATTCTCAAATCCTGATTTGACATCTTCCTGGTTCTGATCAACATTTGAAATCGAATATACAAGACAATTATTCCTAATATCCCCGTCAAATCTTTGCATGCGAAACCTAGGAGGTTGAATTGAAAAGAAAATTTCTTCTCCAGAGAATGGAATATAGAAAGTTATTTTTGTTCCTTTTATGTAAAAGGGGCCTGATCTATCAAAGGAAAAACGATTTTGGTCTCTACTTACATCTATATCCACATCCGATTGATCAACTGATATTTCTTCTTCATCTAAAACCGGAACGTCAAAGCAATACTTATCAAGAAAATATTTTACAAGATTTTCTTCTGAAGTATTAAGAAGCCTATCTCCGTTAATTTTATCAATTTCATCTGATAAAGCCTTACGTTTTCCTTCAACAAAACTATACCAATCTGATTTGTCAAATATTGTATTCATTTTTCCTCCTGCGCGAAGCGTCGTTCTAACATTCGCTTGACCAGCGAGCCGTTACTTGGCGCGGAGTTTGCTACAACGAGCGTAGCGAGTCGCAAACTCCGTGACAACAGGCGAGTCTGGTTCAAGCGGTTGTTCGGCGTTATTTTGTCCCCCATATCTTCTCATCAACCAGAGTCGTTAATCTGGGGATTTTGTCGTAGTCGCCTATATAAGCTCTTTCATAGGGGAAATTTTGTGAATTTAATTGTTCCTTTAATTCGTCAAGATTAGTTGTCCCAAATACAGTCAAAACCATAGAATATTTATCTCTATAAATTAAGTTAGATAAAAAATCAAAGGAGCATTCACCTAGATAAAGAGCAAATTTGGGGAAATGTTGTTTGTGATTCTCTCTGCATGCTGCATAATAATGGATTATTAAATCAGCTTCAATTAAATCTGATAGAGTTAGATCATGATAAATACGATTTTTTAATATTTCAACAATAGGTTGAAAGTAATTTTTCCCAGAAATGGATTTATAATAATTGCCAATTACATATATATTTTCAAATTTATCGTAAATTGTTTCTAAATCTGTTTCTATATGACCATACATCCAATTATTTGATTTTTCTTTGATTAGCACGCGTGATAAAAATAGATTAGTTAATTCAAATGCATTATTCTTAATTAAGATAGCAACAGAACTAATTATTAATTCAAAAAAGAATAATGCATAGTTATCAAATTGACCTTGAACCCATGAAGCACCCCCGTTTTTCATTTCTGGTTTATAATACTTTTCTATATTACGATAGAATTTAAAATATTCATCGAATAAAGCTTTTGTATCATATATAGCAATGGTTCTTAACACATTTATTAGGCTATCACGAATGGGTGTCATCTCATTGAATTTATCTAAAGCAATCTTCCCAAAATCTAATTGGCCATTATATATCTCAGTAATATGAGATTTATTTAAAATTTCATTGATGGCCGAAAGATATTCCTTTAATTTTGCATATTTTGACTTATCGTTCTTTATTATTGAAGATACTAATGCTCTTTCTTTGAAATTTGAATCAGAGAAATTCTCCTTTTCCTGGAAAAGCCAAGCTGGTGGTACCCCAACTTTTGGTTTTGAATATTGAGGTCTCTGATAAATTTGTCGGATGAGTTCTTCATATTGCTCCTCAAAATATTCTTCAACTGATAAATCGATATAGATCCTATTTTTCAAATAATTCGGTAAATAAGGCTCTCCTGAATCGCTCTTTTCAGTAACAATAGGAATGAATTTTGTCTGGTCAACTTTATTGTATAGATCAGAACTAATAATTTGTGCTTCAGTTCCAACACCGCCTCTTCTTTCATCAGATTTAATTTTATATTCTTTATTAAGCATTAAAAGTACATGGTTTATTGATGTATCTTGTACCATCTGTTCCATAAAAACGTACTTGTCTTGTCCAGCATTCAAATTCCACTTATCAATAATAGTTTCAATCCCATCAGCCATTAATCTTTCAGCAATTGATAAAATGAATGATACATATTTTTGATTTGTCCAAGCATATGAAATAAATACTTTCATTTTTTCTCCTATTTTCTGCCCAAGAGGTCCGCCGAACATTTGCTTAACCAGCGAGCCTTAAATTGGCGCGGAGTTTGCTACAACGAGCGTAGCGAGTCGCAAACTCCGT
>MWEH01000072.1 GCA_002070965.1 Firmicutes bacterium ADurb.Bin080 | reverse complement strand
CGTTTATCCAGTTGCTTCAATCTTCTGCATGGAAATTTATCACCCTCATACTTTTTATTGATATACTGGCGGAGCGGCCCTATATATAACGTCTGACCTTATTCATATATCTCATATATTCTTCTCCAAATTTCTTGATGCACCATCTTTCTTCCGATAGTATAATCCAATGGGAAGATATTTGAAAAACTATCAATAATGTAAATAACGCCCATGAGTTTGATATAAGTACACATCCTAACAAACAAATGAAATATGCAATGTACATAGGATTGCGGGATATTCGGTATAAGCCTTTTACATTCATTCCATTTGTTTTAGGTCTCGCGTAATCCAGCATCGACATAGCATATAAAACAAGCCCAAAACTGTATGTTACTACACCTATGTAAAACCAATCCGAATCAACTTTGATTTTTAGTAATATCAAATCCAACATAATGAACAGTGTTGCAGCTTGGTATACCCAATATGCAATTCTTTCCCTCCCTACTAATGGCGCAAAGTATGCTGCACGTTTGAGAGCTTCTTTGTTGACCATGCTTAAAAAAGCATATCTTATAATAATTATCGGTATAGCCAATACGAATGCACTCATTTGAATCCCCCATAGAAACTTATATATGATCCTTTACCAATTTTCATAATGTACTATATCTTCAAGTCTCTTTCTGGGTCGCGCTTTAGGTGACTCATCTGCATAGCCAAGAGTTAAAATACAAACCACGTATTTATCAGCTGGGATATTTAAAACTGGCCTAATTTGTTCTTGCATAAAATCAGCAACCCAACAAGTACTTAATCCTAAGACTTCCGCTTCTAATACAATATGCTCGATTGCAATTGCTGTATCTCTTATTATTTGTTTTAGTGCTTGCTGGGGGCTATTTTCATTTAGAAATATTTCTATATCATCTTTTATTCTAGAACGTATATCCGCAACACACACGATGAAGACCGGAGCTGAAAGCATCCAATTCTGATTATTTGATTTTTCAGCCAGACTTTCTCTGCTTGATTTAGATTTCACTACAATGAAATGCCAAGGTTGTGTGTTGCTTCCGGATGGAGCAAGTCTAGCACTTTCAATTAACTGAGTTATTTTTTCATCTTCTACTGGCTTATCGGTATATTTCCTTATACTTCTTCGTGATTCAATCTGTTTCATAATATTACACTCCTCAAAATCTATTATTTTATTGACAAAATAAACATTTTTATGCTTCAAGGTGCTCTTCGGATAACCTTATAATATTAACATCGCTGTACTTGTCAGCAATTTTTCCGGCAAGACTCTCAATCCCCAATAGTTCAGTAAAGGTATGACTGCCAATTATTAAATTCATTCCCACAAATTTAGCATACTCAATAGTGTAAAGGACCTTCTCGCCAGTTATATATACATCACAATTTTTCTCAAATGCCTCTCTTACATCTGCAGTTGAACCCCCACCCCCACAAACTAAACCAACTCTTTTTATACGGCCATCTTTGAATCTCCATGCCTTTGTTGGTTCTTCAAGAATCATCTCCAATTTTCTCACTAGCTCTTCAAATTCTATCTCTTCATCAAACTCAGCTATTCTTCCGCAATAGAATCCGTCTTCATTATGAGATTTCTTGATAATACTTAACCCCAGCTTTTCAATTAAAGAATTATTTGTCCCAAAATTACAATCATCTAATGGCAGATGAGTAAAATAATGTGACATGTTGTATTCCGTTAATTTTTTTCGACATGCCTCTTTAAGGCCAAATATAAAATCCCATGCATCATGATGAGTTATAATCAGGTTAACGTTATTTTTTCTGCCTTCTTCAATTGTATCAAGAGTTAAATTTGTACAATACCCTATCCTTCTAATATCTTCTGTACCCCTTACTGTAATTCCGCTTTGTTCATGGAAATGTTCATTCTCATCGCTTTCAAACAAACTTATAATGAATCTCTCTATCTCAGCTAATCTCATATTCTCTCCTCCTTTATAATTAAAATTTTATCTACGCGTCAGCTAAAAGTTCAGCACTTACGACACCGAAATGCTTTCTACTATTACTGCTTTAATAACTCTAAAGTATGTTTAATTAATCCAATATCGCCCCATTTACCATGTCCCGGTATAACAACATCAGCATCTGAGTACTTTTCCAACAGCTTATTAAGTGAAATTGGCCACTGCTGTATGTTTGCATCTGTTGTACTTCCCAATCCTTCTGAATTCAAATCTTTGATTATACAACCGCCAAATAAAACCCTGTCATTTGGAAGCCAAACAACTATGTTATCTGCAGAATGCCCTTCCCCAGGATAAAATACTTCTATAGCAACATCTCCAATTTTAATATTTGGATCCGAATCAAGTGATGGTGTAGGCTTCTTGTAACCATTCTCTTCTGCAAGCTCTGCAGTCAGCATTGTGCTCCTAACATCAATCTTATTATCAAGCAATGCATCGATTCCGCCAATTCTGTCCTCATGAGCATGAGTTATAACGGCTAGGGAAAAATCTTTGTTAAACGTATCTTTCGTAAGTTTAATTAGTTCTTTTGTTTGTTCATTGTTCCATGGAGTATCAATCATTACTAATCCGTCCGAAGTTTCTATAACCAGACCATTTGATGGGGTTCTATATCCATTATAGTTTGTATAAGTGGTATGTACCCAAATATTGTCTTTAACTCTGTTCAACTCAACATAATTAGAATCCTCAGAACCACTTGCCAATACTTGTTCTTCGACTACTGCATTTTTTGATACATCCTCATTAATTGTACATGATGTAAACAACATGATAATACAAATTAAGACCGTTACTAAGTAAATCCTCTTCATATGCCCTCCATAAAAAACTCTAGTCAATCATTATTAGTCAAGCATGACGGCGTCCTTCATTTAATCCTTTGCTTCATCAATTCTGTCCATTCTTGATCCATTTTTTCAGTCTTTCCTTTTTGAGGTTCTCTTTTATGATCCAGTTAATATCCTTGTCATCACAAGTCATCCATTTTTCAAATCGTTGTTTTCCCTCCTCCGGGAAACCAACAATGGCAACACTCCAACAATATGCCATTCCTTTTTTCAATGCTTTGAATCCTTCATCTTTTCTATCCGGAATCCCCTTTATTGAGCATGCGATACTATCAAGTATTTGTAACACTTTGGATACTTGTTCTTTATGCTTTAATAATTTTGGTTCGCAGAGTGCAGCTGCCGCTGCTCTTTTTTCATAGCTATTGCCTTTTGCCCACATTTCCATTTCCGTTATCAGTTCTCCCATATGCTCATCCCCATAAATCTGAAGCGCCATTGCAACGCATTCGCGTATTCGCCACCGGGGGTCAGAGGCTAGTAATCGCAAACGTTCAAGATATTTAGTCTTCCCACTTTTTACGAGTTTTCCTAATCCTACGGTTCCGCAGCAAGCTAAATATCCCTGTTGTGTATTGACGGGGGCAATATCAGGTGTATAACTAAGTAAATGCAGAAATGTCTTCTCATCCCCAACTTCTGCGACAGCTTGTATTAATTCTAAGTTAGCTCTTGGGCCCGGCAGAGCAGATTCTTGCATTAAATATTCGTCCCAGTCCTCCAAGTTTTGTAATTTCTCAATATATTCTTGAATTTTGCTCATCTTTTTCCCTCTTTTTTACATATAGGACCGTTTTCAGATAACGGTTTCGCATTCAAGACACCGAGACGCTTAGAGCGATGTCTCTTAGTGTCGCAGGCGTGGTTGCTGCTTAAGAAAGTCTACAGTTCTACCAATCCTTCGCAACCCAAGGTTTTATGTTATTTATATCCTACCACTCACTGGTTTTTTTTGTAACTCAAAAATACGTTGCCACAAAGACATAACTGAATTAAACTTAAAACAAAAAATTCAGCAGTCGCTAAGTAAACTTCTCCCAATACTAATACTTGAACAACCAGACTTACAAAAAATATAACGCCCACTATAGCAGAAGTATACCATGATTTGTTGCCTTTTTTTCCAATACTAAATATTGCTGCTATAATATTTCCTAAGCCAAATACAACAATTGCAACTAGCCCAGGGATAACCCAGCTGTCAAAAGGAACTTTAGACAGCCATTCTTTTGGATACTCAGAAAATATACCCTTGCCTGAAACCATCATTATTCCGATATAAATAGCACCTAATGATAAAAATAAGTCATATACCCCTAATAAAACTTTGCTCATTTTTTGTCTCATTCATATTTCCTCCTACCAATTACATTTCGCAAAATTCTATGGCTCTGCTCCCGGTGAAGGGGTGTGGTTGCTGCTTAAGTCAAACTATAGTGCTGCACATCTTAGATATTTCTTAACTACAGATTTTGCTAAAGCTTCCGACGAATCATATATATTCAGTTTTAACCCTTTGACATTACTCAAAATACTTAAATCGGTACATGCCATTATTACACTATCTATACGTTGATTCTTAACTTCATAGATAAGCTCATTCCATAATGAGTTGATAAATCCTCTATCCCGCTTCATTTTTACTGCATCTATAATACTATTTATCTTCGCTTGCCACTGCTCCATAAAAATAAACTCATGTCCGGCAGATATAATACCTTTCTGGTACAATTCAGACTTAACAGTTATTTCGGTGGCAAATATCGTGGTGAGTTGCTTACTATTTGGCAGACAACTTACTGTTTCTTCCACAATGTTTAATAAGGGTATCTTAATTGAGTTCTTCAACTCATCAAAATACACATGTGCCGAATTACAAGGCATAGCTATAAAGCTTACTCCTGTTGATTCCAACTTTCTCAAACCATCTATTATAGCCCGTTTCATTAATGAATGGTCTATTTCCCTATCAATGTAAAATGGAGTTGGAAGTGAATATACTATAATGTGTGGATAATCTATATCATACTTTGCACCATATTGTATTTGACATTGATCGAGAACCAATTCCAGAAAAGGAGTGGTTGATCGCGGTCCCATACCTGCTAATATTCCGATACTGCCTTTTATCATATTAACCTCCATTTTTTAGCAAAGATGCCGGTTTTATAGTGCTCGTCCCATGCCGTCTAACGGTCTAGGCTTCACGACGCCCCTGCTTTCGAGCCGGATGTGAAGCCATGATTATCCAAAGTGGCCAAGTTAAATCTTATTAAATTCTATATACTTTTTGCGTTTCTAATATGGCGTCCGGTGAAACAATTTTTACATATTGATTTATATCTTGCAGATGCTGCTCTAATAAGCCTTCATTAATGCCCGGCGGAGCATATACAACAAATAAAACATTCTTTGTATTTTGCGTTATTTGGGTTCGATTATCAGGTCCATAAATAATACTGGATATGATCCCACTCCCGTCAACCATCATCATATCACCTGGGGCTAATTTTTTCTCTTGCCCGTTCAATAATATATAACGTTCATTTCCTTGTGATAAATCTACCATTATTGGCAGCCTAACAGCATCCATATCATGACCGGCTGTAAGTAAAAGATTCTTTAGTTCAGCCATAAACATTGTTTCTACTAACGGGGCAACATTCGGTATGGATTTCTTTTTTAAAACAACGGATTCCAATTGAAGCAGCACGTGATATGTTTTCTTGAAGCGCTTGTAATAGTTAACATAGGTTTTAATCGGTTCTGTTAAACTCAGATCGGTTCGGTTAATATTCTCATACCTGGTTCTCAAATCGTTTTCAAGCTCTTCCTTTTTCTTTTCTAATCCTGTATTAAACTCAGAGTTGCTTGCATTCTTAATAAGAACTGCTCCAATTAATCCACCGGGATATGCAGTTTTCAATTTTTCAGATATCAATAGCATTCAATTTCCCCCTGTTCATTTGTTTCAAACCATTTCGGATAACAGTTCCGTATTGCCTGTCCCAACGTATGTTGTGTCCTTGCTATTCTGCGTGCTGCTTTAGTCTACCCGCTGTAATTTGTTGTGCTGCCAGTAAGTTGTTATAGTAAAAATCCTCTATTTGTAATAATGAATTTGCGTCTCCTTGAAAAACTGTTTCATACTTAAACATACCATTTTCATACCTGTGATTTGAAAACAGATTATATCCACAATTCTTTAAATGATCTCCTCTTGATTCCTTTAAAAATTTATATATTTCTTCAGCAGATACATCCGCATTTTGCTTTACATATCCAACATAATCACATGACCAGACAGGAATACTATAACCCTTTTCATAGATATATTCTACACCACTATAAGGATTAAACCCTCTGTATGAATCTGTGAATACCAGGCCATCTGTTTCCAGTTTAAATTCCCAGTCGTAAATTTCAGATTTCCTATAGGGGTTATATGCAGAGTTCTTTCTGACATAACACTCGTACCTGCCTTTTATGATTGTTTTTATTAATATTTCTTTAGAAATCATACTTCAAATACCTCCCTTAATATACTCTCGTTTTCTTCACTTATCTTCGTTTTTCGCAGAATTTCACTTTGATTTGCTTAAGCTTTCCCCCTAGATATTGCATAAATCTGGTAGTTCTGTGGTTTCAGGCAGAGAAAATAAACCGCATGTGTTTTTCTATCTCGGCCGTCGGGATTCCACATCAACTCCAGGTAGCAAACCTCCCATGTCTTCCGGCATCAATTGTGCCTAATTCCTTCGTCCTGCTTATCCTAGAGGTGGAACGTCAATCATGCTCCTAAACTGGGTCTTTGCCCTAAAGGTAAAATTCAACTTGACTGCCCCGGCTCTACATTTCAAGGTGCAAATACTGCTAAAACTTAATTCTATAGCTTGAATGCATCTTTCTCTGTTGCGGTCTTCAGAGTGATTGCTTGTGGCTACATGTGGCTAATTACTAATTGCTAATCTCCGGCTATTATGCAGCCTTCATCGACCTTTTCATATCATTTAGCATCCTATCCGCATCGTAGTCATTACCTTTTGTCAGTATCGCAAAAATAACTCGAATAAGCTTGCCGCAAAGGGCTACTATGGATTCCATTTTGTTAAGAGGGTTCTGTTCCCTGCTAAGATTTCTTTGATGTATTTGACGAAACTCTGAGTTTGTTGCCAACATCGTTATCATAGCTCTGAAAAGCCCTTCTCTTAAGCGCCTTCGCCCTCGTTTACTTATTGTCGTTTTACCTTTGTGCTTGCCTGAACTATTCTCACGCAAGCTCAGTCCAGCCATCTTCTGTATCTGCCTGGGATCGTTAAATCGGCTGATGTCTCCGATTTCGCTAGCAATGACCGCCGCTGCTACCATTCCCATTCCTTTGATACCTACAAGTTTTGATGCGTTTGGAACCTTTATGAGCAGTTCCTGCATCAGTTGCTCTATGTCTTGCTTCTGTTGCATCACCATTTCATACTGTGTCAACAGGTTCTGCAAAGCTGCTTCCGCTGCCTCATTTCCAGCAGTTCTTCCTATTGAGCTAATAGCTAAGTTAACAAGCTTTTCAGCCTTCTTAAGGCTCGGCTTCTTCATTTTCTTTCGCCATGTACTTACTATGCTTAAAGCACCTGCAGCAGCTACTTTCGCAGGAGTTGGGAAGTACCTAAGTGTAAGCCATGCTGCCTCGCCACGCCAATTCTTGAATACTTGATTAAACTCAGGAAATCTTATGTCCAACCATCGTATGACCTGATTGCTCAGGCTTATCATCTGTTCAACCAGACGTTCCCTTTCACTGACCGCCTCACGAAGTTCCTGGTATACATCCTCTGGTATGTACACATCCCTGAATCTACCGTCTTTGACCAACATTGCTATGGTCTTAGGATCCTTTTTATCATTCTTTGTCTGGCTGTTGTCATCAAGCTCTCTCGTACACTTCACATGAAACGGATTAACTATTGCCAATCTATGGCCTTTTCTCTGCAAGTGATCACCAAGCGTAAACCAGTAGTGTCCTGTAGGCTCAAAGCCTACTATTGCCTCGGTTTTTCCTTTATCCTTCATTATTTCCTGCATCCAGTCCTCAAGGGCTTCATAACCTTGATTTGTGTTGCTAAATCTAAGGAGTTTTGACAGCTCGATTCCCCTGCAATCAAAAGCTCTCGCATAGTGTGTGTCCTTCCCAATGTCAATTCCTACTACCAATGTCTCAAATTTAATTTGCAAAATCTTTTCATTTTGTGTACGCTTCATATATGACGCCTCCAATATTATAGTTTTGTGCCTTTCTTGTCCTGATCAGCACATCTCTATTTTATTGCGAGGTGTCTTATTTTTCAAAGTTCATTTATTTTCTTTACAGGAATGCTCCATATATACAGATTACACTATAAAATCCAAACTACTAATATTATGCATGTGAATATCACTCAATTTGCTATGATGCGTAATGCCCCGCAACGCCTTGAATTATACCTTTTAATACCGCTCCCGGCACCCCGGACCTGACATGTGCCGCTTGTGCAGATACTGTCTCTCTTGGGTTTAAATCACTAAACATACTCCGCATAGGAGTTTGTACCTTGTAGAACTTTATGCCGCTATATTAATGAATACTATATATTATCTACTTCTGCATACGAAGTCAGCCTTCGTTCTAGCGTTTCTGTATGTAGTTCAAACAGATTATTATCATAGTCATAGAAATAGATGGAATAGCCTTCCCCTTGTACTCGCTCCCTTGGCGGCTTTAGTTCTAAATTCAGATCTTTAATTTTAGCTAGGTAATAATCTACATCAGTTTCTGGTATTTTAAATGCTATGTGATGATAGGTTCTATTAATTATATTACTATCTTCCATTAGCGCTATCCATTGATCACCAATAATAAAAAACCGCTCTTTATACAAAGAGTGCTTTTTTTCACCGCTATAATAAACTTCCCTAGCGTTAAACAGTTCTTTATACAGTTCAGTTGTTTTATCCAAATTCTTCACAACAAAAGTAATATGGCTTATGGAACTAATCATATATAAGTCCTGCCTTTCTTTAGAGAATCATTTGTGTATGTGAGGTTAGAATAGTATTCCACAAAAATCTACATCAACTATCACCTAACGGTTCCTTACTCAAGACACCGAGACGCTTAGAGCGACATCTCTTAGCGTCGCAGATGGGGTTGCCCTTCTGCAGCGTGAGCGCTTTGTTATGTGAAGTTAGGAGCCCCGACAATCCCTGATAAAAACCTTGCGAAGTAAAATAGCCTGATATCTTATGCATATTCCTTTATTAGCTCTTCAACTATATGCAATGAATTAAATGATACGTTTCCTATGTTATTTTCAAATGACTCTGGACCATCTTCATTAGCAAAGTCGGATATTGACCGAATTACAAGAAAAGGAACATTGTTAGCATAACATACATGTGCTACACCGGCACTTTCCATGTCTGCACACAATGGTTCAAAGTCCTGAATTAATTTATATCGTTCATTTTCTGTTATAAATGCTTCTCCGGTGATGATTCTCCCAATGAAGCATTTGTTCTTCAAGTTAAGAGATCCTGCAATGAGACTGGCATCATTAAGCATTTTCATATCTGACTTGAAATATATATCTTCCATCCAAGGATGATATTCAGTTAGAATCTCTCTTGCCACATCATGATATGCAATCTCGTTTGCAATTACCGTATCTCCTATCTGAAGCCTTTCGTCTAGTGCTCCGGCAACTCCTGTCAAAATAATATGGGTAACATCAAATCTATCAATCATTATTTGAGTAGCAATTGCCGCGTTAACCTTGCACACACCAGAAAATGCTGCTACAACATCAACGTTCTCAAATTTGCCTGAATAAAAGTCTATCTTTGCATGCCTAATCGTTTCTCTACTGTCAATCTTATTTACAAATGGCATTATTTCTCTTTCTGTTGGACCTATTATTCCAATTCTCACTTTATTCTTTCCCCCAAACGCTTTGTTGTGCATAATGATGCTCCTGATTTCATATAACGGATTATCACACCCGACACCTCTGAACCGGACTACAAAGGCCCTCTTCCTGGCGGAGCGATCCTAACGGTGAAGGGATGTGGTTTAGCCCATATAGGTACCCGGAACCTGATATGGGTTGATTATGTGAATATTGTCTCTCTTAGGTTTAAATCACTAATTATAACGCTGCTTCATATATGCGAGAACTGTCCCCCCATGGATGATAGCCTGTACCGATAAACTTAAATCCATACTTCTCATAATATCCAATGTGGTCTGTACAGAGGTATAAGTGAGAAAAGCCTCCTGCTTTTGTGTCTATCTTTGCCTGTTCTAACAGAAGAGAACCATAAGCATTTCCCCTGTATTCTTTTTCAATATATATGGCACAAACCCACGGGTATAAATCCATACGGCTAATAAAATCGTTTGTTATAAGACCTGCGCAACCAATTATTCTATCATTATCCATCAACAGATACCACTGCGGCAATGGACTCGGGGTAGTAATACAATTTGATATGCAGTCATCATAGACCTTCATGCTATTTGGGGATGCCCATTTGCTCTGAAAGTATTTAATTGCTTTATCTTTATACTCAGGAGATTTTTTTATAGATATGACTTCCATTTCCTTCACCCCTTTATGGTATGCAAACATTTTTTAACCTCCACCTTTGCATCACCCTTCTTCATGCGGCTACTTCTTGAACCCGCTTCGTGACTTTGCTATCTGCACCCTTGCGCTATCAGAAATCTTTCTTTAAATAAACCATATCGACCAATTGAACTCCATCCTCATAAATAGGGTGGTCATAGTTATTTGTAAAGAAATTTTCAACTTTATGGGATACTTCAAATCCACAATGTTCATAAAATGAAATTATCCACGGAATGTCTCCTGTACCGACTAATAGTGTTTTACACTTATCCTTGCAGTACTCAAATATATAACTTATTAGGGATTTTCCATAACCTTTTCCGCGATATTTTTCATATGTAGCTAAGTTTTTCAGCTCACAGGTATTTTCATCTTCCTGCGTTACTACACAAATGCTTTTTAAATCTCCATCATATAGGGCAAATACTTCTCCCCGTTCTAAATATTTATCAATCATGTCTTCTTGTTCATCTGCTAGTAGTAGTAAATCTAAAAAAAGCTTTTTATTTCCTTTAATGGGCTTGACTTCCACTCTTAACCCCTCCCATAAGATAAATATCCTCTGTACTACCTTTTGACTTTAGCTATCAACTGAATAATATTAAAATACTTCCCACCCTCAGCTTCCATCATTTTGATGTCCTCAGCAGCAATGGGATGATCACTGGCCAGCCATTCTTCCCAAGCCTGTCTGCAACAGCCCATTTCACGAATGTCCATTACTTCAATGCCCTTTGTATTCTTCCATAAATCTTTCCACCAATCAAGAGAGTGCAAGGTTCTTTCTATCTCGCTATTCCAAAACGGTTGCATTTCACTGGGGACATTTTTCCCGAATTCGTATTTTAAGCCGGGAATAGCCACGGCGATATGCCCTTCCTTTTTCACAAAAGGAATGAGCGATGGAAGCATTTCCGCCGTATCACCAAAATAATGGTATGCGTCAACGGTGAACAACAAGTCGAAATATCCGTTTGCGAAAGGTAAGCCTTTGGTTGCGTCTGCAAAAATTGGAACAGCCTTTTCATCAATTCCAACGGACTCAAAACGCTCATAGTTTTCAGTTGGTGAAATCCAAAGGTCGGCGGCAAAAACAGACACACCGTATTTTTTTACTAACAAAAGCGTGGAAAGGCCGCACCCGCAGCCGAGGTCAAGAATTCGCATATTCTCATTAATGTTCAGGTGTGACGCCAATTCCTCTGCTAACCGCATGGCGTTTGGCCCCATCATATTGGCTTTAAGGAACTCAACATTTTTATTATTTGACATAAACTGGTTTGTAAATGTATACATGGCATTCATCCTTTCTTATTCTGCCAACTGCAAAAAATAATTTTTATTCATCAAGATCTATAATCATTTTTTTGCAATAAACGCATTTATAACACTTTGCCTTTGGCTGAGATGAAAATTTAGTAGAAAAATTAGTTTAGTTCACAGATCATAAGATATTCTTCTTCTAACTCTTTAACTATCTTAAATCCAACCTTTTCATACATACTAACAGCATAATTATCCTTCTGAACAGCTAAAGATGCTTTCTTATATCCCCGCTCTTTTAATAATTCCAACATTCTGCGCATAAGAGCAGTACCTACGCCCATATTCCTATATTTTTTGTATAATGAAATTGCAAATACAGGAGTATATTCATCAACATTGCCAAAACCTTTCACCTCACCAGATAATATCCTGGTCCATACAGCACCAACAACCTTACCATTTATATCAGCTACAAGGCAACAATCATCTGGTTTCCCAAACCCATCAATGAATACCCTCAGTTCTGGCTTATTTATTATATCTTTAGGCAAAAGATTTTCTTCATCCCTTTGAAAAATTGCTTCATATAAAAAGTCTTTAAGAAGATATATCTCAGAAGATTTAATTTCTCTTATTTCATAATTCACCATTTTCCCCCCAACTAAAGCAGGTTATCTATCTTATAAAAGCACAAGAACATAATTAGTCCTTAGGTAAATATGGCTCAAAGATAAGATATCAAAACATTTAAAAAAACATATTCACCGAAATTTTCTTTAATTCTACTCGGATATTTTACTACATTGGTTTTAAATTCAAATTCAGTCTACCTATTATTTTCTCTAACCTTCTTTTTTTTGCATCATCAGATTTAGCTTCTAAATATAGCTTCGTATAGGTTTTTCTAACAGAAGGCGACATAGACTGAAAATTTGTTAATGCCGTTTCCTTGTCTTTTATTAGTTCTGTAAACATTTGTACGTCCTCTTCTGAAATAGGTGTTGACTTTGGGGCATCCCACATTCCATTTCTCTTTGCTTCTTCAACTTTTATTCGGCCAAAGTCAGTCATTAACCCTTCAGATTCTAGCTTTCTTGCGAGATTCTTATTTTTATCTGACCATTTACTTCCTTTTCTTCTGATTGAAAAGTATTTTACGTATTTTGTTTCGTCAATACTTAGCATTTGTCCGTCAATCCAACCAAAACACAGTGCTTCTTCAAGAGCTTCACTAGCCTTAAGCGTTTTCAAACCGGCATGTTTACTGAATACCAACCAAACCCCACCACTAGTGGTACAATTGTTAGATAACCAATTTCGAAAATCCATTCTTGATTCAAACAAGATTTGTTCCAAACTTATGCACCATCCTTCATATCATCACTATATAATAAAAACTCAGGAAATCTCCAAAGATAGGGCCTGATATGTGTCGCTTCTGTATATATCGTCTCTCTTAGGTTTAAATCACTTGCAAACTCCACATAGAAGTTTGT
>MWEH01000071.1 GCA_002070965.1 Firmicutes bacterium ADurb.Bin080 | reverse complement strand
TCAACTATTGTATAATAATAAAAGTAGTACGTTCGATAGTTCCAAGGGGGAGAGAGAATTTTTTAAGCAATTCATTCAAGAGTTCTTTAATATATATTTGCCTTTACCTATATTAGTTTCGGAGTTGAGGAAAAAATAAACGGCATGATTATGGACGTAAAAATGAAAAAATATTGGTCTGGACGGGTTTCTGAACTTCGTGAACATATAAACGAAATATTAGGGTATAAGAACCCCATCGAGTGGGAATCTGAAGGATATGATAGTACAATAGAGCAGTTAAAAACACACTTGCTGGGAGAAAAGCAACTAACACTGGAAAAATATTTAGATATAGACGGCAGTAATAAGTTTTATGAAATCTATAGCAAACTAGAAGCTCTTATTCCAGACGAGAAGCCTTCTTTTGAACTTCAGCATGAATTATGGGAATATATTGATGTTGAGGATTTATTAAAGAAAAGAATGTATTCCACTGGAGTGGATGGAAAACAGCATTCTTATTCGGGACCTTATCAATCAACGGATTATTGGGACATTCCAGAAGAAGTTCATCGGCGAATTTTGGAAATGTGTAACAATATGGAGGCGCGTGGCAGTAGTGTGCAAAATATCCAAGAGGCTTTAGTCAGCTATTATTTCCTTATTAAGCCAGCTATAGAAGAATACAACACTCTTATTAGCCCAGACAATAATGGTCCCTTGAGGAAGCTAAAAGACACGCTTAACCGATGTAAAAAAGCCTTGGAAGATTGCGAGAAGATCATTCTTGTTATAAAAGACTGGAGGGTACATCAAGCGTTGATTTATCGAAATGATCAAAAACGTGGGGTACGCATTTATAGAACACCCAACGCTGATCAAACAGAGGGCTGCAATATATTGCTTTTTCTTCGTCTGAAAAAACGCCCTATTCTGTGTGGAAATATTGAATTATCAACAGAAAATCCAGATTATCCGAGAGTAGCAGAAGCTCTCAAAAAAGGACTGGACTGGCCCTCAATGAAAAAACTTCGATTAGGAAAAATCAAAAATGATAAAAAATTTGTCCGAAAAACTGCCAATCATAATTTTGCCCAAAAACTTCGGCCATTATACCAGTTTATCAAAGATAACGAGTTAACCCAATACATTCCTCCGAAACACCCCTATTATGACAACATGGACATAATAATGGATTTTATTTCTGAATATCTTAAAATAGATTTTTCTAAAGAGTTTGAAGTGATTAAAAGTGAATTAATATGCGGTCGTACTAAAAAAACCGTGTTTCGTCTAGGATAGTTCTATTCTGGTATTGTACGGGAAAAATTTGTTTATAATTTTTTTTTGTCCAAAATCATCTAACAACTTTATTTCCAAATAGTATTATTTCGTGGCTAATACCACGAGATAGTATGTGTATTTCTTTGGTTTTCAACGCATTAAGTACAATTAATTATTGTATCTTTGCCATTATAATTATTAATTAATCTTATAACAATATGGAAAATACAATTACCCTAAATGTTGATTACCAACAAATTGCGACATTGGTTGCTGAAAAAATTGCCAACGAACCGGCAAAAGAGCCGGAGAAACCCCTAAAAATTCGTGGTATTCGTGGCCTGGCTGCCTATCTGGAGGTCTCAACCTCAACTGCACAAAAGCTTAAAAATCTTAATCTTGTCCCCTATTGGACAATCGGGAACAGGGTGTTTTTCGATTCTGTTGCAGTAGAAAAAGCTATCCGACAATGAGCGAGGCTATGGAATTTCGGAGGGTTGGGGATACCTACGAAAAAAAAATAACCTCAGTAGCGGCTAATGGTAGTACTTACAGTTGCTGGCAACAAGTTCGCCGCGAGACGATTATCGACGATCGTGGGCGTGAATATCTTCGCACTATTCCCTCATATGACAATGGAGTTGTCGTTCCCTCTCACACTGATTATCAAGACACTATCGAGAAGTGTGTAAACCGTTATCATCCACTATCTTACAATGTAAATGAGGGGTCCTTCCCAACATGGGAATCATTGGTTAAACAAGTGTTTGGTGAGCAGGAAAGCATGGGATGGGAGTACTTGGCAACACTTTACCAAAATCCACTACAAATTCTGCCAATATTATGTTTGGTTTCTGAAGAAAATGGCACAGGAAAAACAACCTTTGCCAATGCGCTTGAAAATCTTTTTGGGCAGAATGTTGGGTTTTATGGCCAACAAGATCTTTCCTCACAATTTAATACTTGGATGTCATCTCTAGTCGCTGTATTCGAAGAAATAAATGAAACTGAGACTACATTAAACAAGCTAAAAGCTGCAAGTACGGCTCGTTCGGTAACAATTAACGCTAAATATCAGCAACCTTATACTTTTAATCCCTTCGTAAAAATAATACTCTTGTCAAATAATGAAAAGACTTTCATCCGAGCAAATCGCAACGATATTCGATTTTGGGTGAGGAAATTATCACCCTTGGCTGCATATGACCATAATTTTGAAAAAAATCTGAAACTGGAGACGCCCGCTGTTGCTTACTATTTATCAACATATGTGCTACGCGAACCGCGCTCACGAATGTATTTTTCGCCTCAAGAAATTGAAACCGAAGCTCTTCGCTTAGTTGTTAAAGAAAGTCAAAGTAATTGCGTAAAAGAATTATCCGAGTTTATAGCAGACAGTTTAGAAGACGCAGATCCGTTCTTAGCGACAACTCTCGATCTATTCGACTTGCTTGACAAACATTACACACGGTCGGAGATAAAACAAGCCCTGCAAAATGACTTTTGTTTATCACCTAGCGTAAATCCTGTGCGGTATACTACGATTTCTGGTCTGAGTAAAACCGGGCGCGTTTATACATTCACTGGTAATATGTTACAATCATTGCGACAATCTTACACGTTGATTTAATGGTGTTTATGAAACTGTCACAAAAGTTATGAAAAATTTGTAGGTTCTTATTATATGTGTTATATATATTCTTAAAATTTTTGTGGCACAATATATAATAGTATATATTTCTGCTACTTAGGCTGTCACACCTGTCACAATAGAGAGTAATTAGTGACAATTAATTAACAACAACATATCAAATTTAAATGCCTCAGGTGGGCAAGGAGGAATAATAATGAAAATAAGAGAAGGAGAGATGAAAATAATAAGAGAAAGGGTTATAAAAGAATTAGAAAAAATGGGGATGAATGTCCGTGATATTAACTACGCCAAAAGGACCTTTATGGCTGTCAATATTATTCATAGTAGCCCCCAAAATAATACAATACGAACATCCGAAGGGTATATAGAATTAATGCGTATCAAGATTAAACAACTTGATCCAGAATATAAATATGACCCAAGACGCATTTTTATTCCTACGAGTTGGTTGTTAGACTTTGACACTCTTGCATTTGTATACAAGAGCAAAGTTATAATAATAAAAACCGATGATTTTGACAAATTTCTATGGTATAAATTACATGATATTCATATGCGTTATACAGTAAACCTGTGGGAATATGGCTATAAGGAGGATTGCTAAATGAAGTGTAACTCAAAAAAAGCACCTGCCGATTTTAACCGGCAGCTTGATGCCGAAACAAGGTTATTTGTTCAGTTGGTCTTACTACTGGGTTATCCACAGGCCTATGCGTATCAGATTGCTTTTCCAAAAAGCAGTGCATCGGCTTGTTCTGCCGCTGCGATAGGCTGCCGGTTAATGCAGGATCTGCACGTTAGGGAATATGCCAGAATGCTGGAACGTGTTTTTGCTACTAGGGAGCAATACCTCAACCCCAAAGTTATTGGGAAATTATAGTTTTATCTGTTTAAATATCAAGATTATGAGGCCCCAAAATCAAGGGAGAAATTGTGAGATTACAAATGAATTTTAAGCCTTTGTTTCTTCTGTTTGCTTTGTGAGATGTAAGAATAATATATTTCTTTCAAAATTCTCAAATGATACTTTGCAGGATTTACGTTCTGCATTGACTTCTTTGACTGTACCTTGTCCGAAAGTAGCATGCGTAACGATACCTCCTTCTTCAAAAACATTTTCAGTGTTATTTTCACAAGCTTCCATGGACATGATTAATTGATCCGTTCCCTTCCATAGAGATACATCCATAGAACCTTCTGTAACAAAGAATTGTTTTTTTATTTCTCTAATAAAGCGTGATGGATATTTTTCTGTTCTTGTTGACAAATTAAAACCTTCAGATTCAGTTAAAAATAGAGCCTTCTCAGCACGTGTCATCGCAACATACATCAATCGTCTTTCTTCCTCTTCACCTTCTTTCTTGCGTTCCCTTATCGTTCTATAGTTAGGCAAAATCCCCTCACTTAATCCTATTACAAAAACAAAAGGGAATTCCAATCCTTTTGCTTGATGAATTGTCATAAGTTTAATTGTATCTGCATCTTTTTTATAATCAGCATTGGTGTATAAGGCGATGTCTTGCAGGTAAGTCTCAAGAGTAATATCTTCTTCTTTGTTGACCTCTTCATAATACCTTATTGAATCTATCAGTTCGGCAATATTCTCAAGACGTTCTTCTTCGCCGTCATGCCTGAGTTCTTCTTTTAGACCACTTCCCATCAATACATATTCAAGTAACTCAGAGATGCTGGATATTGCAGAAAACTCTCTACTTTCTTCTATCAATTGGATGAATTTATTCACTGACTCTTTGCGAAAAACATTGTCATTTTTATGATTCTTTAATGCATCATAAAGTGACACTTGCTCCATTTCCGCAATGGCACTTAGTCTTGAGAGGAATACTTTTCCAATCTTGCGTGAAGGGACATTTACAATCCTTTTAAATGACAAATCATCACCTAGGGCAATAAGTCTTATATATGAGAGTGAATCTTTGATTTCTTTTCTTTCGAAGAATCTTATCCCTCCCCAAATTGTATATTTGAGGCCATCCCTCATTAAAGCTTCTTCGATATACCTTGAAAGGTACGAAGCTCTATATAATATTGCAAAATCACCATTTTTGGTACCATGATTATTTTTAAGTTCCTTGATCTGCTTTACTATCCATTGTGCTTCCTCATTTTGAGTTTTGCCGTGAAAATGAATGACTTGCTTTCCTGGGTTGTGCCTGGTAAAAAGTGTTTTTTCTATACGATTCTTATTATTAACTATTACTGAATTGGCAACATCTAAAATGTTAGGAGTAGAACGGTAATTCTCTTCCATAATAACCTCATAATCATGCTTAAAGCCAATAAATGAGCCAAGTGCCACACCTCTCCACTCATAAATCAATTGATCAGGATCACCAACAATAAATAAATTATTGTGTTTCTTACATAATAACTCAACTATATACCATTCACTATTTGTGCAATCTTGTGCCTCATCAACCATTATGTAATTCAATTCATTCTGCCAGTATTCTCTAGCTTCCTCAAAGGCGTCAAAAATATAACAAGTAAAATAAATGAGATCTTGAAAATCCAATGCAAATAATTTCAATTGCTTTTGTAAAAACACAATAAAAGGGACTTGCTTATCTTTTTCGCTTGGTTTATAGCCTGGGAGGATATATTTTTTAACATATTCCACTTTCCACACACCCTTAAGTTCCGCTATATCCTTTAGAAAAGCATTAATAGTTGTATCTTTTTTTTCGATTCCCAACTCCTGCATTACTTCATGAGCAACCTGTTTGGAATCATCTTCATCAATAATCAAGAATGTTCTAGGAAATCCTATACGATAAATTTCTTTTCTTAAAACCTTTACACAAAACCCATGAATAGTGCATACGTAATCATTATAGTGTCCTCTATCGACAAGCCTCGAGATTCTCTGAGCCATTTCTTTAGCAGCCTTATTGGTAAAGGTGACACATAGAATATTGGATGGATCAATGCCGAGATTATTTACTAAATAAGCATATCTATGTGCTAAGGCACGTGTTTTACCCGATCCGGCTCCGGCAACTACACGAACTCTTCCTTCTGTCGTGGTTACGGCTTCTTTTTGCCTGTCATTTAAACCATCTAAAACATCCATTGATATTTATTTGATCCCAAAAGAAAAGGGTAATGAAATATGTAAATAGCGAAGATTTTGGCAGTTCGAAAAAAATGACGTTTTGTACATACATTGGGACAGTCTTACTGTTTCTGGAACAAATGTATGTAAAATTAGCACTTATTCAAGAATATTCAAATATTTCATGAGCAAATAAATGGAAGCACATCATTTTTTCTTCTCAAATAACATCGCGCATCCATCCAGCAATAAGCCGAGTATTAATATCACTGCTAACATATTTCTCCTTT
>MWEH01000070.1 GCA_002070965.1 Firmicutes bacterium ADurb.Bin080 | reverse complement strand
AACTAAGCTTAGCAGAACGTATCGACCAGCATCAAATGAAAATAAGGCTCGTGTAAAAAAATATGGGAATGCCAATAGCATTATTCTATTGACAAATATAAGAACTATCCAAATTTGTCCTCTAGATGTGTTCCGGAATAGCTCAACGGTAGAGCAGGTGGCTGTTAACCACTTGGTTGGGGGTTCGAATCCCTCTTCCGGAGCCATTTTTTTGTAATTTTCACCTACAGCATTCACGATTTAATAATACTATAAATACAAAGAATTAGAAAAAACTATCAGACCTTCCTTATCCCTTTATTATCGCTTCCTCATTTAAAAAATCCTCAACATTAGTTTTTATATTCTGAAAAATAATCTGCAAGATTTTAGTTTTGGTAATAGATATCTGCCACTAATTAATCTTAGTCATCAATTGTTTTGAGGGTTCTAATATCATCCATTTTATTTAAATTCAGGTTTGACAATCCCTTTTTTTAGCTACTTCATATTCTCTTTCATTTTTTTGGGTAAAATTATAACAAATTAGATAGACAGTATCTTCTGTTTTGTTGTCCCACTTCCATCCATTTTTAACCTTAAATATATCACCATCTATACTGCACTTAATGTAAATTCTGCATTAGCTCTGAATGAGTATAAATAAAACTTGACTTTTCCCCTAAATTTTTTTTGAGTAGATTATAGAATATCATATGGAGATTCTATAATGAAGTTATGTGATGAAAAATAAGAGATTAATCTTAATTGAAAGTAAGGAAGGGGATACTATTATTGATCCATTCATGGGTTCTAGTGCAACAGGAGTTGTAGCTAAACACTTTAATAAAATTTTTATAGGAATTGAAATTGATGATGAATATTTTGAAATCGCACAAAAAAGAATTGAAAAAACTTTAACCGAGCAGAACTTAATTGAATTTTTAGAAAAGTCGACTCTAAATAATACCATACAATTTAGAATTAAATTTAAAAAAGGGGGAAAATAAGTTATTAATATGTTACCTAGCCGAACTCTCATTCGCTTTGTTCATTCGGAGTTTACACCCTCGCCTAACACAGGCTTTGCGGCTCACTGAATTCGCTTAAATGCTTCGGACTTCGCAGAGACCTGAAAGGTTATATAAAATGGCGGTTTAAGGGGAAATACATATAACCGAGGCAAATATAAATACGAAAGGAGCTTTTAGTCTAAATATGCAAATTGAATCAACTAAAAAGATTAATTCCATATCGGATTTGCCAAAAATAACTTCACTTGTATTACCAAAAGAATTTGAACTGCTACCTAAAACATCGGAAGTCTTTGAATTAGAATTTGCCTTCTATGAATATAAATTCCTTACGAAAGACGAAATCATTCGTAAAGGGGCATTTTTTAAAAGCGTTGATGAAATTCCTACCTACCATTATATCATTTGCTCAAATAATAGTTCTCTTATATGGGAAGGGAGGTCAGAAATAACTAAGTCATACTTCAAAGAAGGTAACTTTTCTACAGGTTATGCCACGCATGGACTTTTCCCCTACAGAGGAAAGTTTCATCCACAATTAATAAAAGGGATATTGAATATCTTAGGGGTTCAACCTGGAGATGTGGTTCTTGACCCTATGTGCGGGAGTGGAACGTTGAATGTAGAAGCAAGCATTATAGGGATTGATTCTATTGGAATTGAGAAAAGTCCATTTTGTGTATTGATGAGCAAGGTAAAGTATGAAGCATTGAAAACTGATAGCGCTACATTATCATTAATAATTGGAGACATGGACAAAAATTATAAAGCTCTGATAAATAGTAAGAAGTTGCTTGCAGAGTTCTCTTATCATAATGGATTCCAACCAGAAAAGGCAATAACCCTGCTTGCCTTCTTAGATGCCATGGGCTATGCAAGAAGATGCTCAAAAAGTATAGATGTTCTTTTCCCATCTGTACTCAAAAGATATGTTGGGCAAATAAATTCTTTTATTCAAGCAAGAGACAAACTTAATCTTAAAATTAGTAATGCAAGTTTTGAAATCGGCGATGCGAGAAATCTTACTTTAGCAGACAATTCAATAGACGCTATTATCACTTCCCCGCCTTACTCTTTTGCAATTGATTATGCTGAGAATGACCGTCCCCAATTAGAGTATTTAGGATACAATATATCTGACCTCAAAGATGAAATGATAGGGCTTAAAGGCAGGACTAGAAAAGAAAAACTTGCTAATTATTTTGATGATATGAATAAAGTTTTAGCCGAAATGCATCGGGTTTTGAAAATCAGTAAATATGCAGTAGTCATAATAGGGTCAAATGATATTCAAACGGGAGGGATACGATTGGAGACCAAAGTTGAAGATATGGCATTAAAACATGGGTTTGTCCTTGATCAGAAAATTGTAAAACCAATAAAAGGGATACAAAATAAAATGAAAGACGAGTATATATTATTTTTAAGGAAGGTGTGATATGCCACGACCTAAATCCAAAATAGACCAAATGTCGGAAGTAGAAAAAAAGAATTTGATCCAACGAATTTGGGAACTGCAGGGAAAGATTTGTTTTCTTTGCGAAAAGGAAATTAACTTGCAGGCAGACAATGTGGAATTGGATCATATTATACCATTAGCAGATAATGGACCAGACGAAGAGGCAAATTGGGCCCTAATGCATGCTGAGTGTAACAATAAAAAGAGGGCACAAAACCTTCAACTTGCGAAAGCCAAGATGAGATTTGACAAAATAAAAGAGAAATACGGCGGTGCTGTTACTACTGCCCAATTTTTAGAAGAATTTAAAGGGAGTAAAGAAGAAGTTTTCGCAAAAATTGAAAAAAATGAAATTAAAATACGTTTCGGCAATGAAGATAGGATGTTCTCTATCCTTACCGATCCAAGTAATGATTCTTACAAGTCTTTCTTTGGACTACTTCCTATAGAAATACTTTATCATGATTCAGAATTAAATCCACGAAAGATTATTGATATAGATAAGTTGATAGACGAATTTTTTATGAAAAATCCACAACTTCATGTTGCTTTGTGTCGTATTCATTTTGAAGAAAGTGGCGGAAAGAGTAAAGTGCTTCTTTTTGATGGACAACATAAAACGGCAGCTCAAGTAGTATTGGATAGAAAACAAATATTTTGTAGGGTTTTCATAAATCCAGACAAAGACCATTTGAAAGAGGTTAACCGTAGAGCCCATAAAGAGCTAAGACAAATAGAGTTTTTTAGATCGGTTTTGGATACGCTCGGTCAAGATATTTTCAGTGTTAAATTTAAAGAGTACCTGGAAAGCCCAGAAACTAAACCCAAATCTGAAAAAGGGTTCATAGATTGGATTGAAGCCGAAAAAAGACCTGATATGGAAAAGAATTTGTATCATTATCTTAAAACAAGAATTAGAGATTTCAAAGATCCTATAAATAAATTCTTCACTTTTGTAGAAATGGAGAAGGCTAGATCTAGAATATTGCCTATATCTTATGATTCTGTAGAAAAAACATTTTTTAGATGGTTTATAGATGCCACACCCTGTGAAATAGAAACACTAGAGAGCGAAGACAACTCTTATAAAAGAGACATAGAAGCAAAGAATCTTGTTAAACTGATGAATTTGTTTGCTGAGAAAACATTAGAAGGCAAATTTGATAGGAATATAGGCGCCTTTAAAATCGAGGAACAAATTAGAAAAGGAAAAAATATCCCTGATGATCACTTAAGGGCATTTAGATTATATAGACCAGCAGCCTTTGTTGTTTGGTGTGAACTACTGAAAGAAGCAATAGCAACTTATCTAATATTGAACAGCAAAATTACGAATGATATGAAGACGGAGAGAAAGAAAGGGAAGGGAACAAGAATCTTTTGGACGGAGTTAGACGACAAAGACTGGAATGCAATAAGCAAAATGATAGATAAAATGATAAAACACAAGATTTGGATAGATCATGGTGAAACCATATCTAATGCATTCGGACAGACAAAACTTGAGTTTTTCAAAAGGTTTTTGGAGATGGGCGAAATAGAAGGGAAAAAACTTATTGATCAGCCAATAGACATCCAATATCTTTTATCAGCAGTAGGTGAATAATATGGGATTAATGTTTCCATCATCGGACCAAAAGTTCAATACCGTAATTTCAAAGAACACCTTCTATTTCTATAACAAAGAGTTTGAAGAATACTATGAAGGGCATATTTCTTCAATGGCCCAGAATATTTTTCTTCTAAAAAACAGGATAGAAAGAAATGGTCTAAAAGAATCCGTCTTGCTTGAACATATCACAGAAATTGAAGATGGCTTAGATGCAATTTTGACTGTAACAGGTTTTTCAAAAGAAAGTCTGCAAAGATTGGTAACTTTCATCAGAGCCACGGATGATGAGACTTTATCCAGCCTTGTTAATAAAGATTCTTGGCCATGTGAAGATTTTAAAACAGAATGGAGTCTGGATAAGATAAAATCTATTGTCAAAACAAACAGAAAGTTTGCCGAGGGTATTGTAAATCTATTCTTCAGGGGACCTACAGTTCCTGTAATAAAAAAGGTTCTTCCACTTTTTGAGTTTAAGAAGCTTGATATAAAGAAGTTTAGTTTTTCAATAGAATCTCTGATAGATACAATTATAAGATACAAGACAAAGGGCTCCTATAAAGCCTCCAGAGAAGGAAATCCTGAAGTTGTAATCGAACAAGTTTTAACATTCCATAAACTAACCTTTGAGAAAGGCAAGTTCAGAATTCCAAAGGCAGGGAACATCCCAAGAACAATGGATTTTATAGTTCCAAACAAGACTTCGCCGAAGATAATAATTGAATGTTCGTATGCTGTTACTACAGCTTCAGGAATGGGAGACAAAGCAAAGACGGAAAAGACTGTTGCTGATTATTTGAAGAAAAACTATCCAAATGTAATTTTTGTTGGATTTGTGGATGGAATTGGTTGGTATGTAAGAAGAGGCGACCTGAAGCGAATGGTAGATGCTTATGATTTTGTCTTTACATTTCACAATGACGAACTTGAGAATTTTGAAAATCTACTGAAAGAGACCTTCTATGGAAAATAAAGATTTTTTTGAGTCGATAGTAAATAAGGTTATTCAAGGAGATTGTCTAGAAGTTATGAAAAAAATACCAAATAATAGTGTTGATGTTACTTTTGCAGATCCCCCATTCAATCTAAAAAAGAAATACAATAGCTATTATGATAAACATGAGTTTGAAGAATATCTCTTTTGGTGTAAAAAATGGCTTTATGAGATGGTTCGTGTTACCAAGCCTACAGGTTCTATCTTGGTTCATAATATTCCAAAATGGCTAATCTACCTTGGCTCTTATCTAAATGAAATTGCTATCTTTCGTCACTGGATCGCTTGGGATGCAATGGGTTCTCCTCTTGGGAAAACTCTTTTACCCAATCACTACGGAATTTTATATTATGTGAAGTCTGAGGATTTTAAGTTCTATGACATTAGAATGTTGCACAAACGCTGTAGAAACTGCCATTATATTTTACAAGACTATGGTGGTAAAAAAAGCCAGATGCATCAATTTGGCCCTCTTGTTTCAGATGTATGGACGGACATTCACAGAATTAGGCACAAAAAAAGGAGGGACGAACACCCTTGTCAATTGCCTATACATTTACTGGAAAGATTATTGCTTTTTAGCAGTGATGAGGGAGATATTGTGCTCGACCCGTTTATGGGAACTGGAACAACCGCTATTGCAGCAAAAAAATTGGGAAGAAAATTTATAGGGATTGATATTGATTCCAAGTATGTTGAAATTACGAACAAAAAATTAGAAGATGTGCAACCGACATTAATTAATGGATGTTATGTAAGTAATTTCCTCGATAATGTAATTACCGTCAGAGATAAGGACTGGGATAAAATTAAAGAGGCATTTTTTATCCCACGGGATCCGCTAGAATTGGAAAAAAGAGAAATCTACTTGCTTCATAAAAATGGAAAGAGAGTAAAGTACCGAATGACGGAGAGTATTCAGAGCGACTTATTTTCAATATGTGGTGAAGATAAATGACCGCCACTTCATATAGCAGAGCGTATCTGGCTTCGCTATTCTTTTACCCAAATTTCCCTTCGGGGAACTTAAGATACGCTCAAAATATTAGGTGACATTACTGAAAAATAAAAGGGAGTAATACTATGAA
>MWEH01000069.1 GCA_002070965.1 Firmicutes bacterium ADurb.Bin080 | reverse complement strand
TAATCATACCATATTCCGTACTTATATCTGGAGTTTGATAACACAAAGCCAATGCAATACAGCTTATGATATTTACGGGTAACAAGATTCTCAACCGTTACAATTCCTATATCAATTTGCATCTGGTACCCCATTGGCGGATCAGGAAGTGCCTGATAATCACGCTCGGGAGCTGTACTTTTGATGTTATATTCCTTTTTCAGTTTGTTAACATACCGTCTTACACTGCTTTCACAAAGCTCTATCTGATACTTTTCCTGTAACCAATCGAAAACCTGTGCTGCTGTTACTCCTCTGTACTCTCTCAACCACATAAGCATTTGTTCCTTATGCTGTTCCAGACTCGACTTCTTTGCTTTTCCCAAGATCTGCTCATCATATTGGTCTGGTGTCATATCCCAATACTTCCGGACAGCCTTCCGACTGTATCCTGTTAATTCCGATACCCTGCGTTGGGAAAAACCCTCGCTCTTCATAACTTGAATTTTGCAATACATGACCCACCTTTTCTCCTTCTTCATTTTTTGACCTCCTGTGATATTATGTCTGCTTCATCAACAAACATAATATTATCACATCGGCCTATTTTTTATTAAAAGGTGGTATCCTTTTTACGCTCGTTTTTGGTCTCCTTAATTTTATCATTCACATATGTTTTTCAACAATTTATAACATCTTGACCTTTTACTTAGTATTAACTGGTATCCTATTATTTTTTTGATTTGTTACTGCAGTATTACCACGGAATGCTGTATTTCATATTCCATGGTATTATAGGCTTACTCTCTGTTTGAGGCTCATATCACATATTGCACGGATCACCGCAAATATTTATACTGCAAACTTTAGAAACAGACCTATACGCCATTTTACATGGAATACTGGTCTGTTCCTTATTTCACTCAATTTCCTTTTGTACTACTTAACTATAAAAAATACTTATCTAGTTTTAATAGTTCTGTTGAAGGCTTGATCATCTGTGTATTAGCAACACTTTGACTAACTTAATGTTTATCACTTTTATTTCCATTCAATTTTATATATATAACAATTATTACCAGGTATTGAGTAATTTCTATAATTATAGCTTATAGCTGGTGCATAGCAAAGTTGTATATTTTCATTTTTTATTGCAGTTAATGCAACTCCTATTGTCGATATTTTATTGTTCATTGGAACGATAATAATATTTTTATCCTCTGCGCAAGCGATTTGTCTATTTAATTCTTCGATTATCTTATTAGGAGAATCACAAGGTATTTCAAACTTAAAAATATCTGTATAATAAGTTGCCATTTCCTCAACCAATTGTAGATAGTACTCATTTGCTTCTTTATCTTTTTCTGTAGTAGCACTGCATGATCGGCCGAAGCCTAAAGACAAGGAGTTTGGCTCAATAGTATTTATAATTCGCATTGCCCTTTCGTATTCATATCCAACTATCATAATTAAGTGATTTTTACGAGATGGAATAATATTACCAGCATATCCTAAAACTGAACGCAATTCTCTAATCCCGTTGCTTAACCATTTATATTTCTTTTCTTCCCCAACACTGTATTCCAAAGCATTCGTATAGAGACATGTTATTTCAGCATTTGGGCAGTAAAGATAAAAAAGTTTAATTAAAATTAAAAGTGCTTCATGTGTAAATGTAGTAATATCTATGAAGACGTTATCTATCACATTTTTATTCAGCTCAACTATAATTTTTTCTCTAATCCTATCTGCAGTATATAGCGGGTCATCCATACTAACTTCTATTAAAGAAGCATTATTATCATAAATTTGCAGTAGCGTTTCTGCATTAGTTTTGATTTCAGTTTCTCCATCGCCATTATAAACTACCCAAGAAGAATTTATTATGGACTTATTTATATTTCTACTTATTGAAAAGCATCTCTCCTCAAAACTACTTGAACATATGAACAAGTCACAGTTTTTACCCAAATAATTATTTATTTCACTTAACAAAACTTTTTGAGTCACTATACTCCCTCCTCACCTAGAGTTCCTAGTTCATACTCATCTGAATCATCAAAGAAACTCATCTGCGTGAATTCAGAGTCTGTATTCTCATCAACAATATTCCTTATCTTATTTAAATACCTTGAGTCATTAATGAGCCCTTCTAAAGTACTATTTGGAAGGAATAGGTATCCAGCAAAACCTGTCGGATCTAAATTCCAAATTGGAGCGAGACGGCGATTCATAATATACAATTTTGTTCTCCCACCACTTTTACTTTCTTTTTTCCCTATAGTTGATTGATGAAAATAACCTAATTGAACTCCTAAATTAAGAATTTTGCTTACATCATCAGATGCTTTGTCATTTAAAGCAATTGAAAACACTCTACGCTCAGAACGCTCAGATAATAGTATGTGTCTGAATAAACTTCCCAAACCCTGAATTAAATTTGAAAGCTTAACAATATCTTCTTTAGGAAAGGCATTTTCGTGTCCTTCCTGTTCATATTTGTCTAAATCTTTAAATAAGAATGAATTGGCTTCATCTCTTATAATTTCGCTTTGTACCGATGCAGGGATAAATGTAACCTCCGAATTACTTTGAGATTTAGTTTTTGCGTACATTAAGTATGCTGGATGCAAAAAGTGCCTAACAATTCCAGATGATAAATGTACTAATTGGTTAAAACCAGCATAGCTATAAGTTGAACTAGACTTCTTGGAACCAGCTAAACTCTTTATAAAATCTGGCCGAGCATATCTAATTGCATCATCAGTTCTGTTATAACCCTTTCCTTCTCCTCTATCATACCTTTCTCTATATTCTTGCGCTATCTTCTCTATCTTTTTTTCCTGCTCGTAATCTTCCGGAAAAAACTCCTCTGCAGAAATGTTAATTCCCTTTAATGACAACCTTTTTTCAACAATATCTTTCACCCTATTTCTATATTTTGACTTGCTTATACCTGTGAATATTGTCGTAATGTCAATTTCATAGTAATCATGTGGTGTATCTATAACTGCCCCTGTGGTTGTATAAAATGTTTTATAATTGTATTGTGTAGAAATTTTTAAGCTTATTCTTCCACTAGTTCTTGTTCCAACCCAAGAATTAAGAACTCTGGCTTGAGTATCAGTCAAACATTGTGCATCATCAATCAATAAGTAAATTGTTCCTTTTGTGAAACTAGACGTATTAAGAAGACCAGTAAGTATCGGTATTAAAAAATCAATATAATCAAATAATGGTCCATAATATGGAATTAGCTCATTACTGAATGCTAGTTTTTTAGCATAGCTCATAGTATCTTTATAAATTCTTTCCATTATATTAGCCATTTTTGCAAAAACATCTGAAATAGTAATGTTTTCTTTAGTACCAAAATCTTCTAACTCTATTCCAGTCCAACCAATTTCTGGCAAAAAAACATCAGTATAATACTTCATAATATCTGTTACATCTTCATTTGTTTGATATAGATTAGACTGTGTTAGGCTATTGAATATTTTAACACAAAAATGTGTGACCATAATATGTTCATTAAGTATATCACTTGCATGTCTATTCTCGAGTCTCTTTAGTTCAGCTAGCGAGAAATTAGTATTCTTTAGCGGTATATAAATACCAATAAAAGGTAGTTCGTTAAGCTTGCAATTTTTTACTATACATTGACAGTCAGGTTGTAAATACCTAAACATCATACTCTTTCCGACTCCACGAGGACCTAATAAAAAAACGTGTCCAGGATCAATAATCTTTTGAAAGTCTGTAAAAACATCTACAAATAAAGCCACAGTTTCTTCAGCAGGTAAATCTTCTGGTGTAGTTATTTGAAATGGATTACTTATAAAGCCTGTTTTCATTCTATCTTAACCCCTTTTTAAAATAACTAATTGCTTCTTCCGATGACATAATGTTCGGAACAAGATTTGCTAAGCTTCCGCTTTGTGGTGTTAAAGGATATCCGTTTTCCTCTAATGTATATGTTATTTTTTTGTAGTTCCAACAATCATTTTTATCTTGTATTATTATTTCGACTCTTATCTTTTCTAAAGATATGTGTTGTCTCATAAACCTCATGCAGTAGCGACGTTCTCTTTCCATCTTCAGAGTACGATCATATATTTCATCTAGTAGATATTTTTCTCCTTCTATTGTATTAAACTTTTTGTCAATTATGTCCGATTCAAACTCATAATGTAAATCTAAAAATAAATTATTATTTTCTGCATCTTCTCTAATGTTAACTGTGTGTAGTGAACTTGAATAATAATGATGTATTTCACTTGACGGCGTAATTATTCCAAGCTCTATTCCTAATTTATCAGCTCTTGAAGAATCATCTGCAAGTTCATCCCCAAAACGTAGTAGAGCAGCCAACAACCGCTTTCGAACTTTCTTTTCAAACAAAGGCTTCACTATACTTAATCGACTGATAGTATCTTTATCATCTAAAATCTTCCCACCATGAACCATAGCAATTTTCTCAATTACTCGTTTCTCAATGCTATCAGGAAAAAGCGTCTTAAAATCTGATTCAATTATTTCTTTTATTCTCTTCTCATGATCTTCCCTACCATAGATATTACCTATATCATGGAATTGTATAGCACATAGCAATATAAATGATTCATATTTCGATAAGTGTCCATCTTTAAAATACCATAACATCTCTGATACTTTTTCGATTACTTTTCTTGAATGATTCGGTCCGTGATCATTCAAATATACTATTGGATTCTTATCCAATATTTCCTTTAAATATTCAATTTTTTTTGTATCACTTTCTACTTTAATCATTTCCTCAACTTTATGCGTAAACTCATCAATGGCTTCCCTTGCAGAATCCACCATTGCACCTTTTTCTACTCGCTCCTGAATAGCTCTTATTGACTCAGTTATTTTCCCGTATCTATCTAAATATATCTTGGAAGCATCATCTTCACCTTCAAGTAAATGAATAAGGTACTTTCCTTTTTCTAATGGCACTATATTATCCATTAACTCCCCTCCGAAGTATAAAAATGCTTTACGGCTAAATTAACTCATTCTTAGAAAAATGCTTTCCAAACAGGTAGATATTCTCACAATTTTACCTTTGAAATACTCTGACTACTATTCTATAGTTATTTATTCGCTATATTTTAGAATTCTCCTATGCAGACATTACTTTTTTCTTAGACATATTTCTGCATAGTTCGACATTGTTGCAAGTACACAAGTAAGTACTAGGCAACATACATGCTAAAAGCAAAAAGATTAAATTCTCAATATAAATGTTGGTTGGGGAATTACTTTTAATTGACCTTTCCAAGCAGTAGGGACGGTTCTTTTTGCTTTTTCCGCAAGTTGCAGAAAAAGCAAAAAGAACCGTCCCTATTGTTTCAAATCATTTGGTTATCTCCAGATACAGCTGCTCAAGCCGCTCATCCCTGGTAGATTTTTTCAATTCACATTCCCAGACGATAAACACATTCCATCCTTCATTCCTAAGCGCGGCATAATTTTCTTCATCACGATTGCGGGTTTTCTCAAGCTTTGGTCCCCAGTAGTCCTGATTAGATGTCAATTCTCAAAAACATATCGCAGAAAACGCCCTGTTCTTCTCAGATAAAATAATATGATAAGAATTAGAATA
>MWEH01000068.1 GCA_002070965.1 Firmicutes bacterium ADurb.Bin080 | reverse complement strand
TAAATGTGGTTCGTTCATAATAAGAGAGCGTAAGAAGTTCATAGAAGAACTTACCCCATATGCAATAGAAGCTCACAACAAACTTACTAACGCAAAAGAAGAGTTTGTCTTAACCTACGAAACAGAGCCTATTCATAACGATATAGCAAAGGAACTGGAGATACTGATTAAAGAGGCATATGATAAGGATATTGAACTAGGGTATTCAACGATTGGACCACATAGAGATGATCTGAAAGTAACTGCCGATGGAATAGATATTCGTAGATTTGGCTCTCAAGGGCAACAAAGAACAGCGGTACTTTCCTTGAAACTAGCTGAAGCAGAAATCTTTACGTCCAGATATTCAGAAGCACCGGTTCTTCTTCTTGATGATGTTCTTTCCGAGCTTGACCCCGACAGGAAAAAAGCTCTGTTTGACTCAATAGCTGGCAGACAATGTGTAATAACAGACACGTCAATTCCAGAAGGGATTGACCCCAAGACAAAGGTGTTTAGAATTAAGGACAGGGCGGTAACTGATTAATATAAACCCCAAAAGCGAGATGCCTCAAAAATACAAAAAATAGCAGAAAATTTAAACCAAAATAAGCAGGTGAAATCAATGCCAAGAGATAAGAAAAAAGAAATAGCTGAATACATACAAATAGAAGGAGTGGACTTCGAACAGATATATTCCTCTATCGAAAGACCCCAGGATCTCTCTAAGGGTGATTATGCTTTGCCTTGTTTTAAGTTCTCTAAAATCCTCAGGAAATCTCCCGTTGCTATAGCAGAAATGCTAAGAGACCAGATTCTAAAAAAGACCGATTCATTTGAGTCGATTGAGGCAGTTAACGGATATTTAAATTTTAAATTCGATAAGAAAAAAGAAACCCAGTCACTCCTTAAAGAGGTTTTTGCAAAGGGGCCTAGTTACGGGGATTCAAATGAAGGAGAGGGTAAAACCGTATGTATTGATTACTCCTCAGTAAACATTGCAAAGCCTTTTCATATAGGTCATTTATTAACCACCGCAATAGGCGGAGCGCTATACAGGACATATCGCAAGCTAGGATATAATCCTGTAGGAATCAACCATTTGGGCGACTGGGGAACACAGTTTGGGAAACTAATAGTTGCATTCAAGAAATGGGGCAACGAAAAGGATCTTCAGGCAAAAGGGGTTACTTACCTAACCGAACTATATGTCAAATTCCACAAGGAAGCTGAAGCCGAGCCATATCTTGATGACCTTGCAAGGGAATATTTCAAACGAATCGAGGACGGGGATAAAGAGGCTCTGGACCTGTTTTCTCTTTTCAAAGACATTACTCTTCGGGAAGTATCTAAGGTATATGCAAGGCTTAACATAGTCTTCGACAGTTATGCCGGAGAGTCTTTTTACAATGATAAAATGGCTCCGATCCTGAAGGAAATAGAAGACAAGAAACTCATGAAGATATCAGACGGTGCATCAATAGTCGACCTTTCTGCAGACAATATGCCCCCTTGTCTTTTGGTCAAAGCAGATGGTGCTACACTTTATGCAACCCGGGACATAGCTGCAGCATTTTATCGCAAAAGGACATATGATTTTTGGAAGTGTTTGTACATTGTTGCCTACCAACAAAACCTCCATTTCAAGCAGTTTTTTAAGGTAATAGAGATGATGGGATATAACTGGGCAAAAGACCTTATTCATGTTCCATTCGGAATGGTCTCCCTGGAGTCAGGTAGTCTTTCTACTCGCAAAGGTAATGTAGTACTACTTAACGATGTTCTCAATAAAGCCACCGAGAAAAGCCTGGAAATAATTCAGCAAAAATCCCCAAATCTTAAGGATAAAGAACTTGTCGCAGAGAAGGTTGGAGTCGGTGCTGTGCTGTTTTTTGGGTTAAGCAGTGGCCGAATCAAGGATACAGTCTTCTGTTATGATCAGGTTCTAAACTTTGATGGAGAAACTGGCCCTTATGTCCAGTACACCAACGCAAGATGTAACAGTATAATCCGAAAGTCTGAAATCCCAATTACCGAGATAACCCCTGAATTTTCTGCCGAAGACCTGAATTCTCTTTCGGATGATTCGAGTTTCAGTCTAATCTCTCTTCTTTCGAAGTTTGGAGAGGTTCTTACTGATTCACTTGAAAAATATGAGCCCAGTTTCATTACCCGCTACATTGTAGATGTGTCACAGGCATTTAATAAGTTCTACCTTGAAAACCGCATAATAGATGGGGCAACCGGAACAAACAAACCGCGTTTAGCCCTAGTGTATGCAACCCGAACAGTCCTTACAGAAGGGATGCGACTACTCGGCATTGAAGCAGTAGAGGAAATGTAACTCTGCCGTAAAACACAAGTATACAATTGCCACTAAGAGAAGGTAAATCTAAAAGGCAAAAAAAGCAGCTAATTGCCACCAAGGAAATATTATGATAGATAGCCACTCTCATTCATCTTTATCGCATGATGGGAAATTTTCTTTAGAAGAGATGCGTTCTCAGGCTGAAAGCTTGGGCATGGAATATTTTGCTGTAACCGAGCACCTAGATAGAGATTACAAGTTTGGAGTCAAGGAAAAGTTCGTTCATCAGTTGAACCTAAAAAAGTATCAGCGCAGTTTTAACGAAGTAAAGAATGCCCATCAGGATTCTCCGATGTACTATGCGTTCGGGATAGAAGCAGGTTTTTCCGAGAAGGCAGCAAAGCTTTATGAAAGAGAACTCCCAGATTACCCCTTTGATGTGGTAATTAATTCCATCCACACAATCGATGGGAGGGATGCGTATTTTCCTACCATTTTCAACGAAAGAAAGCAGGATGAGATTTATAACCGTTATCTTGATCTTCTTATCGAGAGCCTGGATGCCCGTTATCATTATGATATAATAGGCCACATCGGCTACATAACCCGTTATGCCCCTTACGAGAATCCTAGCCTTTTTCAACCACAATATCTCGATAAACTGGACACTTTCCTCAAAAAAGTAATAGAAAAGGACAAAACAATAGAAATAAATACACACATCCGAGACAATCCACTGCAGTTTCTC
>MWEH01000067.1 GCA_002070965.1 Firmicutes bacterium ADurb.Bin080 | reverse complement strand
AAGCTCCTGTACCAGTTTTGGGCGCAGCGTAGTCAGCATCTCCATCACATAATATAGGTCCATCAAAGAATAATTAACCGGGGAAAGGTGCAGGCATTCCATGAATGCCCTCTCGGGAGAAGACAAAAGCACCTGGCTCCCATCTATCATCATCATCTCCAATCCAACCTCTGTCTCTCCAAAAGCGGACGATGAGAAATACCTGACAGACATATCCCATTCCCCTTTTTCAAACCATGATGGGATCCTTTGATTTTTCGATGAAAAGATATACGCCAAAGGTTTGCCCATTGCCACAAAATGGGAATATCCGCGCACATCGAGAGCTGTAGAAGCACCAATATGAATCCTTTTATCAAGCTGAGAGTTATAGGACGAAAGTATTGAGTATATAGTAGGGGTTTCCCCGGCAACCTTATATACCCCTTGCGAAATTCTTTCTATCCAGCCACTGCGCACATAAGAAGTTTGCTCCTTCCTGTCTATTCCGTTTTCTGAAAGCCAGGAAGAAAATAATACGGCATTGCGTGGTACTTTCTGAAGGATTAGTTTAATTTTCGTTGCCATAGCGGTAATAATTACCGCAAATATACATTAAAATAAACAAAGAATAATAAAAATATTGTCTTCAATGGATTGTCTGAGTATATTATTGAACCTCTAAATCATTTAGTGCATCTAAAATATCTTGAGGATTCGATTTTATTTTGACATTATAGAGACTGTTTAATCCCACAGTCCCTTGAGATAATAAATTTGCGAAGGATTGTTCCGTAAAATAATAATCAATATAGGAAGACAAAGCACCATTACCAATATCTTCAAAATCATTCTTCTTATATTTCCTTTTTTTATCAATGTATAGGGCTGAAAAAATTAATGCTAAACTATAATGAAACTTGGTGTAATCTCTAAATGTGTTGATATCCTTTTTGATATCAGCCTTTGTGATTTGCTTTCCTAAACAAGCATCCTTATGGATTGAAGAAAGTGTATCAGAGTTTGGTTGGTACCATTCACTTAACGTTTGGAATCCATTTGTTAAGTTGCTAATTAATAAATCATTAAATTTTAAGGTATTTTCTCGCGCAGTTCTTTTACAAAAAGTATTACGAAATACGTCTTTCGCATATTTATGATAATACAGAGAATTTCTAGCAAAGAAAGATTTGATATCTTCATTAAATACCTTTTCTCTATAGTAATTTCTAAGTTCTTCGTCGTTTATATGATAAGAGTACCCTGTAGTTGAAAGTGGTAAGCGAATAGCTGTAGCACCTTCCATACATAATGGTGTAAATTGATAATGAAGATCCATGCTTTCTCCGTTTTCCAATCTGAAGTAATTTATCTTCTCCTTCATTGGGATGAATTGAGCATTTAAAGAACAATTAGAAGAAAGAGAACTAACGATTTCAATTGTTTCCTGTCTAAAATTTTTATCATCAGAAATTTTTGCAATCTCACTAATAACAAAAGAAGTTAAAGGGCAAACAACGATTTCAGATTCTACAAGTCGTTTTAAAATAAAGAATATTTTTTTATAAATAACACTTTTTTCACTTTCATTATCTTCCCATTGTTCATAAAGGCTTTTTCTAATATTTATATATTGATTTGTATCAAGCAAAATTTTAATTCTATCTTGATATGCCGTATTCATTTCTTTTATTAATGAATTTCTATATTGATCTAACATTTGTCTGTTCATACTAGTAATCTAAAGTACATTGTTTTCTTTGGCTCCTTACAAAGATGACAAGATTAAAACAATTTCCTGCGACCTAACTTTATCAAGTATAAACACAAATTCGTACGATTTTTGTAAAAATTAGGCCAACTTCAGTGGAGTTGGCTTGAACTTGTATAAGTTGATGTAAAAAGTACTTAAGTCTATATGCTCAATGATTTCGAGGGGAGTGGAACAACTTTTTTACTACTAAAAAATGTTAGCTGAATTATTCCGGTTTCTGAACTGCCTGTATACTTTTCGACACCTCATCGAACTGTTCACTTTCGTTCAGCTCTTGTGCAAACACCTGAGGTGTTTCTTTCATCACCCCTTTTCCCGTTCCTTTCAACATCTCTATCGTTGGATAAAAGCACCGTCGGGTGGTTTGGCCGATTCCCCTGTTGGCCCCTGCCGGTGGCTCGTCTTTGTTCCGGTTCCTTGTTGTTCTCTGTCGAGTAGCTCAGCCAGTCCGTTCGCTCTACTTCCGCAGTCTTACCTTACTTTCGATACTCTCCCTGGTCGTTAACAAAGTTCCAACATTATTATCATAGTTCACTGCTACAGTTGTTTAGGGCATTGTGCCTGTGCGCCCTGTAGCAGCCTCTGTGCACACTTAATCCCGGATACAGCGAACAGAAAACCCGTTTTCCTTGAGGTAGGCGTTCCTGGTAACGTGGTGATAAGAGTAGGTCATACCCCGGTTCCAGACGTAAATTATACTGAGCTGCGTAGAACTCCACCAGTCGCCGTAGAACCCAAGGTTGTAAAATTTACCTTCGCGGTAACGGTAGCCACACGGAAGGGCTGTAAAACCACTTGAGTTGGTGGCTCCCTCGTTTGGGCTGTCCCAATGAGATAATCCTGCTTCCTTCATTTTGCCTCCGGCAACATCTTCTCCTCCCAGGTAATCAGTAAGCTGTGTCCATTCTGCATCACTTGGTAAA
>MWEH01000066.1 GCA_002070965.1 Firmicutes bacterium ADurb.Bin080 | reverse complement strand
TTCATCTGGATAAACAATCTTAAAGTTTTTTAAAGATTGTTCTAAATCTATTCTCTTTTCCTCCGCTGTGGCAATCCCTTGTTTATTGTTGCTTACCCTTGCAGAAATAGTTTGTTCATCTCTATTTAGCTCCAGTTTATAATGTAGTTGTTCTGGAATATTAGTTACTATGTTGGTTTCGAATTGTTGTTTTGGTATGACAAAGAAAACCTTTGCTTCATCAAGATCAATTTCTACATAGGGAGATTCTGCTCTTGTAGGTGTTTCTTTTTCCTCCGATGTCTTATCAGTTCTTTCAGGGACCACTTCTACTGACTGTGGTAGCTGTTTAGGTGCTTTTAGCTTCTCTCTTTTGGTGCTCCCTAAGTCTATTTCCCTACGTTTTGAGCTGGCTGGCTTCTTTTCATCTTCTTGTGTCTTTCTACATTCTTTTTTTCTTTCTTCTGTAGGTGCTTTCTTTTTGTAAGGCTTTCGTGTTTTTGTTTTTCCTCCTTCTTCCGATTCTACCGGTGGGATTTCATTTTTTGATTTTTCCTCGGGTGAAGCAGGCTTTTCTACTCGTGTTGGCTCCAGGTGAGTATGGAAAATCTTCTTGAACCATGAGATAAACTTACTAAATATATTGAGCATCTTTTTCTTCTCCTATTTTTATGTGATAGCTGCAAAGTAAAATGCCGCCTAACGGTTTGTGGATAAAAGAAGTCCCGCCCTGGCGGGATTTGTGTGAGCGAAACGAACCGCAAACAGGCTGTTATCTTTCGTTGCAGGCATTCTGCATTAAAAACTTCCGGGTAGCTCCTCTATTTTGCAATTTTACGCTCCTCAACAATATTTGCATAACTCAAAGAAGAATTTCCACAGCTTGTTCATAAATAAGACTTTTGATTTCTTTCAATGCAATTTCGCGAGATGAACTTGAATTACCGACTTTAGACCATAATCGAATCAAACAGTACAATAAGTATGCACGATAGCCAAAGTCAATTTCTTCATTTTTTAATCTAACGTATTTACTCAAGCAGTTTTTCCATAAAGTACTTCGAATTGCATGAATATAACTAGCTACAGCCTTATTGCTACGAGGCAAAATAAGTGGTTCATTCGAATAAACACGTTCATTGACGCGCAAGAATTCACCAGTAACTTGAGAATTAAGTTGAAATTGTAAGTATACTTCTAACTTAGCATAGTCTATATATATACAGAAATTAGATTTTACAAAACTGAAGTCAATGAGAACTGGTGTATTGTTTCGAGTAATTAAGATATTTTTGGGATGTAAATCACCATGCACTATCCCATGTGGGGCTTTAATTTTTTTTACCTTTTCCTTGACCTGATTATAAAGATTTGTGAGCTTTTTCCAAATAGAAACATCCACACCTTCTTGAGGATTTTCTAATTCGGGAAGATTAATAGGAAGCATTTCAAAATTACCACCAAGCCAGTGACATTTTTTCATAGTGACATCTAATATCTCTTTTAATGTTGGTATTGCGACATCTGACTGTACAGTCCCTAAGTAATTATCCAAACGATTTACAGGATCACTCACCAATCCACCAGTAATATAGCGGTACATTAAAGCTGCACGATCATCAATTGTTTTAAAGTCCTCTAGGAAAGGAATATTAGATGGTGGAATCCGGAGATGAACTAGCTGGTAACCTTCATGTTCTTTAAGTATTTCTTCCTTGTTACCTATCTTAATAAGGTAAGGGAACAATGAAGCTGGTTTGATGACTATCTTTTTTTCTTTGGAGAGTCCTCTATCAATTTTTAAATAAAAGATTTTGGTGTTGTTAAATCTAGAAATCATTTGTCTAACTAATTTCTCCTCGGTCTCGCATAAATCAAGGTCAGTAAACTTAACAAATTTTGCTCTCTTTTCATCTACATAATCCATGACAGTAGCTTTATATTTTATAGCCTTTAATGAGCAGATAACGGTTTGCGGATAAAAGAAGTCCCGCCCTGGCGGGATTTGGGTGAGCCCAAAGGGCGAACCTTTTATGCTGTGTTAGGCGAAGTGCGATAGTCTCTCTTCTATTCATCTAATCTTGTCTCCTTTAACTTTTGCTTGTATATATGATTACTCAACTTATTTTTTAAACGTCTTCTAATTTTTGTCCATACTCCTATTATCCCGCTACCGCCGATAATAAGAGGAAGCACTACAGTCAAAAATTCAATGGCTCCTCCTTTTTTACATGCTAAATAAAGTCCATATATTAACGCCAACACTAACAATGTCAGAACCGATGCATATATCCATGAGTCTCTTTTAGCTTTCCTTTCAGCGCTTTCTTTTAGACTATTTTTAATTTTTTCTAGTCTTTCTAACAATTTTGTTTCATCTTCTTGTCCTTTTTTAGAGACCGCCTCTTTCAATTGCTGGAGAAATTCGCCTTCTTTTTCTCTGAGTGTTCTTTCTATCTTTTTCTCTTTGAATTTAGCGGCTTTTTCAACTTCTTCTAATACAAACTCTGGTGTAATTTTATCAGCTTCGGTTTCATCGAATTCTCTCAAGACATCCTCTATGTAACTATGATAAAATAACATTGAAATATTTTCATCTTCCACTTTTCCTTCTTGCCTTAATTGCTGAAGGAGTACATAAAATCTATCCCATATTCTCCTTTTAATAAAGAGATCACGAGAATACGCTGCAATTATTGATTTAAGAGGTGGTCTCGTACTTGGGTCTTTTAGCCACAAAATATTTGCCAGCAATCTATCTAAAATGACTTCACATACAGTTCCGTTCTCTTTATGCCCTATTTTTATAAAATTGAATCTGCTAAGTTTACCATCTGAAGTCAAAAAGAATGCCTTTGAATCTTCAATTTTTCTTCTCGGCTTTCCCCGAAGTTCTTTAACTTTTTCAATAGCAGCAATGTCATGATTCTGAGAGAACAAACCCTGCGAAGGCTTGTATTCTCTCATGAGATTTCTGAGTTCATCATTTGCCGGATTATAAGCCTTAAGGTCTACACCTGTTTCCCATTCTATTTTTATACCTTTTTTGTCAAGGATGTCCTCTATATCCACTACGAATTCTTGAGCATCTGTTTTCGTCCAACCTTTTCTCTTTAAACTACTGTAAAGAGTATCTATACGTATAGTAGTGGGATAATAATAAACTTCCCGTGGGTATCCACCTATAACGCTGCAAATTTCACCCACCGTGAAATCAAATACCTTGAGATCAAACTTATACCTCTTAAGTAAATTAAAGAGTTCTTTTGCAGGCTCATTAAATTCTGGGGTATGTAGATCTAATATAGAGAAGACAAAATTTGTATCTAGGAAAACTTGGCACTGTTTAAACTTCCTAGTGCTTATTTCAGTCACTTCAGAAGGCTCTTCAGCATAAAGAACTACCGAAATAATCGAACCTAAGACCATGTCTTGCAAGTTCTTATAAAGTTCTGGTTTCTGCTGCTCAGTAACTTTAATATACTCAATCAAAACTTCTTCATTACCTTTAGGCTCTGAAATGAGCAACTCATCTGAAGCAGCAGAGGGATTTATAAACTCTATAAGAGGGGCAATATTTTTGTGAAGAAAAGAAAGAAGCAAATCACGCATTTGATCCAGACTTAGAGAAACATTGTGCTCGTTAAAAAATTGCTTCATATCTTCAAGTAAGGCAGTTATTCGTCTCTCCACTTCTTTGTCTGTTTCAAGTTTATCTAAGTATTCAAGACCTTTCTCTGTCAGATTATACCGGTTTTCCTTTTGTTCTACACAAATATAACCTCTCCTTTTAGCCCTATTCAAAACTGTTCCAAGCACGTGCAGCGGCATTTCTAAATCAAAATTTTCCTTTAGATTTCTCTGAATAAACCCCAAATCTACAGATCCGCCTGCTGAAAGTGTCTTGATTACAAAAGGCCAAAAAGCATCAATGTAATCTTCTCCCTGGTCGTAGAGAGATTTAACAAGTGCATAAGTATGAATTAACTTTTCCATTTCTCATCGTCCCCTAATCGCATTTCGCATAACTCGTGGCTAAACGAACTTCTGTTTCGTATATCCATCGGATTTTGGTGGGATACACGACATATGGCGTATATTTTGTCTTTAAGATTATAGAGCATTTTTCTTTACTCCTTGCTTTAAAATTGCCTGATCGAGGGGATTAACGATTTTCCCGAGACTCTTTTTACTAACATGAGTATATATTGCTGTAGTTTTGGAACTGGCATGGCCTAAAACTTCCTGAATATAGCGCAGATCTGTGCCGTTTTCCAAAAGTCCAGCAGTCGGAATGTCGTCCGCTAAAGTCAAAAAGACCGTTGGCGTCGCATCGAGATTCATTTTGCGTCATTCTACAAATAATAATCCGTAATTGCAATGAAAATATTTACGAAATCAGGGCGCTCCGTCTGGATTACGTCGCGCTTTGTTGCCATAACGGACGTCAATGCCAGGGAACAAATATTTTGGAAGAAAAAACGTGGCTTTTAATACTCTATCTTTAGCTCGAAATTTCCACGGTCGGGCGTTTTGATTAAGATCATCTGTTCGATAGTGGAATAATAAAAACCTTCCGCTTGTTGCGTTAAATCGTCAGCCGATTTGCAGGCGAGAAGTTGGTTATCGCCGACGCTGACTCTGACCGGCGGCTGAGTGGAGATGATTTTGAATAGGTAATGCTGGCGTTGCGGTTGAAAGTCCGATTTCTGGCGCTCAATGATGATATTACAAGTATTAGTAGAATTC
>MWEH01000065.1 GCA_002070965.1 Firmicutes bacterium ADurb.Bin080 | reverse complement strand
GGCGAGGTAGCTCAGTCGGTTAGAGCGCATGATTCATAATCATGAGGTCACGAGTTCAATTCTCGTCCTCGCTACACAGAAGATCAGGCACTTACAGCGATATTCTGTAGGTGCTTTTCTGTTGGTGTAAACTAGGTGTAAAATTATTCCCAATCATACACTATTCAAAGCGTTGTAACTACTGCTTTTCCGTGAAAGATGATTATCAGAAGATATATCACCTTAAAATTACGGAGGTAAATTAAGCCCGTTTTTAGTCTGTTTTGAACACTCTTCGTCTTGTATGGTATTTACCCCTGCGAAAACGAGAAAATGCCCTGTGTGTCCTAAAAAGCCTTTAAGTTGGGGGGGTGGGGGGATAAGACAAATGATATGCTGTTATGTCTATTCAGACCTTCACAAATTTTTTATAAAAAATTGACCATAGATGGAGAATTGTAACAGGGATGTTACTTGCTTGGCGTTTCTTGAGTCAATGGCAAACCGGATGAATTTTTATGTGTGATATAGTTGAGGGTAGTGGCAAAAGTTTTCACCATGTCTCCAGTTTTTCCTTTTAAAAATTTTATGCAAATTTTTGTCCACTACGTCATGTTTTGACGTTCTGATTGCTTATTTTGTCTGCGTATATGAACTGTTCCCTTGTTTATCAGAAAGATTTAAAAGGAGAAATATGTTAGCAGTGATATTAATACTCGGCTTATTGCTGGATGGATGCGCGATGTTATTTGAGAAGAGAAAATGAGGTGCTCTCATTCTTTTTTTCTCATGAAACATTTGATTATTCCTGAATATGTTTTAGTTTTACATACATATGTAGCAGAAATAGTTACATTGTCCCAATGCCTGTACCAAATTTCAATTTTTGACACTCTGAATCTTCTGTATTGGCATATCTGGTTGCATGGTATCCAAAGATAGAAGACCTAATATGAACTAGACATTTAAAAATACATCACAACTTTAAATGGTATACAAGAGTGACAAGAATAGCAGAGTGGATTTTTCATTTTTAAATACTATAAGAAATGAATTCACAAGAATTTCTAGAAGAATTGAAGAAATTAGATTTTATGGAATTAGTAGACATTTATTTAGAGGCTAAGACAGGTTTACATCATGCATTATATGAATGTCCATTAGACATAGTAAGTAAAGTAAAAGAACTAGAGGATCTTTTTAAAACTGGGATAAACGTCCCCGTTGAGGACTCAGTTAAAAGTCTTGAGGACATGTGTAAAACAATTGAAGATAAGGGAGAACTATACAAAACAGTAGCTAGTGAAAAGTATGAGGAGCTGATCAGACAAATTGAGGATAATGGGAATGATCATATTAAGAAATTGAAGAAGATGATGGATACTACCTATAAAGACAATGAGGAAAGGAAAAAAGAGATAATGGACTTCATTAAGAGGGTAGAGATGGCCATGAAAAAAGCTAGAAATTGGGGCTAAGATATAATCCACCTTTTACGAATACAAATCCATACCCAGGGGCATGTTTAATAAAAACAATTAACATCAAGTCTCTGATCCAGAGATCCACTTAGGAGGCAAAAACAACTGTTTATAATAGATATTAGGCAAAAAAGGTTATATGGGAACATAGGATAAAAAGTGCGACTAAAACACCGGAATGCTGATGAGTTAATTGACTACTAAATATTTTGATTTATGGATGATACTAACAATGCATCTTCAAAATACCCGGATTTATCTGAGAGTATAATTGATAAGTTACTTAACAATAATTCTATTAATGGACATTATATTCTGTATGCTCTAAAAGAGGCATTCATAAGGAAAATCTCATTGAATTTGAAAGATTTTTGTAATAGTGCGGATATTGACTATAGTTATACTCAGGGATTTTTATTGCCGTTGAGTGCTTTTAGAGTTTATACTTACAAAACTGTGCAGGTTGGGAACGACTTTGAAGAGATTATTGAAACGTTACATCATAGGATTATTGAAAAGATTGATTCGTGTATTCTTAAGTTGTTAAATGAACAGAAAAAAGAAGTTTTTTGGGAACATGTAAGCGATAAGTTTGAGAAGGTAATGGGATACTTGGAGAAAAATTAACTACCCCTGAAGATCAGACGGTTTTCAGAGCAATTTGCAAACTCCGGGCTCACAGGCAAGGGGAGTAACGGTCGATAATGATTCGGCCACGGAACCATGTCCTTTGCATACTCACACCTTAATATGAAACTATGTTTCAATCTTTTTAGAGCTAGAGCCGCGCATTCGTGCGCAAATATTTAGATAATGGTGATTGACAGTTTGCATAAATAAAGGTTATATACTTTAATAGCCTATTTATTAAATAATTAAAATATATGAAAAAATTTGATTTAAATATTGAAACGATACTAGAGAATTGGGATACACATCATGCAATTCGTGAAATTATTGCCAATGCGCTAGATGAGCAGATGATATCAAACTCTCAAGAGATTAAAATATTAAAAGAAAATAATGCATGGCACATTAGAGACTATGGTCGTGGTATTACCTATGAACATTTTACTCAAAACGAAAATAAGGAAAAACTAAACCGGGAGGGGGTAATTGGTAAATTTGGAATTGGACTTAAAGATGCCTTGGCTACATTTGACAGGAAAGATGTTGGCGTAAAAATTATTTCAAAACATGGTGAATTTACTACCGGGAAGTCCACAAAAGAAGGTTTTGACGAAATAACGACTTTACATATATTTATTAGTCCACCACAAAACACAGCATTTGTCGGTACTGAATTTGTCCTATCCAATATTAATGACTCAGATATTGACAAAGCAAAAGAAATGTTTCTTGTATTTTCTCATGAGAGAGAAATTGAAAAAACACAATACGGAACGGTTCTTCAAAAGGATTCAAATCGGGCGAATATTTATATTAATGGAGTAAAAGTTTCCACTGAGGATAATTTTTTATTCAGCTATAATATTACTAGTCTCAATTCTTCCATTAAAAAAGCTTTAAATAGAGAAAGAACGAATGTTGGTAGAAGTGCATATACAGAAAGAGTAAAATCCATCCTTCTCTCTTGTAATTCTTGGGAAGTTGCAAATGCTTTAATTACCGATTTAGGGAATTTTGCCACAGGTAATAAGCACGATGAATTAAATTGGATTGATGTTCAAGAACATACTACAAAAGTATATAGTAAAATTGAAAAGGTTGTTTTTGTCACCTCTTCTGATATTGCAAAATCAGCAGATATTATTGAAGAAGCAAAAGAAACAGGTCATACTCTATTTGTTATTCCAGAAAATCTTAAAGAAAAAGTACATGGGACTGTTACTGATGATACAACTCTTATATCTGAAGCTGAAGTTGAAAACAATCCAGAGATATTATCCGATCTAAAAGATGCTGGTCAATATTTTATTATTGTTCCAGATGAAATCAAGGAAAAAGCTGAAGAGATTAAAGTTGAAACTGGAAATACCGTAAGAGATTTTGATCATTATATTGAACAAAGAAGTCAAAACTTTGAATTTAACTTTATTACACCATCACAACTCTCATTTAGTGAATTAAATAATTATCAACTCATTGAAAAGATTTATTCTATTATTGGAGGTAAACCGAAAAATGTCAATCAAGTATTAATTTCTGAAACCATGCAAAGAGACGCATATTCATTTTCTCCAGCAGCAGGTTTATTTCAGGGGCTTGAAAAAAGAATTATTATTAAGCGCAGTGTTCTTTCTAATCGTCAAAGGTTTATAGCTGTTTTTTTACATGAAATAGCACATGCAATTAGTGGCGCAACAGATTCTTCACGTACATTTGAAGATGAGTTAACAAGATTGCTTGGAATATTTGGAGAAAAATCACTGTCCAAAGGGATTTTAGATATATTCAAATAGGTTCTGTCAAAGGCTTTAGGTAAATGACAAAAGGCTTAAAATTCATTTGTAACCTCACCATTTCTCCCTTGATTTTAGCGGTTCATAATCTTGAAATTTAAATAGATAAAACTATAATTTCCCAATAATTTTGGGGTTGAGGAATTGCTCCCTATTAGCAAAAACCCGTTCCAGCATCCTGGCATATTCCCTGACATGAAGATCCTGCATTAAGCGGCAGCCGATAGCAGCGGCAGAACAAGCCGACGCACTGCTTTTTGGAAAGGCAATTTGATACGCATAGGCCTGTGGATAACCCAGCAGTAGGACCAACTGAACAAATAACCTTGTCTCGGCATCAAGCTGCCGGTTAAAATCGGCAGGTGCTTTTTTTGAGTTACACTTCATAATTAGGATCCTTATAGCCAGATTTATAAAGATTTACGTGAATGATTGAAGTGTAATCCGCTAAATAATCCCAAAACACATAATCGACGTCTATGGTCCTAAAGAAGATGAAATTGTTATCATCCATAAAAACAATATCAATGTAAATTTGTTCCCATAATCCAGGGATTATGATATCATCATAATAAAACTTTTCTGGATCCAACTCAATCACTCTGACCCTTACGCTTCCCCTCTTCTCGTTGTATATTCCGGTAAGAGTATAAACATTATTGTCTGTTTTTTCGACTGATGAAATGATCATCCCTTTTTTCTCTAATTCTTTTACAATTCTTTCTTTAATAATCTCCATTGTTTTATGTTTTTTTTGCCCCACGTGAAGCATTTAAATTTGATATGTTGTTGTTAATTTTTTGTGGCTTTATTCCACGCACCCTTACTCTTGTAAGGCCTTTATATTTCTCTTCTCAAGGTTTCACATAACATGTCTTCTTATAACTTGGCTTATAGAGAATAATATGTGAAACGGTAGTGAAATGCAGCACAAATCCTGTAGTTATTCTCGCATTACGTCAATTACTTTTAGTATTCCTTTTGCCCGTCGGGCTTCAAATAATAGTTTATTGTACTTTATCTTTAGGGTTCATAGGTTCACGTTGGTTCAAATTAGGTTCATGAACCTACATTATTATA
>MWEH01000064.1 GCA_002070965.1 Firmicutes bacterium ADurb.Bin080 | reverse complement strand
AACTTTACTGAAATGAAAGTGGGGCAGTGTAAATATACTTTACTGTTAAATGAACAAGGTGGAGTGCAAGATGATCTGATTCTGATGAGAGTTTCCGAGACAAGTTTTATTCTGGTTATCAATGCTGGTCATGATATTACGGATACAATTGAGATTGAAGGAGTTGAGAAAAAATATCTTGCTGATATAGATAGAATTATGGCTTGCAAAAAAGATGGGGAAGAGGTTTGGGCAAAAGATATTTCCGATACCCTGGTGAAAATAGATGTTCAAGGTCCACTTGCCTTCAAACTGCTAAAAGAGGTCTATGGCGAAAATGTGTTGAAAAATAGGTATAATCCTGAAAAGAATATGAATTTCTTTACTTTTAACGAGTTTGAACGCAATGGACAGCATTACTATTTATCCAGAACCGGGTATACTAATAGATGGGGTTGGGAACTTTATATTCCAGTTGCTGTTGCAGAAGAAGATGCCAAAATAATTATATCCAAAGCATTGGAACTGGGAGGACTCTTAGTTGGTTTAGGGGGCAGGGATGAAAACAGAATTTCGGCAGGAGCATTCGGTTTACCATTGATGGGACAGGAATATGACCCTTATCATACACCTGTAAATGCTCCCCTTTTTGAGACAGCAGTAGATATGAACAAAGAATACTTTGTAGGAAAAGAGGTATTAGCCAAAGAAATAGCAGAAGGAGTGCAAAAGCGTCTCTATATATTTGTTTCTGAAGGTATTGTAACAAACCGGGGTATTTATAAAGAAGGTAAACGCCTGGGAACTGTTACCAGCAGTATAAATTCCCCGAATGTTTCTCTGGAAATGCGTTTGGCAATTGGTTCCAAGCGAAAAAATGTGAATGAAGAAAAGGGAACTGCTGCCATCGGTATGGGTTGGTTTTATTTTCCTTTGTTTGAAATAGATGCAGAAGGTAAAGAGCTAGCAGAAATTGACGGGAGACAAATGCGTATTCCAGTTGAGTTTTATCGCGAAGATGAAAGTCGAAATCCAATCGGAAGTCCTGTTTTGGGCTATGTTACATTGGAAGGAATTACCCCGGCTACAGCGCATAAACCTCTGAAGAATATAGAAAACTTGTAAACCCGTATCCACACTATGTAAAGGCAGACACCGTTCCGCCTATTTATCACACGCAGAATCTCACGCAGATTTCGCTGATTATGCAGATTTGAGTTTAGGAATGATTATTGAATAGGTTTGGTTGAAAAGGCGGACGCTGTTCCGCCTATTTTTTGGGTCACTACGGCGAGCGCCCGTACTCTTATGTACATACAGCATTTTTATTGATAAGCCCTAAATAATGATAATATTTTCTTTGATAAAATAATCTAAGAAGAATGCTTGAGAACGATGCAAGTAATTTCTTGATGCGTAAAGAAATAGCACAGTTGCAAAAAAACCAACAAGGTGCTGTTTTTCCGCAATGATACCTGGTTATTATCTTGCATTATAAAATTACTTTGGGGATTTTGTTTAACTGCCTGTTGATTAGCCAGTTCTTTAATAACTCTTTAACGATCCTTTAACAATACCTTAACTTTGTTAAAGAGTCGTTAAAGAAATGTTAAAAGAGCATAAAAGGTTTAACTGGGAAAGAAATAGGGAGTTGGATAGTGGGATGTATCGGCGATAGAAGTAAGGTTGCTTGCTGTAGCACTTTTTTTCTTCCGGAAGAACGATGTCCTCGTCGTTCCATTTGCAATCCATGTTTTTCGTTATCGCTTACTTTTCGGTAACTAAACTAAGCCTAAGAAGTGGGTTGACCGGGAGGTCAACCATCCGGAAGAACGACGTCCTCGTCGTTCCACTTGCAATCGCGTCTTTTCGTTACCGCTTACTTTTCGGTAACTAAACAAAGCTTAATAGGTGGGTTGACCTGGAGGTCAACCACTGGAGTTTGGACATTTTTGGTAATTGATAAAGATTTTACTTGACATACATACGCTTTGAATTAAGATGACTTCATACTAAATTTAAGGAGTATCATATGAAAGACAATGACATCCGCCAAGCTATTCTGGAAGTTGAAGAAATCAAGCTTAAGGCTCAGCTGAGGGTCGTTAGGGAAGCTCTCAGGGGCAAATCGGAACCACTTCCTAGTGATGACACAAAGCGTATATCTCAGATAGAATATGTTTATCAACTACTTAAGAATGAAACCACACCTTTGCATGTTAAGGACATCATCTCTAAGTGCAAGGACAAATTCGGTATTGATTTGGATCGGGAGTCCATTGTTTCGGCCTTGCTAAAGAAGGTTTATCGGATGGACAGATTTATCAAAACTGGCCCCAATACCTTCGGTCTGAGTGAGTACAGGGAAATGTATCGCTCACAGCAAAAGGAGGGTTGAGATCATGATCCTCAGCGAAGCTGTCTATGGACTCATGTTAAGATGGCAAAAGGTGTTTCTGCAAAAGCGCACCTTTGCCAATGCTATAAGGTTAGCCTTTTGTTTGCTGCTGAATCCCAGTCGCAATACTATCACCCAAAGTATGCTATATGGGGGTCTGGAAGATGAAGACTGGAGCTTATACTACAAAGTGTTTTCCAGGAGCCGATGGGATGACACAGAGTTATTTGAGCCCATTATTCAAGAGACGGTGGCGTACTTTCCCGATAACTATATCAGCCTTGCTGTTGATGATACCAAGATTAAAAAGACAGGGAAAAAGATACCCCGTACCCAGTATTACCTTGACCCCCTGTCTCCGTCCTTTCACCCCAATCTTATGTATGGACACAGAATCTTGCAGTTTTCTGCTTTACTTCCGCTGTATAAGCAAATCATTCCTGATCTTGGCAATGAAGAGCTGCACTATCATGTAAGCCGTGGGATTCCGGTTTTGGTGGATAACGTTCCCGCCGTGAAAAAACCGGGCAAGCATGCAAGTCTGGAAGAACTGGAGGAATACAATCAACTGAAGAACAAGAACAACCTGTGTCTGTCATTTATCGACAAGGTGCAACAACTGCGGAAACACTATGACGCAGCGGGGGCAAAAGACAAGGAACTGTTGATTGTGGCAGACGGATCATTCTGTAACTCCACCGTTTTCAAGGCAGCTTTGGAGAGAACCTATATTGCGGCAAGGTGTAGGGTTGATGCCAAACTCTGCTTGGAAGACACTAGCTCTTCCCGACGCTATTTTTCACGAGAAAAATTTACTCCCCAAGCAGTGCGTCAGGATAGCAGGATCAAATATCAGAAAACAAAGCTCTATCTGGGCAAAAAGCTTCGTAGCGTAAGATACAAAGAAATTGATAATGTATTATGGCAAAGGGGGGCCGGCAGAAAGAAACTAAGGTTGATCGTGATTGCTCCCAAACCCTACCAATCGTATGGGAAAAAACAAAACTACAAGCGCGAGGCATATATTCTGACCGATAACCATGATCTAAGTGCTGAAACCATCATCCAGGAATATCTCAACCGGTGGGAGATCGAAGTAAACCACCGTGACGAGAAGAACAATCTGGGTGTCGGTCAAGCTCAGGTCTGGAACAATGAGTCGGTTATTAAAATACCGGCTTTGCTTATCGCTGCTTATAGCATTATGCTACTGGCAAGTCTCTCATGCTTTGGGCCTAACCGTGACTGCAACTACTTGCCTCAACCAAGATGGAGAAAAGGTTCTGTACGACCGTCGTGTAACGATTTAGTAAATCTGATGCGAAAAGAACTGATGTCAGACGAACCTTTGCAAAATGCCCTAAAAATATTCCCCAAAAAGACTAGAGGAATGGTAGTGAACCAGTAAGAAATGTCCAAACTCCAGATAAAGGACTTCGTCCTTTTTGGCAAATCGGAATTTGCCAACCCATTATCGGACTTCTACCTTAGTAAAATGGGTTGCCGAATTCCGATTCGGCAAATGCCGTAAGGCATACTTCTTTTTAAAGGTCTCCGACATTATTAGCAAATCGGAGTTTGCCAACCCATTATCGGACTTCTACCTTTGTAAAATGGGTTGCCGAATTCCGATTCGGCAAATGCCGTAAGGCATACTTTTATAAAGGTCTCCGACATTTTTGGCAAATCGGAATTTGCCAACCCATTAATGGTCTCCGACATTATTGGCAAATCGGAATTTGCCAACCCATTTTTTGCCTATCCTGATTTATTACATTACTAAATAAACTTTGCCTAAATACTTGTTGCCTGGTCATTTCTTTAACGCCTCTTTAACGACTCTTTAACAATACCTAAACTTTGTTAAGGAGTCGTTAAAGAAGTGTTAATGCAGCATAAAAGATTCAACTTGGCAGGAAATAATGCACAGCATAAAAATAAGTTAAAGATGCGCAAATTGTAAAGGTGGTATTATCCAGTTTCAATAGGGATATTATCTCAATATTCAAGTTGTTACTTAAATCCTTCCGATTGTTATTGTAACTAATGTATCTTATAGGAATGAATACTTAGGGAAAGATGTTTTTACCTTAACTACCCAAAGGGAAAATAAATTCCATTGACGAAATGAGAGAAATCAGAATTTGGGATATAAATAGAAAATAATTATTATAAAGTGAGGAATCAAATGGCTTACGGAAAAATCAAATCCGATTTACAAGAACTCTTTACAGAGCTCAA
>MWEH01000063.1 GCA_002070965.1 Firmicutes bacterium ADurb.Bin080 | reverse complement strand
AGTTACGCCTATGGAGATGGAGAATACGAAGTCTATGAAGTAGGAATCTCAACACTTTAGTGATGAGAAGTTCAAGGAAGATCACAGGGCGTGTTCATTGGAATTATAAAGCCTACTTTAGGGATAGCCAGGAGTTTGAAGAACTAATAAAAAGAGCCTACACTCAAATGTATAATCAAAACGAAGATTTTAAAAAAGCTCTTGCGTCCACAATAGGTAAGACCCTTACTCATGACATAGGGAAAACGAGAAAGATGGAGACAATTTTGACCATCAAAGAGTATATAGATTGCTTGAACATGCTCAGAGAAAACTTATGAGATATCAGAGCATATTTTTTTGCATTAAGATATTTAGATAATTATTTAGGATACACCGTGAAATCCGACCTTGAAATTACAAAATCTTGTGTTTGTGTGTAAGGATCAAACAGAATTCCTTTTCCAATTACCGTATAAAAGTAATTCTCTATTAAAGCACCGAAGTTTAGTTCCCCAGATAAAGCTTCTTCAGCTGCAAGGGGGTCAAGAGGCATAAAGTCAAGCAAATCAGCCTTTAGCAGGGCGTTAATTGAAGGCAGGAAGGGGATGAGAATAGATAGTATTTCAGATGCACTTTTCCCCGAAAGAGCCGATAGTATAGGGTTGTCCGAAGCAGAAAGAAGACCTAAGCTAAGAATATTATCAAGGATGTTTGCATCCATAAGATCTAATACACCAGTTGAATACATTGCTGTAATTACATCTTGTGTATCTTCAACTTCCAGTCCTTCTACATACAGACTTACAAAAGCAAAGAAGTCGTGCTCAGCAAGATTTGCGATGAGACCATATAAACCATATTTAATTAATTCTAGCTCGGGAGCACCTTGGCGATACTCAGCTTCTCCTGCGCAAACAGCTTTGAATATTATCTCGGTTACAATATCGAATATATTTTTGTAATCTGTGTCTGGGAAGGACCCAGAAAATCCATAGGCTTTTGCTAGAGTTTCAACTGAAGTAGAATCCTCTTCAGTCATATCTTCTTCATATATCGGGACTTCTAAAACATAGTCTAAAAGCACTTCTTGAGCATAAGAAATTATTGTTTCGGCAGGGATTTCCGGGCTATTTAAATCAATGCCTAGAGCAAATTCTGCAAAAATAGCTGGTATTTCTTGGAGAGTTGAATCAAGATTTTCTATAAAATCTCTTTTTCCGAATTCAAGAGAAAACTCCCTCCAATTATTCAATATTTGATTTTTATCTTCTGCCTCAAGATAGGACGGAAGATGTTCTTCCTTGGGAACAGATATATGTTTTAAGGTAAGATCTACATAATTCTGGGTAAAACGTATCTCTCTGTATGTGCTGTCATAAAAAGAGGTGCAGTTTCCCATTATATCAATTAGATTCTTTTCCACTCCCCCTGGTTTATGCCCCGAAGGAACAAGCATGACATCGTTTGAGTGGACATGGCCGGTCAAAATATAAGTAAGCCCGGCTTCGGCAAGGGATTTTTTCATATATGCTAATGTTCCTTCCGAAACAGTGAATTGTCCTGAAACAGAAACTCCCAGAGTTTCATATAATCCAGTAAATCTTTCTCCAAGAGGTTTATGCATCATTAGTATTGGAGTTTTGCCTGCAAAGAAAGCGGATTCAGCTTGCTCAGCAATCCATTCCACCAGGCTTCTGTCTACTAATCTGCTTACGTTGTCTACTCCAATAAGCACATATTTTGAATTTATGTTTGTCACATAGCTTAGTGTATCCTCATAGCGAATTGAATTAGGACCGTAACCATAATCGGCATATATTTCGGCGAATTTTTCTTCAGTAGCTTTGGGAATAAGTACGGGGCCCTCCGAGGTATACCTATATGCTTTTGCTCCGGTTGTATATAAATCATGATTTCCGGGCACCACATATGTTTGTATACCGTGTTCTTTCATTCTATCTAAGCTCTCAGCTACTCTTTGGTGAGAGAGCTCGGTCCCTCTTTCTGTGAGGTCTCCGCCAATCAATACAATTTTTTTGCCACTAGCAATAACATCATCACAAAAAGTTTCAAAAATAGCTTCTGAAATGAAATTCATCTTTTGGCAATCAAACTCTCTAGCCATAAACTCAGGGTGTTGATAGTCATTAATTTCAGTGTCTGCTTCCATTACATGAATATCCGTTGCATATACTATATCGAGTTCTGCCTGCTCAGCAGCTGCTAATTGCACTGTGGTAAGTTCAACTTCCTCTTCTTCGGGTTTGCATCCCGAAAAAGCTACGGCAGATATAATTACCACTAAGATTAATCCCAAAATCAAAATTCTTTTTCTCATTTAATTCTCCCCAATCATTTTTCCCAAAAAATACTATACTGAATATGCATCTAGTCTGAATATTTAACTAACTCAAAGTTCCCCCCAAATTTCTTTTTTGCTTTTAGAAAAAGCTTGTAAGGGTTTAGATAAAATCTGTTCATATGTTCTTTTGAAGTGCAAAGAATCAACCTATTGGTTTGAAGAGAAATTGCCATCGGGATGGTATATTTTGCATTTTCCTTTGTCGTCATAGATTCAGTTTCTTTGATGAGCTTTTTTTCAGGAACGCCATTTTCTACTAAAAAATCATACATCTTTTGCCCTTCGGCAACCCCGGCTTTCGGATTTGCAATTCCTCCAGAGACAATTATGTAATCGGGCTTTTCTTGTTTGTAAAGTTGCAAAGCAAGGCTCATTCGTCTTTGCAGGATCTCAGAAAAGGACCCATCATCATTCAATCTCTTTCCAAGAATTACTGCTACTACCATAATTTTCTCCCAAACATATGTAAATTATATCATAAGAATGCTCAAGTGAAAAAGCATTCCGCTTTTTCAAGTAAATTGCAATTACTGGGGCTATGTTTGTAAAAAAGTTTTTAGGAAGAGAAAATCGCGTGCTTCTCATTAGGTAAAACAAATTAAACACAATTATTAACTAAAAACTCGTGAGATAAAAAATATTTTTAAGGTTTGGTCTTTTCATGAAAAACTCACCCCCCAGCTTTTGAGGTATTAATATGTTCTTTTTTTAGTAATACTATGGATGAAACCAGTGAAATAAGAAGAGAACTAGAACAAAATATTACCAAAAAAATAATGTTTACTTCGTATAATAAACCAATAATGGTACTTCCAATAAACCAAGAGGTTCCGAATACGCCCCCGAAAACCCCATAAGCACTTGCACGATGGTCTTTATTTGTGTATCTGCATACAATTGCTTTAAATATGGATTCTTGAGCACCCATACATATTCCCCAAATAGCGATACCTGCAAAAATTAAATAAATGCTCCCTCGTAAAAAAATAAACGGAATTATAAGGATGCTTACCGACACCGCTCCAATAAATGCGATCAATCCTTTTTTATCATAAAGATATCCAAAGAAAAGGGCAGAAACGGCATCTATCCCCATGGCAATTGAGTAAATCAAAGGTATGAATTTTATATCAAGGAGGCTTAAAGTTGACAAATGGAATGATATAAATGGAAAATCTACAAATCCTAAAGCTAAAAAAGAAACACATACTAAATAAAGAATGAAATTTGGATTGTCCTTGATCTTTACGGATTGTTTATCTTTGGAAATATCTATGTCTTTAGGAGAAGGATATTTTATTTTTGAAATTACCAAAATTACAATAGTCACCAATGCGAATATTCCAAGGATGAAAAAACTATATTGATAGGTTTTAATATCTGATGAGCGCGAAGAGATAATTGAAAAAACTAGTAAAGGACCCAGAAAAGCTCCTAGTTGGTCTAAAACCTCATGAAGGGCAAAGGCTTTTCCTGCCCCGAAATAGGAGGAAGTAAAACTAGTCAAGGCAGATTTTGCAGGGGCTCTGATGGCTTTTCCTACCCTCTCAATAAGGATCAAAACCAAAGCGAGTTCCCAATATGTTGGGTTAATAAATCCTAGCAGGGGGATTGCCAATAGGTTAACGCTGTAACCCAAGATCATCATCAGCCAGTATTTGCCCGTTTTATCAGCGATGTAGCCAGTCCCGAGACGCATAGCATGCCCGATAAACTCTCCAAGCCCCGAAGTAAAGGAAACATAGAAAGCGCTGACACCCAATAATCCTAAATATTGGCCATACATACTTCGCGCCCCTTCGTGCGTGAAATCCGAGAAAAAGCTTACAAAACCCAAAAACAGCAAGAAAATCAAGGCCTGCTTTCTTTTAGTTTCCTTGCCATCAGGAAGTATTAAGGGGGTGATAGGACGTTTTTCCATAATACAATTATACTACTTAAGTTAAGAAACGATAATATTTTTCATCCTCTGGCGCAAAAAATAGTGGATTATACCCTTAAACTATCTTTGAAACAGAGGCAGAATAAATAGCATTATTATTTGATTAAAACTACAAAAAAATATATCATTAAGCAATGGTCTTTTTACTTTTAGCCGTCATTTATTTAGCCTTTATATCCTTGGGTCTACCCGACTCCCTTTTTGGTGTGTCATGGCCTTTAATGCATCTTGAACTTAATCTGGATGAGGGGTTTGCCGCCGTATATATGTTGATAGTCGGGGTCTGTACTGCAAGC
>MWEH01000062.1 GCA_002070965.1 Firmicutes bacterium ADurb.Bin080 | reverse complement strand
AAAAGCCGGCATCATATATTGGGGTCGGGGTCCGCCTGAAATTAACGAAATTCTTTTATCCAATGCGGTTATATCGTAGCTTAAGTTATCTCCTCCACTGTGGGAATCGGCAATAGTAATTTCTTCAATAAATTCCTTAAATCCGCTATATAAAATAGCATTCAGGCAATCGGTAATATGTGTTTGATAATTTTTAAGCACTTCGGGACGGTTGGTTTTTTCCTGTTCCCAGCTAAAAGTTCCGGGGATACCTTCCATATCTGTTGAAATGTAAATTTTCATTGTAGCTCCTTAGCTATTTGCGCACCGATGATTATATTGTTTTTTAGCAGAGCAAGGTTACTTTGAACTGATTGCCCTTTTGTTTTTTCCGCCAAATCTGCCAGCAGAAAAGGGGTTAGTTCCTTGCCTGAAATATTTTTTGCCTTTGCTGCAGCAATTGCTGCTGTAATATATTTATCCATTTTGCTATACGGAATTTCATCTTTTTCCGGCACCGGATTTGCCACCAAAATTCCCGTTGGATATGGATATAATTTCAGCATCGCATTATAAATAACTGCAATATCCTTAGCATTTTCAATTCTGTCAATCTTTTTTCCGCAAGTTCTGGAATAGAAAGCAGGAAATTCATCGGTTTTCCAACCCAGCACTGGAACGCCGTAACTTTCCAGAACTTCCAGCGTGGCCGGAATCTCCAAAATAGCTTTACAACCCGCTGAAACAACAATTACCGGAATTTCCGCAAGGGCTTTCAGGTCGGAAGAAATATCCAATGTCTCATTCCAAAATCTATGCACTCCGCCTATTCCTCCTGTAGCAAAAACCTTTATTCCAGCTTTATAAGCTAGCAGCATTGTGGCAGAAACGGTTGTCCCTCCGCTTTTTTTATAAGCTGTGGCATAGGGAATATCCCGCATACCAAACTTCTGTATATCTTCTCCGCTTTCCATTTTGTGCTGCAGAATCTCTTTTTCCGCCTGGGTTATGCCAATATGAATTTTGCCATCCAGAATAATGATTGTCGCCGGTTCAACTGCCAATTTCCGACAAATATCTTCCAAGGTCTGCAATATTTCTAAATTTTTAGGAAAGGGTAAGCCATGCGTGAGCACAGTGGATTCCATTGCCAAAATCGGTTTCTTTTCAGCAATTGCCTGCTGCACAGAGAAAGAAAGTGTTAACAGTGGTTGCATTTCTAGTTACCTGTCTTTATCCATAACCAGTTGTGAATAAGGAAAGATAACTATTTCAATTATTTGCCAGCAAGGTATCGTTATAGACCTGCTCAAAAACTTCCACTTGAACAGGAAGAACCCCCGCAGCCAGCATCCCTATTTCTTTGGCAGCTGCATACGATAGGTCAATATCTCTGCCCCGATTGAAGGGACCTCTATCGTTTACACGCACGATAACGGATTTGTTGTTTTGGGGATTGGTTATTTTTAGTAAGGTTTGAAAGGGGAGGGTTTTGTGGGCACAAGTTAAGGCATCGCGGTTGTATCTTTCGCCACTTGCCGTTTTTCTGCCCTGAAATCGTTTAGAATAATAAGTAGCGACCATCGTTTCGCCCGGAGGCGCTCCCGGTGGTTCCTGCGTGTGCAAAGAGTCAATCACCACCACCCTTTGGTCTGCAATTAACTCTTCCCCGTTTAAGCTTGCCATATTTTGAGCAATTACCGGTGCAATAAACATTACCTGAATTCCAATTAGACAAGCCAGTAATTTTTTCTTGTGTTTCTTCATCATTGTCCTTAGCTCATAAGATGGAAAAGATGATTTTTTAGGACTGGACATCCTGTCAAGTAAAAAATTCCAAATAGGGATTATTCAATTATATTTCAATCAGTTATACAATTTGATACCTGCCCCTCGCTTTTTCTTCTTATGCTTCCTTAACATATCTTTAACGATTCCTTAACGAGGTTAAAGCAGCGTTAAGGAAGTGTTACGGGGTCGTTAATTAATCGACTATGTAACAAGTAATTACTAGAATATAAAGAGAGAGCATTAACATTGTTTAATATGTTAATTCTGCCTAGAGATGATTGTAAACCAAATCTGCTCTTGCAAATAAAGAAAATATCATTTACGGATTTAACTTCCCATATTCTTCATTCTTTAATTTTTTGCAGCTCTCTGTTGTTTCCCAAAATTTTGTAGTGGTCAATGGTTGAGTTTTTCTTGCTGTATAGTTTATTCTTATGAGAAAAATATGAAGGGCAAAGCGTGTCATTATTATTCCAAACTCTGGTTTAATTTATTAATTACATATATTATGCGTCCAAAAGAAAATCCTCATTATTCTCATAAAATACAGTTGTTAAACTGTTGATTGCAATTATTGAGTCCCCTATTTGAGAAAAAGCTTGTTCTGTTTGGAGAAATACTTGGGATAGAGAGTTATCCTTTAGCTGTTATATATAAACCTCCACCTTAATTTCTGTGAATAACATAGCAAGAATAATAGAGTTGGTAATAAGAAAAGTGAATTAGTTCAGTAATCAATAAATTCAGATAGCGATTTATAAAGATTCTGGTATATTTCTGTTTCTTGACTGTGAAAATAATCTGCAAGGAATTTCAAGGTTGACTTCTGGGGAAAGAGAATGGGAAATATTTCTTTCACAATAGCTTGATTAGAAAACAGGTTTCTGTATATTGAAGGGTTAAGGTCTTTAATTTCTTCGTATGATTTTTGGGGACTATTATCAAAATTCAATTCCGGTAATTCTGGTATCTCCTTTTTCCACATTTCCAAGTATCTAATAATTTCCTCCCAAATATCAGAACGACCGATAAGCTCAAATAGCTCTCCCCCGTATAATAAATGAAGGGATTTTAAGCCATAGTCACTTTTAATCTTATCTATTTCATTAAGGTAAAATTTTTTATTTTTCTTAAATTCAGGATCAATGAAGTAAAATATCCCATTCAATTGATTGGCAGGATATTTCTTAAGCAGAGAATATAATTTATCTTCAAAATTTCTTATCTGCCCTCGTTTTTTTGTTGAATCATGATCATCACGGATTTTTTGTTCAATGAAATATATCTCTTCGTTCATCAAAAAGCACTGATCAATAGAAAGCATATTTCCATTTTTTCCCTGCAAATTGTGATCTAATATTTTACAGCCAATAATTTGTAAGTATTTTTCTATAATGTACTCAAAAGCTTCCCCAAATTTGATTTCATGGGATTGTAACAAATTTTGCATTACTTTTGCTTTTGCTCTTGTAGGTCTAAATAAACCGATAAACCTGTGTGGATTTTTAGATATTTTATCTAACAAATCCGGTTTAGAACTTTCAAAGATATTCTCATTTAAGATTTGTGTAAATTGGTTATATTCCATAATATGCATAAAATTTTACTCCTTATAAAATATGCCTTTATTGATAGTTAAAAATTATCTCCTGAATAATATCCGATTTCGTAACCCTAAGTTGTTCTTGTTCATATTGATGACGAAGATCGTTGATGCTTACTAATGTATTATCTCTTTTCACAAACCAAAATCCCCAACCATTATTGTTTGTCTTACCTAATATTAAAGCGCTTATTTTATGAATGGAACCTACTTCACCATTGTAATTGATTGAAGAATCAGCCATCACTTGTGCAGAATATAGGCAATTATTAGAATATAAGAATTCGCCAATTTTAACATAACTTTTTTCAATCAGATTTCCGAAAGGGACCTTAGGATTTCTTTTTTCAATTAAATATTCAAGTAAAGGTTTCTCAATGGGAATTATCTTTTGCACCCTTTCTTGAGATATTTTCACATAGAGCGCTTCCTTTTCAAAGGCAATATATTTTCTTCCCAATCTTTTGGCGACTGCTGCTGTTGTTCCGCTTCCGGAAAAGGGATCCAATACAATATCTCCAGGATTGGAAGTTGAGATAATTATTCTATATAATAACTCGGCGGGTTTTTGCGTAGAATGAGCTTTTTGTCCATTTATTTTTATTCTCTCTTCTCCCTGACAAATTGGTATTAACCAGTCACTCCTCATCTGGATATCATCATTCATCACTTTCATAGAATGATAATGGAAAGTATAGTTGGAAGATTTGCTCTTAGTAGCCCAAATAAGATTTTCATGGGCATTATTAAACCTTGTGCCTTTGAAGTTAGGCATAGGATTTGTTTTAATCCAAATAATATCATTGAGAATCCAGAATCCCAGGTTTTGCATTATTGCCCCGATCCGATAGATATTATGGTATGTGCCGATTACCCAAAAACAGCCGGTGGGTTTCATTACTCTATAACATTCCCTAAGCCATTTCTCTGTGAAGATATCATAATCCTTCATTGAATCAAATTTGTCCCAGTCATCATTTACACCATTAACTTTTGTCTGATTTGGTCTGTATAATTCCCCTGAAAGCTGAAGGTTATAAGGTGGATCAGCAAAAATCAGATCAATAGAATTATCGGGAAGTTCCCTAAATAATTCAAGGCAATCACCTTGG
>MWEH01000061.1 GCA_002070965.1 Firmicutes bacterium ADurb.Bin080 | reverse complement strand
TTGTGGCAAAATATTCTTGACACACAAGTGACCGTTTCTTATACTGCCAACAGCGAAAAGCGAGTTCTTATCAATAGCCAGGCCTTATCAGCAGATACCTTTCCAGTTCTCAGTGCATGTGGTTAAAGAAAAAGGCGCCAAACCGGAACATTTTTCATTTTTGGCGGATGGAACCAGTGATCCCCGTCCGGAGTTTATGGCAAGGCTGAAAGAAGTCATGGGAACTAAGGGCTCAGTAATTGCCTATAATGCCTATGCAACTGAAATGCGCATACTTAAAGGATGCGTCGAAGCTCTTCCCAAATACAAAAAATGGGTAGATTCTATAGAAGAAAGAATTATTGATCTGCTCAAACCTTTCCAGGCTTTTGCTTATTATCATCCCGCGCAGGATGGCAGCTGCTCGATTAAAAATGTATTACCGGCCATGACGGGTAAATCCTATGATGATCTGGAAATCGGCGATGGCGGAACGGCCAGCGCGGAATATTATAGAGTTACATTTACAGAAGACAATAAAGACAAGGATAAGGTCAGGAAGCTGCTGGAAGAATATTGTGGGTTGGACACCATGGGCATGGTGGAGATAGTGGAGAAGTTTTACAGTTTTTATATATAACGCAAAGATAACGGTTGAATTTGCGACAAATATTTTTGGAGAACCGGTTGCGACATGCAAAACGAAACGATCACTTAAAATTTTTAACGGCTTTATCATAAATTTTCTGTACTTCTTTTATGACATCCAAAGTCCTAGCCAAATCAATCTTCCCGTCTTTGTCGGCTCTGCGATAATCACCGTCAACCATAACGACAGTTATGGCATTATCTTTTTGGTAAACCGGTTCGACAAGTTTTACTGAAGATCCTTCTGACGCCTTGAAAAATCTATCCTCCCATTTATGCTTAAGTTCAGCCCGTCTCTTTTTGTTATAAACATCAATTTTGAAGCACAAATCAGCTTTTTCCAACTGCAAATATAGTGCGTAATCTTTTTCATTATTCCAATGCCACCAAAACCCAAGAAAACTATTGATCGGACCTGATACAGCATCCCACTCACCGTCCCCAAGTTTGTCCTGAAGATAGTCATAAAAGCCCTGCCAGGAATACAAATGCCATTTATTTAGGCTTCGCTCCAAAAAACTTTGCACTAAATTTTCAAGTTCTTTTAAATGGGAGATAAAATCATTTAAAATATCATTTTTAATATGCGCTCCCTGATTTAGTATATCCATGAGTTCTTTTCCTGAAAACGGCAAAAATCCACTGTCTTTCAATCTTTTATGATTTGCTTTTGCTCCTGTCTGTAAATAAATCGGCAGCATATTTTGTCCGTCATAGCCATCGTCTTTCAGCAATTGAAGATAGTGCGCCAATTGTACAGGGTTTTCTCTATTATAAATTTTGTCCTGTATAGGAATAATAATACAACCGTTTATTATCAGGATAATATCAATATGAAGATACCCCATGATGGTTTCAATTTTTTCTATTCGGGCGGGAAGTTTTCGTCTATGTTTATCAAAAAACGCTTTTATTAACGTGTGTGAAAGATCATGAAGGCCTTGATTGATGGTCAAAGATTCAGGATTCCCCCAGTTCAAAAGCCAGCAGACAAAGGCATCTTGTGATAATTCGGGATAAGCATAATTGAATATATTTGGTTTATTCATATTATTCTCCTTTCAACTTTAAATCATTGCCATTCCATTTTTGAAAAGCGATGGCAGTTTTCTATCCATTTCCGCTTTCATTTCTGCGATTGTCTTAACGATGGTAGGTATGGACTTTGCATCCTTCAGGTCAAATTGGTAAACATATTTCTTTTGGGGCAGCGGTAAATCACTAATGCTATCTACTATGAAACAGGGAATGTCGTCTCCGTTAAGATCTGAATATTCAACATACTCCTTCCACATATCGAAACCAACGGCGTGCCTGTCCACAATCATGACAAAAGCAGGACAAGCATGAATATCCGGGTCGCCGTTGTCTCCATAAAAAATAGTGCAATCTGTTTCCATGGCACATTTTTCTATGGCCACTTTAAGATCAGCATGATCAAATTGGCAGAAAATATTCCGCCGCCATGCTATGCCGGATCTGGTTGGTCCAACGGTGTGATCTTCTTCTTTCCTCTCTATTAAATTTGCTGCTAAAACTGGTATCGTGGAAGGTAAAATTGTCGCATAACCTAAGGCGCCCATCGTTAATTTCAAAAATTTTCTCCTGCTTTCCATAACCAAAGCTCCTAATAATTAAAAATATGAAAATGTTGTCTGCCTTAACGTGAATGACAATGTACAATATTATCGTTCCATATTACGGAATGATTAATAAGAATTTTTAAGATACGTTAGCTTTAGTTAACGTTGTTGGTTTTATGAATATTAAGACAGAACTTCTATCCTGATATTTTTTCATGCCACGCAATTAAAATATGGTTGGTATATCTGGCGGGATCATCTATTTAGAATATTTCTTAACTACTTTAACAATTGGTCCGTAAAAATCATTCTCATCCGCTTTGCTTCGTGCAGAAAAATGGAATGTATCAAGCAATAAGATGTTGTTTTTAGATTGAGTATTAAAATTAAATGCGTATACCTCATCTGACCGAAATATTTCATTCATTTTTCCCAAAACAGACAGTTTGTCATACTTACCAAGATTCATTGTTATAACAATATCCGGTTCTAATATATCTATTTCATTTAAAATGAAATTGTCTCCCTTATTTGATGAAGCTGCAATTGATGAATCGATCAATTCCCAGTCGGCTTTTGAACCGCCAGATTCATTGCTAAATTTTGAGATGTTCATGAACGCAAAACTCACACCATTAGAAGTACCAAATTGTTCTGTTATTTCGCTTGCCTTTGGAATTTTCTGAAACTCGAGAAATGAATTGCTCAAACCATATGCTATTTTTATCATGCGTCTATGAATGGAATGTCGGTTAATATGCAAATCACCAATGTAATTCTTTTTATATGCATCAAATGCGTATGAAATGTAGTTATAATATTCTATCAAATAACTCTCTATACCAATAAAAAGAACTTTTCGTTTCTGACTAAAATAATATGGGTAAAAGCCATCAAAAACCATTTTGTTTGCTGTTTTATTTTTTACAAATTTCTTACCTTTAAAATATTTATACCACTTTTTAAAAAGTGTTTTAATTTGCCGAAGTTTCTCCTTCTCTGATTCTGGATAATACAAGTTTGTTGGAATGAATTCCATTGCTAGCTCCTTTTTTTATTTAAATCATCTCAAGTATTTGTTACGGACAAAATAAATATCAAATGACTTTAAAGCATTCCTGTTGCAACGCTAATAATAATCGCGATGGGAATGGAACCTTCTATCTCCAAGAATCTCTCTCTTCGAGAATATACCATGACGTATATTCCATCAATTTCATACATTCTTTGACGCTTGTCATATTGAATTATATATTTACCATCCCATTCATAGATTGTTTTTCTGATACCATATGCCAAAAAATATTGCCCATTAAATTCATATAATTTTTGACGTGTGCCATATCCTATAATGTATTTTCCGTCCCATTCAATTAGTCTTTGTTTATCTCTATATGACATCAGATACTTGCCATCCCACGCATAGAGTTTTTGTTTATCTTGATATCTTTTTATACAAGCATCCATTTTTTTACTCCTTTATTCTAAAAGAATATTTGAACACTTTCTTTCTAAATAGTGTAGCATATTTTAAAAAGTAATATAGATTACATTTTAAAAAATATCTATGATTTTTCCATTTCCATCATTGTGGATTTGAGATATCGGCCTTGTGGGAATTACGGGAACAGTAAACTTAAAAGTAGCTTCTGAAACATACGAGTTTACCTATAAGTCAGAAACATTGATCAAAATGAAGGGTGAAATCAATGGCGACCTTACATACGGAAGTCTTGAAGAAGCCGTTGAAGATGAAGAAGCTGCAATGGATATGCTAAGCAGTGGTGAAATTTATTTCCAGATGATGGATTTGGCCATTTTAGGAAGTATTACAGACTTGCAGAAAATGATTGATGAAGTAGAAGACCTTGAAGATTCAAACCTTTCGGAAACTGACGAAGAAGAATATTACGCTAAATCGGAAGAAATAATAAACAAATACGTTAAGCTTTGGGCCTGTTTTGTTGATGATAAACGTAAATTTGCCGATGTTGAATTCTATTTCGAAGAATTCACAGAAACCTACTTTTGGCTAATTTAACTTCCATGTTACTTTTTCTTTTCTTTCAGTGACCACATACCCGATTATTTTAGAATCATGCTTGCATTGAACTACCAGATATTGAAAGGTAAAACAAGATTTCAAGTGTCCGGAAATTTCCCTCTTGACAATAGGACGTTCGTCCTACTATAAATCATTCCTTCGCAGTTGATCTTCATATCCGTGAGGTAGAAATGTCATTGCCGGCAGCCTCATACCACCC
>MWEH01000060.1 GCA_002070965.1 Firmicutes bacterium ADurb.Bin080 | reverse complement strand
CTCCGATGCAGATTATAGGAATATTAATATTGTGCATAGGCGTGTATTTACTTTCAAAAAAAGAATAATAGATTTCTTCAATGTTCATCTGCTTGGATTTAGTTTTTTTTATAATTGTATAATCACTTAAAAAATGATTAAGTTTTTATATGGAAATTCCTAAATTATGATGAATTAATATAGAATAAATATTTAGCTTACAATAGTTTAAGTAATATTCAATTTAATATAAGGAGACCGCTAATGAGTACTGAAGCTAAAGCGAGAGAAGATATTGATAAGATGCTTATCAGTTGTGGCTGGATTGTTCAAGATTACAAAATGATGGATCTCAGTGCTTCAATCGGCATTGCGGTAAGGGAATTCCCTTTGCTTACAGGATTTGCAGACTATCTTCTTTTTATTGATAAAAAAGCCTGTGGAGTTATTGAAACAAAAAGAGTTGGGATTCCTCTAGGAGGAATTGCAGATCAATCTATGAAATATGTAGGTGGACTGCCGGAGGGTATACCTTCCTACGGTGCACCGCTTCCTTTTGTATATAATAGCACTGGAAAGGAGACTTCATTTGCTGATCTAAGAGATCCAAGACCACGCTCAAGACGAGTCTTTTCTTTTCATAAACCTACAACACTAAAGGAATTTCTATCAGATGAAAAAACACTGAGAAGAAAATTGCAAGAGATGCCCCCTTTAATAACTGAAGGATTGAGAGACTGCCAGATTGAATCTGTAACAAATCTTGAAAAATCATTCAGAGATACAAGACCTAGGGCACTTATCCAAATGGCAACTGGTTCTGGCAAAACATTTACTGCGATCAGCTTCATCTATCGTTTGATAAAGCACACAAATGCAAAAAGAGTCCTCTTCCTAGTAGACAGAAATAACCTAGGCAAACAAGCTATGGTTGAATTTAGTCAGTATAAAACTCCAGATGATGGAAGAAAGTTTACTGAACTCTATAATGTTCAGCATCTCTCTTCAAATGTTATTGATCCTGCAAGTAGGGTCTGCATTTCGACTATACAAAGGGTCTATTCGATGTTAAGAGGCGAAATTGAGATGCATGATGAAGCAGAAGAGCAATCACTCTTTGATCAGGATGTTGATGGCACCCCAGTTGATGTATCTTATAACCCCTTCATCCCTATTGAAACATTTGATTTTATTATAGTTGATGAGTGCCACAGGTCAATTTACAATCTTTGGAGGCAAGTTTTAGAATATTTTGATGCATTTATTATTGGCCTTACAGCTACACCTTCAAAGCAAACTCTAGGATTTTTCAATCAAAATCTTGTCATGGAATATAATCATGAGAGGGCAGTTGCAGATGGAGTTAATGTCGGATATGATGTTTATAGAATTAATACTGCGATAACTGAAAAAGGCAGCACTGTTGAAGCAGGATTTTACATTGACAAAAGAGACCGGCTTACAAGAAAAGTTAGATGGGAATCCCTTGATGAAGATTTCAAGTATGAAGGCCGAGATCTTGATAGATTAGTTGTTGCGCCAGATCAGATAAGGACGATTATAAAAATATTCAAAGAAAGACTATTTACTGAGATATTCCCTGGAAGAAAAATCGTACCAAAGACTCTAATATTTGCCAAAGACGATTCACATGCAGAAGATATAGTAAACATAGTAAGGGAAGAGTTTGGACAGGGAGACGAATTTTGTAAAAAAATTACTTACAGAACGATGGAAGAAAAACCAGAAGATTTAATAAGTAGTTTCAGAAACTCTTACAATCCAAGGATTGCCGTAACTGTAGATATGATATCAACTGGTACGGATATCAAGCCACTAGAATGTCTAATATTCATGAGAGATATTAAATCTAGGGTTTATTTTGAGCAGATGAAAGGAAGAGGTACAAGAACTATTTCAACAACTGATTTAAGAGGAGTTACCCCTGATGCATATATTAAAACTCATTTTGTTGTTATAGACGCAGTTGGCGTTTGTGAAACAGACAAAACTGATTCAATGCCTCTTGAAAGGGTAAAGAATGTACCTTTGGAAAAACTACTTATTGGAATGGCTCTAAGAAAAAAGAACAAAGACATTATTACTTCTCTTGCAAGTAGGTTATCAAAAATTGACTTACAAATGAATGAAAAGGAAAAACAAGAAATTCAGAATATAACTGGAAAAAAAATGAATCAGATAGTAAATGAACTACTTGATGTAGTTGATCCAGACAAAACTATAGAAAAAGCAAAAGAGATGTTCAATACTGATGAGCCAACTAAAGAAGAACTAAACAAGGCTACCGAAAAACTTTTTGATACGGCAAGTAAGCCATTTGACAATCCAAAGTTTAGATCCAAGATTATTGAAATCAAAAAGAAAAATGAACAGATAATCGATAACATAAGTAAGGATGAAGTTATATTTGCAGGTTTTAACGATTTAGCAGCTGAGAAGGCAAGAATAATTGTAAATAGCTTCAAAAATTTTATTCATGAAAATAAGGATGAGCTAACTGCACTTCAAATTATCTATAGCAATCCTTATCCAACAAGATTTTTGACATATGATGCAATTAAGGAACTTGCCGAAGCTATAGAAAGGCCACCTTACTACCTTACAACGGATAAGTTATGGGCAGCTTATGAAAAACTAGAAAAATCTAAGGTAAAGGGTGCAGGACCACACAAATTACTTACAGATATTGTATCCCTTTTGAAATTTGAGCTTGGTGAGAGTAAGATATTAGAGCCTTTTTCATATACTGTTGACAAGAGATTTGAAGAATGGATTTCTAATAAGAAAAGACAGGGCATAACTTTTACTGAAGAGCAAATTGAATGGCTTAGAATGATAAAAGATCACATTGCAACTTCAATCAGCATCACTAAAGATGATCTTGAACAGACTCCATTCCACAATAAAGGCGGACTTTTTAAAGCTAACAAAATATTTGATGGAAATATTGATAATGTAATAAAAGATCTTCAAGAAGCACTGGTGAGCAAGTGAAGGGAGAATTGCCCAAAGGATGGATTTGGACAAACTTAGAAAGTATATCAGAAATTATACTTGGCCAATCACCTCCTTCATCCACATATAATGAAGATATAATTGGATTACCATTTTATCAAGGCAAATCTGAATTCGGCTTAATCTATCCTTCCCCAGTTAAGTGGTGTACTTTTCCAAAAAGAATTGCAGAAAAAGGAGATATACTACTTTCAGTTAGAGCTCCTGTTGGCCCGACAAATATATGTCCTGAAAAATCTTGTATCGGAAGGGGATTAGCAGCAATTAGAGGATTCGGGAATATTGACAATAGATTTATTCTTTATTTATTAAGAAACTTTGAAGAGCAATTTAAGGATAGTGCAACTGGGACAACATTTGAAGCAATAACTGGAAACGTAATAAGAAAATTTGAGATACCCCTACCCCCACTAGCCGAACAGCAAAGAATTGTAAACAAAATAGAAGAGCTTTTCACAAATCTTGACAAAGGAATAGAATATCTAGAAGAGGTCAAATCGAAACTTAAAGTTTATCGTCAAGCCATTTTGAAATATGCAATGGAAGGAAAACTAACTGAAAAGTGGAGAAAAGAAAATATAGATAAGATTGAACAAACACCAAATCCTTTGAAAAATATTAACATTGATACTAAGGGAGAACTACCCTATGGTTGGATCACAACATACTTAAAAAATATAACTTTAGAAATTAAAAAAATCAATCCAAAAGAAAGGCCAGATGATTTCTTTATATATATTGACATAGCATCTATTGATAATAAAAAGCAAATAATCACAGATCCAAAGATTTACTTAGGAAAAAATTCCCCATCTAGGGCAAGACAATTAATCAAAGAAGGCGATATATTATTTTCAACAGTAAGAACGTATTTAAGAAATATGGCTATAGTAACTAAAGAATACGATAATCAGATTGCTTCTACTGGTTTTTGTGTATTAAGAGCATTAAGCGTCAATTATAAGTGGCTATTTTATCTTGTTCAAACTGATTTCTTTTTAAATTCTTTAAATGTAATCCAAAGAGGTACTAATTATCCGGCAGTAAGAAATTCCGACATTTTATACCAGATTGTTAGGATTCCTCCTTTAGAAGAACAGAAAGAAATAGTTAATCGAATAGAAAAACTATTCTCCCTTGCAGATCATATTGAAGAA
>MWEH01000059.1 GCA_002070965.1 Firmicutes bacterium ADurb.Bin080 | reverse complement strand
GTATGATCGCCCCTTCAACGCAGAACTTGTATCCAAAATGACCAGTGTAAGCAGAGAAGCAATAGAAAAGCTACTACCCGAACTGCTACAAGGTCAGTCAATCAAGCAGATTGAAGATGATCCCCCTATCTATGTCCGAGCTAACCGCTACCAAGCCAGGATCGGTTATCAGCACTACAAGGGGTGGACTTTTAGCATAGCGGATGCCCACAGGCTCTTGGATATCCTGGAGCATGGCAGATACAAGTCCATCCGAGACATCGCTCAAGCCATCGGCAAATCCAGACAGTGGGTCTATATATATCTGGAGGCCTTGGCATCGATAGAGGTTGTCGATCTCAGGCAGAACATATACGTGGTCCTATCCCGCCAAAACGTGCCTAAAATCGGCAGAAAAGTCCAGAAAGGTATCCTGGGTCAACTGAGGAGTTTGAATAGGAGTGGGTGCTATGGGTTGTTAGGCAATAAGTTGTATGGTCGTTGTTGATTTGGATTGACGGATTTTTCAAATAGATGTATTTAGTTTTAGGTCTATTTCTTATCATGGAATAGAGGTTTACAAATCGATTTAATGCTAATACTAAACAAATATTTGAGCTTTGGATATGAAAGAACATTATGAAATGATTTTATCGGAGCTCCAGACACAAGCAAACTAATTAGCTGAGTTTGATTACCCTAAACTATGTAGTTCTGAAAAAATGTTAAAAGCAGCTGTTGATGTTGGACAATCATCGTCTGGATCATGGATAGAATATCAATCTTTAGTTTATAATCGAAGTTTCCAAAAACCTCCAGCAAATGCTCACTTCAGTAAAGAATGGGTTTTTGATAATCTTGCAGATATTGTTAGAATAAATACAGTTGGAGATTGGGTAATCTACTCTGCGGATCATGTATTCAATGCTATTAGAAGTAGGCTTGGTATTGATTCAATCGATGATGTAATAACTAACTGTGTAGAAATAAACAAACAAATCGATGAATGTATTGACAGTGTATTCTCTATCTCCCAGAATCAACATCTCCCAAAGGATGAATATGTTGAGAAAACAATCAAGTCAGTCATTGAAGATAAACCATTATCCCAAAGTGATTTCATAAGCTATTATCGGCCAAATCAACTAGTATCACGCGATGCACATGCCATTGACGGGGGTTACCAGACACCTCTACATGTATTGATAATCGCATCATGTATGTATGTCCAAAAGAGCGTACAAAGATCACAGGACATACTTAAGTTAATAAATAAGTTCATCTCTCACATCAAAACTAAAGCTGTTATAGGAGGCAGGATGGATCAGATCAGCAAGAACATCTTCATCGGCCATGGCCACTCGCAAGATTGGCGAGAATTGAAGGACTTTATTTCTGATCGATTGAAACTCTCATGGGATGAATTTAATCGAGTGCCGGTTGCTTGGAGTACCAATGTTAAAAGGATTGCTGAAATGCTTGATCAAGCTAGTTTTGCGTTTCTGGTTATGACCACAGAAGATGTGACATCTGACGGAAGATTTAATGCGAGGCTAAATGTTATTCATGAAGCAGGATTATTTCAAGGAAGGATTGGCTTCGACAAAGCTATCATTTTACTAGAAAACGGATGTGATGAGTTCTCGAACTTACAAGGTTTAGGTCAAATATGATTTGATAAGGGTAAAATAAATTCAAAATTTTGAGGAAGTACGTAGAGTATTAGAGATATCTGATGTGATCAAATCAGTGTGACGCCAGACATGAATAGAATCTGTATTGTTTTAACAAGCTTGGATATATGCATCATCCTATAGAAGTCAGTCTTAACCGAGTTAACTTAATGCCCAGAGGAAAAAAAGAATTGACTAATATTCGCGGTTGTTATTCTTGTTCTAAAATGGTAAGTAATCTGTGACTACTTGTAGTTGCAATGAAGGAGAATGTATGAAGTCCGACATAGAAAGAACGAATATAGTAATTGTCGGTAGGTGGAATAGGTTTATACTAAATCCGGACTGGGTATCTAGAACACTATTCGAATCTGATAAAATTCAGGTCGAATTCTCGTTTGACTTGCTTCTACCTCCACGATATGTTTATGACTCTATTAGATTGACGACCTTAGATGATAGAGTTATCTTTACAGCACTTTCAAATTCAGATGAATATATGAAGATTACCGAATCAATTGCGCTGAAGTTAATAAATCTGTTACCGCACACTCCAATTAGTGGCCTTGGTTATAATTATGGATTTAGTTCTGCAGAACATCATATAGACGAGATAGTGTCTTTTAATGATGTTTTTGACAGAGTTCTTAAATCCAGCCTTTATCGAGCAGTAATAAAAAGAAACTACCAATTTGAAGACTACACTCTGAATGTTGAACACACGCAAGTGGAAAATGGTCTTAACATAGACTTCAATTATCACTACAGTTTTGCATTTTTTAAAGATAATTTTAATAAGCTGCTTGGAAAAATGATTTCACACAAAAAGCAAACGGAAAACATTATCAATAACGTTTATGGGGAAGAATGCAATGCTGACCAATGAAAGTTCTCAGGGAAATGATGTAAAATCAAAGAGCGAAGATTATAAAATAGCAAGAATAGATGATATTCCAATAGAGATGCCATCTGGAAACACGTCCATTAAACCTATGGTAGGAGTATATAGAATCGCCACCGTTAGTTCCCTAAAAAAAATAGAGAGCATTAGCCTTAGCTATGATAGTGAGAAGGAAAGATTACGGCAGATTTACTTAAGAGCGAACTCGTGTAACAATAATGTCAATTCAGATACTAACAACTGAAAAAGATACAGAGTCCCTGTACCAAGGCGACATAATATTTATTGATGAAGTTATTCGTAAGAATCTAATAGCATATAATAAAACGAAAGCAGAAACTTGTGATTTCACAATTATACTAACCCAATCTTGTGATTTGGTAAAACGTTCTGAGTTGGGTAATAAGTGCAAGGCGCAACTTTTACATTTGGGTTTCCTCTCATCATTCGATGAGCATTTTGCAGATAATTTGAGTAAATATTGTGAAAATGGGTTGTTCGGCGGTAGGATTAGTATAATAGAACAAGGAAAGGCTCAGAGGCTTCAGAATTATTTAGAGCGTTTATTCAATAATAACTTAAGTGATCTTTTTTTTATTCCTGAGGATAATGGGCAAGGATTATCAAGTCACCATGTAGTCGATCTCAGAGATCAGTGTCTAATATCTTTTAACTATTATGATAACCTTCTCATGAATAAACAATGTGAATTAGAAGAAATATATCGGGCAAAACTAGGGTATATGGTATCCCAGCTGTTTTCAAGAATAGGAACAAAGGATTGGGATAAAGATGAGCTAAACTCGATGTTGACATCCATGATTAACGAGAAGTCAATAATTCTACCCAAAGAAAAGATAAAGTTAGTCAAGGATAGAGAGTCAGATTTATCATCAAGATACCCCGATGTTGAGCAATTAATTCTTGCCATTAAACAAGTTAACTAGAAAGACTAATCTATACACCCCAGTACTTCCAGCCTATATCAATTTAATCATATTGACATTTTTTCCATTCCTATTATTGTAGTTTTAGTAGGGTTTAAGCCTTGTTTGTTATTATGGATGTATGAGCTAACATAATTCTAGCATGGAGTATATGTAAAGGAGCAACATGGAAGACAGGCTGTTATCTATTGAGGACTTGATACTCTATCTAGGAGTGAACAGGGAAACTGTGTACAA
>MWEH01000058.1 GCA_002070965.1 Firmicutes bacterium ADurb.Bin080 | reverse complement strand
GGTGGGCTTCCTGCCCATCTCAAGACAGGAGGTCAATAAGCTATATGAGTTCATAAACGAACTTTATATGAAAACATCAATAATCCTGACTAGTAACAAGGGTTTTGAGGAATGGAGCGAATTTCTTGGGGATAGCGTAATTACAGCAGCAATTCTAGATAGGCTTGCTCATCAGTGCGAAATATTTACGCTGGAAGGACCAAGCTGGCGCATAGAAAACCGGAAAACCATACTGAATGGTCTTGAAAAATAGGTTCCAAAGTGGTATCCAAAATATGCGCGTTTTTGGTATCTTTTATATTGACGTTTACAGCTGAGGTTCTTAACAAATCAAAATCAAACTCTAGCATATCAGTTGTTTGCAAAGAGTCATACAATATTGATATTGCGCATTCTGTGAAGGACTTTTTAGGAGTCAGTTCTGTCAGTAAGAGTAAGTCTATCTACAGAACAATTCCACTGTTTTATGAGAATCAGTACTATGAGTTTATTATTGAAAATAAAGGTGAATATGAAATCTCATTTTGGCACCAAAATAGTTCAATCAGAGATAGGGTTAATGCAGTTGGAAGAAATAAGAGAACATTATCAGGGATACTTAATTTTGGAAGTGAAATCGGGTTCTCGGAATTCATTATTATGGTTGACGGAGAATCTTTCCTTGAAATATGTATTGAGATATTTCCATCTAAAATTGATTACAATGATGATTACGTTGCTATCCTTAATGATGTTAATAATGAAATATACAACTTGTCATTTGACTTTTTAAAGAAGACGTATCTTTGGTCTAGTATAAGGGATAATGTGGGAGGAAGCCTTACAGAATTCTTTAGCATTATTAAAATCATTTTTGATAAATTCATCATTGCTTCTGATACAGTAATAAAGTCACCTCATCATGTACTTCAGAAGGAAAATCAGATAGTACCATTTCACAAGTTGAAGAAGGCAAATTCGGATACTCTAAAATGGCTTGCTAAAAGACCTCATAATTTATTAATGATAAATGAAGATTACATACCAATAAAAGCTTTAGCAACTAAGAAGAGTATTTGCTTTGACACTTTTGAGAATAGATTTATAAAGTACACTCTCAAAACAGTTGCAAAAAAGCTAGAAGGGGTAAAGGCCAATTATATCAAGCTTGGACGAAAGACAGATGATAATATTATAAAACAATTGGACTCCATGAGACATGAGATTAATAGGAGACTTGAATTTAGCTTCTTAAGGGGGGTAGGGGACTTATATACACTTAATTCTCTATCTCTTGTTTTGAATATGGCTGCTGGGTATAAAGATCTGTACAAGTACTATTTAATGTTAATAAAAGGGCTCTCTTTAGATGGAGAAATTTTCAAGGTATCAATTAAAGACTTGGCAGTATTGTATGAATACTGGTGTTTCATTAAGTTGAATAGCTTATTAAAATCTAAGTATAAACTTATTAAACAGGATTTAATAAAAGTAGATAATTCAGGTTTGTTTGTAACACTAAGCAAAGGTAAGAAGGCCGCTGTAACATATGAAAATCCACAAAACGGTGAAAGGTTCACTATATCATACAATCTTCCTATCAACGTGTTGCCTACTGTCTCACAGAGACCAGATAATATTCTTTCTTTAAAGAAACATAGATCTAAAATAAAGTACGAGTATATTTTTGATGCAAAATATAGAATCAATCCTGCCCTTGAAGGGAGTAGTTATAGAGAGGCCTATCAATCACCTGGACCAGAAGAGGATGATATTAATACTATGCATAGATACCGTGATGCAATTGTCCAGGATTCTATTCAAGGAAATGAATTCGAAAGAACCATGTTTGGCGCATATGTTTTGTTTCCATATAAAGATACTGAGGAATATAAAAACCATAAGTTCTATGAAAGCATAGATAAAGTCAATATTGGAGGGTTACCTTTCCTTCCCAGTGCTACTAAGATAGTTGAAGAGTTGTTAGAAGAGCTTATAGAAGATTCTCCCGAAACAGCATTTGAGAGAACTGTATTACCTAAAGGTTCATACGATTATATTAATAGCATTGACTTTACAAACCGGGATGTTCTTATAGGGGCATTGAGTAAATCTGAACAGCTTGAAGTATGCCTAAAAAATAAATTCTATCATATACCTTGCAGTGAAATAGCTAAAGCTAGGTTGCCCCTAAGGTATGTAGCTCTATACCAGTCGAGCAGCAAGTTTAAGCATAACACTGGAATATACTACTATGGAGAAATAACCTTAGCCGAAAGAGTAAAAAGATCTGATATAACTGAAATACCAAGCAGCAGAAATATAGATATTCTATATTATAAATTTCATGTAAAGGAATGGAAGAAGCTTGAGACAAGTATAAAACCCAAGGAGTTAAGGATAAGTTCAAGACTTTACACAAATATGTTCTTGCTCTTAAATTCAGAGTATATACCGGAGCTATGCATTAAGTCTAAAGAAGAATATAGACTCTACATGGAATTGAAGAGATTAAGTAGTAGTATATGTGTTAGTGTAAGCGACGAAAGACAAGATGACTGGAGCACCAACATTGTGCTTGAAGGCAGTCGAGTGTCTGTAGAAGATAATATGATCAAAGTATATAAGGGGCATAGATATTATGAATATAGACTAGAGGATTTCGCTTCAAAGCCGAGGGCAGTAATATCACGGATACAACGGTTTTTGAGAGAAGAATGAGATTAATCAAAGTATGGAATAGAATTACAGCACAGGGATACCAATGGTATTTCATTAAAAATATTATAAGTCAGTAAGTACTGTTCGTAGTAAAAAGAATATTGAATAATTAACAACCGTAAATTATATATACACGACATTCTGAACGTATAGTGTGTAGAGGAGGTTATAGTATGATAGTAAATGATTATTCGGCTGAGCTTGTGGTAGCAAGTAGGTTTGCTGAGGCTGGATGGAATATATATTTCCCTCATAGAGATAAAGGTTTTGATTTCATAGTGTCTAAAGAAGTTGAAGGAAATGGGGAGATGATTAGACCTGTCCAGGTGAAGGGGAAATACCCTATGGATGAAAAAGGCGATAAGGCCGTATATGGATATGTAGGAAAGCTAACAAAATTACATCCGGAAATGATATTGGCCATACCATATTATAGTGGAACTACTACACTTATTCCAGAGTTCGTTTTTTATATGCCTATTTCTATGATTAAAGAGTGCTCAAGAGGTTATAAATGCCAACCAGCGAGTTTTCGTAAGGGAAGGCCTGTACCGAGAGAGTATTTCAAGAAGTTCATGGATAATGAAGGTTTGAAATTAGCTGAAAGGGAAGATTGGAGAGTCATTACAATAGATTACTAATCAAATAATTTGTCTATAATCGTTAAAAAACCTACATTCATATAGTTAAATAAAATGAAAAAACCATGCTGAAACCACCCTTACTTACCTGCAAATCGCGTAACTGCTAACGCATCCCGAATCTTCGAATTCCTCTCTCTTTCGTGAAAGAAATTCAACAATATTTTCTGTATTGAATATGTTTAATAATACATGCACCATTTTATAAATATTGCCGTAGAATATAAAAAGAATTTACTATATTGCCTTGATAATTAATGAAGTTTGGTTTATATTTATATTATAGTATTTTAAAAGCAGCCGTAGAATATAAAAAGGTGATTGTATGAATGAGATAGAAGAAAAAGTATATAATGTATTTAAAGCAGGTAGTGGATATGCCAGAACCAAAGATATAATAGATGCCGGCATATATAATATTTATCTTAATAAGCTGCTGGAGAACGGGAAAATTGAGAAAATTAAA
>MWEH01000057.1 GCA_002070965.1 Firmicutes bacterium ADurb.Bin080 | reverse complement strand
ACCGATTTTACAAGTTCTCTCCTTTCCTGAAAGTATTTGCTAATAAAGGGTTAGAAATAACTCTTTGTTATTAATGTATATAGTGATCAATTCTATCCTGAATAAACGGGGGCTAAACCCATGGGTGGTGAGATAGATAACGCCGCACTCTTGGAAATCATCAAGAAACTGCTGAAAACGGACGCTACTCTGGACTTTCTGCTGAGATTGCAAGAAGATGACCTAAAGCTTCTGGTGGCTTGTATAAGGGCAAGGTTGGAGCAAGTGTAAAAGTGAATGCGGATATTAATTCATTTATTAAATTCAGAGAAAATATTGAGACATTAATTGTCGATACTAAAAAATGGGTAAAACAAAAATCCATTAATGAATCGTCCATCAGGCTCGATAAATTAAGAAAGCTGCTATTTGATCTCAATAACATGGCGGCAAATGATGTACAGAAAAAAGCTGTTTTACGTTTAAAACAGGATATCGATTTTTTGGATATACAAGTTGAAAATATTTATTCCAAAAGAGAATCTGGAAAAAAACAAGATGGCAATATTGCTTTTAAATGCAACTGGAACGATAAATACTACAGAGCACCATGCAGTGAGGCAGCATATAATTCAAATCTTATAGAAGGTAGAGCGTGGTGTAGTCATAAATTAAGTAAATGCAGAACTTATACCCATGAAGTGACACTAGATAATAATCCCTGTTACGAAAGCATAGCTTTGAAAGAAATGTTTTTCGGAGCTGGATGGGATATTAATGGAGATAAGATTAAATACCGACAAATACATTCCGTAAAGTCTAATCGTTTGGCTATACTTACAACACGACGTCCATATACAGATGAAAAAGATAGAATGATTGTCGGGATATTATATATTAATCAAGTCAAAGACGATGATAATACAGAGACAAAAATATTTGGTGATAAGGAAAAATCAATAGCTATTGATTACGACAAAATAAATATCAGATTCTGGGACTATTATAAAAATCCAAATGCTGAAGATAGCATTTTTTGGGGGACAGGCTTATTCCGTTATATCTCAAATGGTACCGTATTAAGCATGTTGCAAGACATTAATAAAATCTTCAATGACATCGGGATGGATACTACTATAATCAATAAATTGTTAATTCATTATGAACAACTAAATGCCTCGTAAATATTAGGGGGAATAAATGAATAAATCAGATTTAATTACTGAACTAGCGGGCAAGAATAGCCTGACAGAAAAACAGGCGACGGACATAGTCAATTTAATGTTTGACGGTTTTACAAAGACTCTCACAGATGGCGGCAGAATAGAGATTCGGGGGTTTGGAAGTTTCACCGTAAGGGAATACGGCGCCTATGACGGCAGGAATCCAAGAACAGGAAATGCTGTTCCGGTAAAACCGAAAAGACTTCCGTTTTTCAAGGTGGGGAAAGAATTAAAGGAGAGGGTGGATAAAAAAACCGGCTAAAGAATACGATTATTTTGGGTTCATTCGGTTCTTGCTTACTTTCTGCTATACGTACGAAGTGCGAACAGTAATCAATAAAACTTTGCTATTCCCTTCTTTAGAAGGGTGCCAGAACTATCATTTATTTGGAGAAATTGAAGATGTCCATGAATGTTCCTAAAAACAGCCTGATAAAAGTCGTGCAAGATAAAAATAATTATCTTGTCCACATTCACTTCCAAGATAAAGAACGCGCAAAAAAGATCGTAGGTCGTCAATGGGATGGGGAGAGAAAGGCGTGGGTCTATCCCAAGGACTTGCTAACGTATAATTCTCTCGTTGAGGAATTCCAAAAAGATGCTGATATATTCGATATCCATCCTCCAGAAGTTGATAAAAAACCCGTTTCCAAGCACATTGATGCCAATAATTTAGATAATTTAAGTGTTAATGATGACGAAGGAAGCCAAGAAAAGATTGGTGATCAACTTAATTTGATCCCTGAAATATTTGAATCCATCCAAGAATTGACATCAACTCAGAATTTGTTAATGGAGCAATTTTGCGCGCAAAATACAGAGATAAACAAAGCTTTGAAAAATATTGCATCTTCCTCAACACAGGCAGTTAAAGAAACAGTTAAAATCGAAAAAATCGAGACCCTTCCTGAAACGCTTAATTTGAATATTTTGAAGGAAAGAAAACTTTTTGAAAAAGTCCTTATTGATATTGCATATGAGGCAAGCAGAAAAAATGAATCTTTTCATAAGTGGGTGGAATTACACCCTCCTATGAGAGAACCATCAGATTTTGTTAATGCAACTCATGAAAAAATTAAGCAGCAATTAGAACAAATTGTTAATGAAACCGATCCCAAAGAGAAATTCTATAATCTCATAAAGCGTGCTCAGGATAATAATCTTATCTACATTGAACCGAATGATCCAATTAAAGTATATTCAATACTACATACTCTGAACGACATACGGAACCGTTTCGCTCATCCACAGGGGAAATTTCATCCGTTTGAGAAATTAACAAGATCTATAATCTATTTAATGAGTCTTTCGTTAATATGGTCTAGGATAATGATTGAAGATAGCGGCCATGAATAATCTTCAGCCAGTGTGGGAATGCTATCGTCTGCCAGTAGATCCAGGTCCGGATATGACTTTGCCGGAAAAGGATCTGAAAACGCTGGTGGGATGCATACGGGAGAGGGTTAATTAGCAAATAATTAATACTGAATGATGAAAGGTAATTCAATGATTATTCACATATCTTGGTCTGGTCCATACAATTTAAATGACATAAAAAAATTAAATGAAGATATAGATTTTGGCATTTACCAAATTTATGGCAGTCATCCATTATATGGTAATGATGTATTAATTTATATTGGCAAGGCTCAAGCTCAAACATTCTATACCAGAATAAAGCAAGAAGGGTGGGAAAATACCAACGATCCCAATACAATCAAAGTGTACATTGGTCGCCTAATAGGCAAAAAATCAGTATCAGAAAGTGAGTGGGACACGCAAATAAATTTAGCGGAAAAGTTATTAATATTTTCTCATGCGCCAGCATTAAATTCATCGAATTTAAATTCATTACCAGAAAAAGAATTGGTTGAAATTACCGTATTTAATTGGGGGTCACACCGTCAATTATACCCAGAAGTGAGTGGAAAAAGGTGGTCAAGTAAATATGACGACATTGAAAATGATGCCTATTATTCTTAAAATGACTCGCGGTTAACCGAAAAACCACATATTATTGATAACTTTCGGTTTGTTTATAGTGACACATGAGAAAATGAGGCAATAACTCTGTTATAAAATAAATCCGTTTGACATCCCCCGTCATCGGTAGTATTTTAATGTCAAATGTTGCCAGTGAATCTATCAGCCCGATAGACACAAACTGGCCCTAAGAGATCTGGAAAAGTTGGTCTCCCTGAGTAATCAGCAAAACTCAAGGAGGCCTTTTTTATTTTGGGGAAACGAACGATGACAATTATATTTTCAGAGCCAACATTTGGCGACAAGCTTTTGGCGGTGATGGGAAAGAAGCGGGCGGTCTTTATCCCGGACATTTACAGCAGATTCGGGATATACGCCTATGGAAGGGCGGTTAAGGAATCTTTTCTGGAAGCTTTGATCAGACCGAAGAATCAGGAATTGGAAGAAGGTTGGTTTTACCAAGATGAAATTATGCCGCAGATGAACGGAAAGGAAATAAAGGATAGTTAGTTTAGCGACAGTTAT
>MWEH01000056.1 GCA_002070965.1 Firmicutes bacterium ADurb.Bin080 | reverse complement strand
GATTACTATTACAATAAATTCAAGTTCGGTGAAGATATATTTCACCAATTAATGCAAAAGAGGGTTGAAGATATTCTGTTGGTGTCTACTTTCTATGATGCTTTTATTTTTGAACAAGATGGACGCCTTACGGAACAAATATTCGGAGAATATGAACAGTTAAATCTTTCAACAGCACCACATATAACTTCTGTTCCTACAGGTCGGGATGCAATAAATAAACTTAAGGAACAATCCTTTGATTTAGTGATCACAATGATGAGAATTGGAGAAGTGGGTCCTTTCCAACTGGCTAAAGAAACAAAAAAATTATATCCTAATCTTCCTGTTCTCCTGTTGTTAAATGTAGCTTCTGATTATGTGATTTGGGAGAATAATCCTGAAGGGAAAAAATATATTGATGATGTATTTCTCTGGAACGGAGATACAAAGCTTTTTTTAGCTATGGTCAAGAATGTAGAAGATAAAATGAATGTGGAATTTGATACCGCTCTTGGTCTTGTAAGGGTAATACTTATTGTGGAAGATTCTGTTCATTACTATTCTTTGTTTTTGCCTTCCCTCTATTCCGTAATAATGAATCAAACTCAAAAATTAATTGAAGAAGAGGTTAGCGATATCAATAAACAATTAAGAATGAGAATAAGACCTAAAGTTTTATTAGCTCATTCTTATGATGAAGCAATGGAAATTTACAATAAATATCAGGAATATTTTCTCTGCGTTATTTCGGATGTTCGTTATAAAATTGGTGAGGAAATAGATCCTCGCGCCGGAATTAAATTAATCCAAAACATAAAAGCCACAAATAATGATTTACCCATAATCCTCCAATCCTCAGAAGCGGAAAATGAAATCCTTGCTAAAGAGCTGGGAGTTCATTTTTTAAACAAGAATTCCAAGCACCTCTTTTCCGATTTGAGAAAATATATGGTTTACAATTTGGGGTTTGGCAATTTTGTGTTCCGGGATAAGAATGGTAATGTTATTGATGAGGCGGCAAATATAGTTGAATTTGAAGAAAAAATCCTTAAAATACCTGAAGAATCATTAATTTTTCATAGTAGATTTAACCACTTTTCCAACTGGCTGATTGCTCACGGAGAAGTGCAAATAGCTAAGAAAATAAGACCTTTGAAAGTTGAGGATTTTGCCAGTCGTCAAGACCTGCGAGAGTTTCTCTATCAGGTATTTAGAACCGTTCGCATAGAAAAAAACAAAGGTAAAATAATCAATTTTGATGCTGCTTCTCTTAGTGAAATGAATCAGATAATCAGATTAACAGATGGTTCTTTAGGAGGAAAAGGACGCGGATTGGCTTTTCTAAATGCCCTCTTATGCACAATGGATTATGAAAATAAATTTGAAAATGTGGCTATAGCTCTTCCAAGTACAGCTATAATTGGAACTGCCGAATTTGATCAGTTTGTGGACAATAATGATATTTTACAGAAAATTGCCGGTAAGAAGGATGAGGAGATAGACAAAATTTTTATTTCCGGTAAATTATCCGATCAATTAATAAAGCGATTGGAAATATATCTGGATGTTATCAAATACCCGATTGCAGTGCGTTCTTCAAGTTTGCTGGAAGATTCCCAGGCACAACCACTGGCAGGTGTTTATAGAACTTTTATGCTGCCTAATAATCATCCTGATAAAGAAATTCGTCTTAGACAATTAACGGATGCTATAAAATTAGTTTTTTCCTCAGTTTATCTTTCCGATGCCAGAACTTTTCTGGAATCCTTAAATTTCAAAGCTGAAGAAGAAAAGATGGCTGTAATAATTCAGGAAACGGTAGGTAGTATTCAAGGTGATCACTATTATTATCCTCATATTTCAGGAGTAGCTCAGAGTTACAATTTTTATCCTATGGCACATATGAAACATACAGATGGAATTGCCAATATTGCTTTAGGGCTTGGTAAGTCCGTTGTGGAAGGAAAATTAAATTTCAGATTTTGCCCACGCTACCCAGAAACTGATGTATTAACTCCGGAAGAAATGTTACGGTCTTCTCAAAAAAAGTTCTTTGCTCTTGATTTATCCAAGAATGATTTTGACCTAACCAAAGGTGAAGAAATTACCTTAGAAAATTTAAGTATTAAGGATGCTGATGAACAAGGGACTTTGAAGTATATAGCTTCTGTGTGGGATTATGAAAATAATCGGTTAACCGATAACCTAGAAGCAAAGGGACTAAAAGTTATCACTTTTTCCAGCATTCTGAAATATAATTATTTCCCGCTTGCTAAAATTATATCTGAATTACTGGAAATAGGAGAAATAGCTCTCGGAATTCCTGTAGAAATTGAATTTGCTGTTAATCTTAATGTCACTTCCAGTTATAATAACAAACCTACATTTTATATTCTTCAAATAAGACCCTTAAGCGTAAATGTTGATGCCTATAGAATTGATACTTCCCAATTGATTAAAGAGGAATTACTAATGTATACTGAACATGGAATGGGTAATGGCATAATCAATGACCTTACCGATATTATTTACCTTGATCCAAGTAAATTTGATAAAACCAGAACTCAGGAAATGCAAGAAGAAATAGAAAAATTTAACAATAAAATGGCTGAACGGGGTAAACGCTATATTTTGATTGGTCCAGGTCGTTGGGGTTCACGAGACAGGTTTTTGGGAATCCCGGTTCGCTGGCCCCAAATTAACCGGGCAAAAGTTATTTTAGAAACCGGCTTACCTGATTTCATCGTAGAAGCATCTCAAGGAACACACTTCTTCCATAATCTTGTAGCTATGAACATTGGATATTTTACGATTCCTTATATTTCTCAAACCGATTTTGTAGATATGGATTGGCTATTAAAACAACCAATAAGTGAACGGGGCGATTTTTTTGTTCATCTGGAGTTCTCAAAACCTTTGATTGTTAGAATGGACGGAAAAACCGGTTTGGCTGTTATCCATAAATAGGTTAATTTTTATGCTTCCTACAAATCTTTGGGCACAGGAAACAGAGCTACTTGACTCTCTGATGCTGCATAAGGTTAATAATATCTTGTTAATTGCCTCGCTCTTTGATTCTTTCGTTTTTGAAGTAGATGGATTATTATCCGACCGGATTACGGAATATTTTCGGCTGCTAAATTTGGATACTCAACCGAATGTGTTTCATTCTTCGTCTCTGGAAAGTGCGCGTAACCTGTTAACTCTGGAAAGAATAGATATCATCATTATTCACCTTTCTTCAATGCGAAGTATTGCTTTGGAACTGATGGAAATAGTAAAAAAGGATTATCCTGATTTACCTGTTTACTTTCTTTTAGGAGCTCCTCAAGACCTGATGTTTGTGGAAAATCATATTGAGGAATTAAAAGAGGTGCAGGATTTTTTCTACTGGACAGGTGATTCTAAATTATTTTTAGCCATCATCAAACTATGTGAAGAAACCTTAAATCTCCCTTATGACATACAGGTTTGTAATATTCCCGTAATTATGGTAGTGGAAACCTTTATTCCTTATTATTCACAATTTTTACCAGTGCTTTATGAACAAATTATTCAGCTTTGTCTGCA
>MWEH01000055.1 GCA_002070965.1 Firmicutes bacterium ADurb.Bin080 | reverse complement strand
TGTCAATTCTCAAATTAAACCAGGAAAACTTCTCACTTTAAAATAGCCATACGTATATCTGAAAGTATAAAATTCTCAAATAAATCAAGAAAATCATATAGTAATTATCAGATTCCCGTAGCATTAATCATAGCAGTATGGGGCTCTGCCCCATACCCCGGGATTTTACGCTTTAGTTCTTCAAAAGCATGAAAAAAGATAGCCTAGACTACCTTTTTCATGCTTTTTATAGAATCCTGATAGGCGCTCGGGTTGCATCCCTGCAGTTGCCCTATCCTCCTTATCAGGCAAGAGCCTAATGTTAGTTTTGTCAGTCAAATACTAAATACCAGTCTCAATGTTAGCTTGATATACAGCCTCCTCATCTACAGTTAGCATTTTTCTTACGGTAGCGTACATGAGACTTGCAACAGCAATATTGTTAATAGATCTTAAAAAACCACCTGACACTGTATGTATAGCTGATAGTGCTGAAGGTGAAAAAACCTCGCTCATGCAGCCTGCAATTTTCATTCTACTATTACAATAATCAGCTGTTTCTTCCAAAGTGAGACCTTGCATAGAGTACCTCATAGATATTCTCTGACGAAGGGGATAGCAGGTATTTAATGCAAGCTTATTCCTAATTTGTGGCTGCCCTGCGAGTATCAGTACAAATGGATTTGCTGAATCCATCTTGAAATTAAACAAAAGTCTTAGATCATCCAGAATTGATACTGGAGCCATATGTACTTCATCCACTATTATTACAGGCGTTATCCTCTGCTCAAAATATAGATTTTGTATGCAATTTTGTATCTGCTGAAACAATGTAACCTTTTTATACGTTGGTGTTTCTCCCAATAGAGAAGCCATTGCCTGATAAAACTCCTTAACTGTAAGGGTTGTAAGTGGCAGATAACAGGGTTTGAATAAGGAGCGATTAAGATTTTCAGTAAGCTTTCTAAGGCTGGTAGATTTACCGGAGCCAGGTTCTCCAACAATAAGACAAATGCCTCTTGAATCCAACATATATTTAAGCCTTGAGTCCAATTCCTTTGTATCACGACTTGCAAAAAGCTTATCTGTAGATATTTCCTTATCAAAAGGATTGAATTTTAATCCAAAGTGTTGTCGAAACATTAATTTTCACTCCCCATCATATCAATGTAGGATATAGTATTTTTAATAACTGGTTCCGTTTGTGAAGCTTCTTGCTCTGTAGTTTCCGGTTGAATATTCCGTCGCCTGTTTCCCTTAAATCTTCTCATTGCATGAGCATTGTCATGGAAACGAACCATCCTAAGTTCACCTATTTTCTTGCCATCTTCATATATTAGAAGAGCTTTGGTAACATCAATTAGCCATTCAGGTTCATATCTGATTTCAACCCTCTTACCGCTGAATCTTGAATCAGTTTCATAAAGAATATTTTCAATCTGAGTTGTTGCATCAGGCTGTATCTTTCTTGTAATCCTCAAAAGAAAACTTTCATTAATCTGTTTAATATCTGTTACCAGCTTAAGCTTGGAGACTTGTGACATAAATATATCATGAGGAGATAATCCGTTTAAACCTTTATGAACCTTCCTTTTGTAGTCATCCTCCAACCATTTGAAGTACCTTTGGTTAAGATCATCTAAATCTTTTATGGTAGCTGGATTGAGACAGCTTAAGAATCTCATTCTTACTGTATGAAACATACGTTCCACCTTCCCTCGCCCTTGGGGGACAAAGGGTTGAGAATGTAGAAGGGTACAGCCTAAAGAAGCACATATATATTCAAACTGCTGTGAACGATATATTTTTCCATTGTCCGTATATACAAGTTTTGGAATCCCCCGTCGTAGTACTGCTTCCTTAAAGCAATGCCTTAGAGTTTCAAAGTTTTGTGAAAGATAGAATTGAGAATATACAGGATACCTGGAAGCATCATCGATAAACATATGGAGATAGGTCTGAAGCTTCTTTTTCCCTACAGTTATATATGGACCATACATCACATCTCCCTGCCACAAATCCCCAACATGTTCATGGGAAAATCTCAGTGATTCAGGATTCTCCACATCACTTTTAAACTCACCGGTAAGGGAAAGGTCTTCAATGTATCTGTAGACGGTAGGCCTTGAAATATTAAGAGGATCAATCAATCCCTCAGACACCATTTGCTCATAGAGCAATGTTATGGGAATTCTTTGATTGGCTTTCCTTCTTGTCAATATCTCTTCCCCAAGCTCTGGAGATATTTTTCTGGATTTTCCCTTGTCGCTTCTGCAGCCTCTTACAAGACCCTCAAGTCCCCGCTTATTGTAGTCACATAACCATGATTCCAAAGTCTTGTAGGAATAATTGCGCATGCCGTAATAGGGCATATCAATAGGCGAGCTGGCAACCTTTCTGAAATACTCAGTGTTGTTAGAGACCTGTCCGTTTAGAACCGGTCCTATGATGGAAAATTTCTTTAATGCTATTGCATTCTTAGTTTTTTCATCCATATTTCATCCTCCTGTGCTTTATTTTTACAACTAATTCCTATGGAAATATTTTATATCTACAAAATATATGTTCCAATTGGGAATCTGGTGTTGCAACTTAAAAAGTGCAAGAGAACTTCATTTTGAAAGCCATTTATGCTATCATATCTTGAGAGGTCATAAACGATTTTCCAGTGATTTTTGAAAAGTCAACAATAAATACATGAGGGTGTAGACTGTGGACTTTTTCAAGGAAAGTTTTGACCCACTTCTGATTCTCCGGAATTGCTCCTGCTAAGATGAATTCCGGAGATATCAGATTTAATCCATATTGTATTAATTGTCGATTCTTAATTATTCGTTTTCTGTAGTAATTGATATGTCTTCGCTCCATAGATGGCAAGTCTGCATTTATCTTCTCAATTAGCTTCTTAAGAGATAATCCGTCAAGATAAAATTCGTACAATATATTTATTATATCAATACCTGAATACTGAAAGCCTTGGAGGCAAAACATAGGCAGCATTGAGACTGTCCTGCCACATATGGGACAAATATATCTGCGTATGTATAAGATGCCAGTGAAAAGCTTGCTGATAAAGAATCTTGTATAATACCCGTGTTTTTTAAGCTTTACAGGCATAGAACAATCCTTAAATGGACACCTTTCAGGTGGTGAAGGGAATATTGCACTGTTCTTATTAGAAAAATATTGTGGTGAATAATCTGTATAAAATGGTAATTGCATTGAGAACACCTCCCAATGCAAAATTCTATCACAACCAGAATACTAACATAAAGCGATAATTATTTCTCACAATACAGTAGTATTCTAATTCTTATCATATTATTTTATCTGAGAAGAACAGGGCGTTTTCTGCGATATGTTTTTGAGAATTGACA
>MWEH01000054.1 GCA_002070965.1 Firmicutes bacterium ADurb.Bin080 | reverse complement strand
CTGTGAGGAAGTGAGTGTTTCCAGCGTTTCATAATATATCTGCTCTGCGTCATAGGTCTTTTCCAAATAGGGACTTAAATTAAACTTTCCCTTTGGTTTTTGGGCTTTCATCTCCTTCAAGACCTTTTCTATAATCATCAAATTCCCAGAAGTTATTTTCTGAAATATTTCGCTCTCACTGCTACCGGCAAAATCCCTCTCCGGAAAAGTTAATTGTAAAATCCGCTGACATTCCTCCACTTCCAATGTGGGAATATTATCCAATTCCGAAAAAGGAAATAAACGCGTTTGAGTAAAAACTACTATCTGGATTCCCGTATCCGGTAAATATTGAACCAAATATTGTAAATAATCACGCGTATAATTATCCAAAACATCACTATCATCAATCACCAATAGAAATGGTTGAAACATTTCCATCCCGTTCAACCGCTCCGTAATATAAAAGAAAAAGTCGTATTTGTTTACCGAGTTTATATTTTCCCGAAATTCCTGATAATAACCATACAGGTCTTCTTCTGTTACATCTGTAATCACTTGAATAAGTTCAGAAAAATGATTTAAAACAAGAGGATGCGGAGAAAAATATATCCGCCTGGCATATCTATCTGCCACACTTTCCATTAAGGGCTGAACAAAATGGCTTTTACCGGAACCCGATTTACCTACTATCTCAATTAAATGACTCTTTGAACTGTCACTTAAGTAACCCATTGTTCTGGAAAGCGCTATCTTGTTTGTTATATATGCATCCAGCTGCCGGGTTATGTTCTCTGCCATTTTTTTCATACCTCTTGGAGATTTTGTTTACAATGCACCTGTAAATAGAGTTGACAACCTGTCAAGCAAAAAATGTAATTGAGATGCCCCCCTTTTTTTTTAGCAGGAAAGTATAAGTTGCTGAGTAAAAAAAAGTTTGAGAGGGTTTAAATGGTTGAGAGAGTTTAGATGGTTGAGAGGGTTTTATAGCACATAGGGCGACATTTTAATAGCGATGATGGCGTAAGCTCTTCTAAATGATCAAAATTTTATTTTTCAATCATTGGCTTTTCTTTTATTTTATCCGGATCCCAGTGCCTTTAATATGGCAATAAATTCTTCTTCTTTATTTATATTATGATGATGCTCTTTATGGTGTTCTATGTAATTTTTAACACTTTCTATGTTGGATTTGCTTACAGAAGAGGCAGTATATCCAACTTGCCAATGAAAATTCTATCTGGTGTGTTCTCTGAACCATTTACTGGAATTTGCTTAAAATATTGTCATAATTTCCACCATACTCATTTCTTTGGGGGCTAAACCAAGAATATGTATCTGATCTTCTATTCCCACTATAGAAAGAAGAATACATTTGAAATTTCTGATTAGTTTATGTAAATAGACATACATTTCTTCGGCAAGTGGTTTTTTTTGCAAAGATTTTCCGATTTAAAGTATTGTTCGATTGTTTTAGTCATTTAAAAAGACAAGACATCCTTAAATATAAAGGAAAATGAGCTGAATCTCAGCAAGTTACATTACCTTTTTTATAATTGGAAGATCTGAAAATAATTGGCTAAAAAATCTTGACAAATAATAAAGGATAATATAAGTAAAACTTTTATAATTAACTTATACAGAAGGGTAAAGAAGAGGATAGAAAAATGTTCTTTAAAAAAGAGCAAAACAATGAGTTGGAATGGACACCAACATTTGAGAATCAATATATAGATTACCGGGTTCAGGTAGTGGATTCCATGCTGGGATATGATTTATCGCTGATCGGGCCGCTGGTGGTGCAGTTAAGGATGGGGGTATCGAAATGAGTTTGAGATACTTTATTCAGGACATCATGAACAAGTATCAAGTTAATCATTGGAGGGATACTTGGATAGTTGATGACATCATTATGGCCCCCGAAAAAAAGGCTGTCAAATTTGGATTAAATGAAGAGCTATTCTGGGTCAAACTTGTCCGTGTAGATGATCTTGAACCATCTTTAGTAGGGTATTTCTTAGCAAATGCTAAATTAGTATCAAACAACAACAATGATGACGAATACCAAGGTCAAATCGGTGTGGGAATGGCATTTGATATCGACTGGAACAATCTTTATCACGTGTATTATAGAAGACACAGTTCTGATCGAGGACATCGCTTTGTCCGATATCTTGATACCGAGTCAATATCATTGATTAGACGCAATCATGATGTTGAGGGTGCCATCCAAAAAGAATACCAAGAGATTCTAGAGGAAGTCCAAGGTAAGGATATCCCTAAGCCTAGATATCTCGGTGAAGTAATTGATCCTAAGGATCAAAAGATTAACCTTCACGTGATGAATGTAGGGCAGGGAGATACTATCGTACTTAGGTTTCCAGATAATAGGATTTGGATGATTGATGCATACTTACATAAAGATCCTAGAGTACATATCACCTATTTTGTTGAGTTTGTGCAGTGGCTCCATTGCGTCTATCCAGACTTCATTTTTGAACGGCTGATTTTATCCCATATGCACTATGACCATATTATGAGCGCAGCAAATATAATCGATTCTTTGAGTCCTGAGTCTGTTATAGTAGCTCGAACACCGATTGGACTTACTTCAACTGCACTCAAACTGCATAAGAAAGCTCTAAACAATAAGATCCTGAATGAATTAACAATATCTGAAACAGTCAATCTTGGGAATTGGATTATCAGATCAAATCTCACAAGTTGTTTAGCAAACAAGGCTAGTTCCAGAGACCAGAACCATCATGGTATAATATTAGATTTGAGGTCAGACAAATCACATCTTCTTCTGCCTGGAGATGCGAGTTGGGATCAGATTGATGATTTTCTTAGTAACCAGTACAATACGATCCAGAATCTCGAAAGATACTACAAAGTTACTCATCATTGCAGTCATACAGGATATGATGCTAATTTCCTAGGTAACTATCATCCCAAATATGCATTTACTTCTTGCTCAAACGGAAATCGTTATGGACATCCAGATCCTGTTACTCGAGTTCACCTGGATAGAATCACTAATGAACATGTTATAACTTGGAAACACAAACGGAAAAGCATTGACCGAGAGATTCAATAATCAGACTGCTTAATGACTTGTTCATGTTAGTAGTTTATATGAGTATTTAGACCTACCTGGTGGTTGGATAAGACTACCTTCGGAGTGCTTAACAAACTCACAAGTGAACCGTTCCACTTGCACTGCGAGTCTTTCCAACTGGTCTATTTCGTTGAGAATCAGCCAGTTCCAAAATCGGTCTGAAACCAGTCCAGATTTGATACAAAGGTGTCACCAATCAGTCCAAAGAAGTCCAAAACCACTGTGACATCTTTCCGAAAGC
>MWEH01000053.1 GCA_002070965.1 Firmicutes bacterium ADurb.Bin080 | reverse complement strand
TATTGATTGTCAAGTAAATTTGACCACTTTTTACGAGTAAAATTGACCAGCATCCAATATATTTATATAGTTAAGTTTTTATTGCTTCAGGTAGCATTTATTCAGGTTTTACACTGAAAACTGACCACCTGTATTATGTAATTACATTTGATACTGACTACTTAGTGGCTAGTGTATTGATACTTGGTAACCGTTATCTATCAAAGCCGTTTTGTCTATAGAAACTGTATTTAAATAGCGGTTAAGTCGTATATACTTGGTTAGCTCAATAAACTTTTCCTGCATCAGCTCTTGGTATAACACTTCAATGGTAATATCTTTTGTGTCTCCAGTAGAAGCAGCAGTTGCAGGCGTAAGATTTGTAGAGACTATTGGATTGCATAATTCATCAATATCCATAAAAATTGATTTCTCTTCAGCTTTTTTACTTGTAATAATCTTCTTTGCTGCAGCATCATAGCTGTATCCGGGAGATTTTTTAATTCTTGTTAATACATCTCTGGGATATTTATTACCATAGTTTAGTTTAATATATTCCATGGCAGCCTTGATACCTGATTCATTATGTATCTTGACTATTTTGTCATAGTCAGATCTACTAATTTTAGACATATATTATCTCTCCTCAGCCTTAAGCTTTCTCGACTTTAAAGTCTTCTCTTTCTCTGATAAATATTTCTCACCTTTGACACGGAAACTGTCCCCTGTTATACTAAGGACATGACAATGATGAACCAATCTATCAAGTATTGCGGTCGCTGCTAATTGACCTGTAAATACTTCATCCCATCTGCCAAGGGGAAGGTTGGTTGTTATGATTAGAGAGCTTTTTTCATATCTTTGCCGGATAACTTGAAAAAATATGCTTTCTTTTTCTTTGTCCATTTTCAAATACGAGAGTTCATCAATGATAAGAAGCTGTACCTTATTCAAAACCTTTAGTGCCTGTTTTAGAATATCTTTTCTTGTGGCATCTGTTAGTCTGTCCAATAGCTCTTTTGCATTGACAAACATCACCGTTTTTCCAGCGTTGCAGGCATTTATTCCTATTCCGGTAGCAATCATGCTTTTACCTACTCCCGGAGGGCCAATGATAATGATATTTTCATTCTTCTCCATAAAGGATAATGTTCCAAGTTCTCTAACCTTCTGGTAATTGATACTCTCATTAAAATTGTATTCTATATCATCAAGTGTCTTGATAAAATCAAATCCGGCTTTAAGTGTTAGCCTCTCTGCAAGTCGTTTATGTTTTCCTGCTTCTTCAGCTTGAATTAACCTGATTAAGAAGTCTTTATATCCTAAGCTTTGATTTATGGCTTCATCTATTATTTCTTGATATCGCTCACGCATATCCACCAGTTTAAAAAGCTTAAGCTGTTCACGTATATAACTGTCATCGTACTGGATAGCTCCTATACTCATAATGGCGTCACCTCCTGATTGCCCTCATAGTAGTCACAGCTTCTCGTGATACCTTCGATATCTGTAGCCTTAACAATCCCAGTGATTTTCTTTGTATCCGCCATGATTTCAAAGAAATCATTCCTTATCAGCTGCTTTATTGATCTAATATCCAGTCTATCATGAGCAATAGCGTATGCTAGTATTTTATCGAGCACTTCAGGCTCATAAAGATCTAGTAGTTCTAGTATTTTTCTAGCATGATGGCTGGGTTGCTGAAATACGGTGGCTGCAGCTTTTAAATATGCTTCCCCATTTTTAAAAGTCCTTGAGAAATCCCTCTTTATCTGAGGAATGGATTTACTTGTCTTTACTGCTATAGCTTCATAATGCTCAGCATCCTTGAAAATTCCATGTTTGCCATCTTGAACTTCAAGTGACATTATGTATTCTGATTCCATTGTATATAGCTCTATTCGGAACCCATATACAATGCGGTATTGAAGCTGTTTTGCAGCATATTTTACCGGTACACTGTATTTGTTTGTGTCTATATGTATGAAGCTATCATTGCTAATTACTCTTTTTTCAAGAGGTTTCATCTTAAACCTGATGCTTGGCAATGACAGCAAGGCTTTGGCTTCTTCATTTTCAAAGAATTCATCCGGAACCCGCCTGGTTGTCGTATGCACCTCCTTGTTCCACTCCCGTATAAACTCCTTTCCTCTGATGTTTAAATCCTCCATTGATTGAAATGTATTTCCTTTGATAAATTGTTCCTCTATATACTGGTAGGGCTTTTCAATTTTACCTTTTGTGCGTGGCCAGTAGCAGTTGCAAGCGTTAAGTTCTGTTCCCAAATGAGCGGCTAGGAGTAATGCATGAGCATTGTATTTTATTTCATCCTCACTTTTTGGATTATTCTCAATAACCAGTGCTTTCGGATTATCAATTAAAAGCTCTAATGTGATACCTCTCAAATCAGTGTAGAGTTCTTGTATTGCTTCATAAATAGCTTCTGCATCACATAGTAGGGAAAAGCATATGGCCTTTTTTCTGCTAGCTGCCAGTATCATGGTAAAACAGTATACACTTCTGACCCTTCCATTTATCTCTAATTCATAAGGGGACCAGTCAAACTGGGCTTGATCACCTGGTGGTGTTTCAATTCTAACTGTTGCTTCAGGCGAAATATCACTCCTATCTTCATCAATTTTTTTCAATGCTCTGTATATGGGATTAATTGACCCTTGATATCCTATATGTTTCAGTTCTTTGTAGATTCTTGTGCCATTAAAATCATACTCCGGGGAAACACGCCACATAATTATTTTCTTCATATATGGCTCTACTTTAGAAGGATAATGACTCCTAGTGTATTTAGGTTCTTCCTTAAGTTTAATTAATCTTTTTACTGTATTTCTAGACATTTCAAGCTGCTTTGCAATCTGTAGAATCGAAACTTTCCGCTTGTACAATTCTTGCACAGCCGCCCATTGCTGCAAATTCTTCACTTCCTCTTAAACCACCTTTCGTAAGCACTACAAAAGCATGGTATCTTATTTATTCCAGGTGGTCAATTTTCAGTGTAAAAAACTAAACAATATTAACCGAAGTATTATATGGAGGAGTGCAATATCACCTTCTCATTTGTGGTCAATTTTCCCCGTGAATTAGTGGTCAGTTTTTATTGTAAATCAACA
>MWEH01000052.1 GCA_002070965.1 Firmicutes bacterium ADurb.Bin080 | reverse complement strand
TACCGGTGGCTCAATTAGACAACCAGCATCATTTTGTGGGGTTGTTGGATTTAAGCCAACATATGGAACAGTTTCCAGAAATGGGATTATTGCATTTGCATCATCACTTGATCAGGCAGGGCCAATAACTAAAAATGTTAATGACGCACAAATTGTTTTTTCAGCAATTAAAGGTGTTGATGAATACGATCCTACCACTTTGGACTACACGGATGATGAAAAATTAAGCGATATTAAAATTGGAGTTCCTAAGGAATATTTTACAGACGGACTAGATAAGGAAGTAGAAAAAGCAATTAGAAATGCGATTGATGATTACAAGAAAATGGGCGCGCAAATAATTGATATTAGTTTGCCTCATACCCAATATGCGCTGGCTTGTTATTATATTATCGCGCCAGCAGAAGCAAGCGCCAATTTAGCTCGTTTTGATGGACTAAGATATGGACAAAATATCGATGGGATTGTAGAAAACAGAACAAAATATTTTGGAAGTGAAGTTAAAAAAAGAATAATGCTTGGAACCTATACTTTATCTTCAGGTTATTACGATGCCTATTATAAAAAAGCATTAAAAGTTAGGACACTAATTAAGAATGATTTTGACGAGGCATTTAAAAAAGTAGATGTCATATTGGGACCAACTTCACCATGTTTACCATTTAAAATAGGAGAAAAACAGGAAGATCCAATGGCAATGTATTTATCTGATATTTATACTGTAAGTGTTAATCTATCAGGTCTTCCAGCTATTTCAATACCATCTAAAAATAAGGGCTTGCCTATAGGTATACACTTAATAGGTCAATCATTTAAAGAAAAAACACTTCTTAAAATAGCCAATAATTATGGTAGATGATATCTTACAATTTTTAGAGTCAAGCGAATTGTCTGATTTCCTTTTTCCTTTTAAAGTATTATTTATAATAATTTCAATTGCTTTTATTTTTGCTATTTTTTATTACTATATTAAAGCAGGATTTTTAATTGCTACTACTAAAAGAAGAATAAATGATTTTTTAAGTTTTCAAAAATTTGATTCTAAAAAAATACTAACACAAAGAGCCAAAAAAATATCAACCTTTTTGAATAAAAGAGATTACAAAAGAGCGATATTGATGATGGAGGAACTATTGATAGATGCCTTAAAAGATAAAGGAGTAAGGGGTGACAATTTATATAAAATGATAGAGAATTCTTCAATTGCTGATATAAGTGGAATTAAAGATGTCTATACTATTGCAGAAGAAATAAAAGAAGGACAAGGATACATATTGAATATGGAAGAATTGCAGAAATTATTTGATGCTTGTGAAGAGGCATTAAGAAGGTTAGAAATTATTACTTGATTTTATTTCATTTTTTGCTAAGATGCTATTAGCGGTTTGGAGGAGTAGTACCTCGCCAGTCTCATAAGCTGGAGACCCTGGTGCAATTCCAGGAACCGCAACATTAATATGCGCCAGAGTAGCTCAGTGGTAGAGCGCTCGTTTCATAAGCGAGTTGTCATGGGTTCAATTCCCATCTTTGGCACATTATGGATCCGTAGCGAAATTGGTTATCGCGCCTCCCTGTCACGGAGGAGACTGCCGGTTCGAGTCCGGTCGGGTCCGCAGGACTTGCTTTTATTTTACAATTATTGTATAATAAAAGCGTGAGAATAGATGGTTCTCGTCATTGTTTTCCCGGGTTGGTCCGGGAAGAATCCTCAGCAAAGGTTTGCCTTGCTGAGGAAACGCCTGGAAGCAATTCCAGGTGTAAGCGTAGTCATTATTGATTACGTTGATGTGAGGGGACCCCTCACAAAATTGAGGACTAGAAGTTCCATCGAGGAACTTACTAGTAACGCGGAGAGAAGACTCCCTTATACGGCAGAAGAGAGAGTAATTGCAATCGGGCATTCGCTCGGTTGCATAATCATTCGGTCCCTCATAAAGAGGGGGCATAAGTTTGATTTATGCATCTTCGCCGGAGGGCCCCACAAGGGATTTTCTCCGAAGTTTCTGCGACTAGGCCATTTGGCCAGCTTGCTCGGGGTAAAACCATTCTTTGAACTTACCCCAGGGAGTGAGTTCTTGAAGTCATTGGGGGAGTCACCTCCGGGAATATATATTGGTTCTCAAATTGATAAAAAGGTTCCCATAGAAAGTGCTATTCCAAAAATTGCAGGAAGATTAGTGTTTTATCTTTATCATTGTGGACACAACATGTTCCCACACAAAGAGAAAAATGAGTCGGCATCAGCCATACCAATTGTGGTTGAGGTTGTTAGGAAGTATGTGAAAGATAATTCACTGTAAAACTTCCTTTTTTTTATTTGCTTTTTTCTTGTTTTTGGACTAAAATAACAATATATGGATATAGAAAATATCAGAAAAGAAGCCCTTGATAATCTTAAACAGATTAAAAACAAAGAAGATTTAGATTTATTCAAAAAAGATTATTTGAGCAAAAAAGGAAAAATTAGGGAGCTTTTTTCTTTAATTAAGGATCGACCAATAGAAGAAAAGAAAACATTGGGGCAAAAAATTAACCAACTTGCATCTGAAGTTGAGGAGATTTTTCTATTGAAAGAAAAGGATTTTAATAAAGAAGAGAAAGAAGAAATTGACTTGACTTTACCTGCTAAACCAACTGAAATGGGAAGTTTACATCCAATTACTCAAGTAAGGCGAGAAATTGAAAGGATTTTTCAATTGATGGGATTTAGTGTTGTCGAGGGGCCAGAAATTGAAGATGAATGGCATAATTTTGATGCCCTAAATATTCCCGAAGGACATCCTGCAAGAGATGCATTGTCTTTAGGAAAAACATTTTATTTGAAAGGAGGAAATGTCTTAAGAACTCAAACATCTTCTGCTCAAGTAAGATATATGAAAAAAATGAAGCCACCGATTAAAATTATTGTGCCTGGTAAAGTATATAGATATGAAAAAACAGATGCATCACACGAAACAAACTTTTTTCAGTTAGAAGGATTATTAGTTGATGAAAATGTTTCTGTTGCCAACTTAAAAGCAGTATTAAAGAAATTTCTTGAAGAGTTTTTCAAAAGAGAAGTGGAGATAAGATTGAGGCCAAGTTATTTTCCTTTTACGGAGCCAAGTTTTGAAGTTGATATGCTTTGCACTGTT
>MWEH01000051.1 GCA_002070965.1 Firmicutes bacterium ADurb.Bin080 | reverse complement strand
CGAAATCTCGTTAACAGCATTAAGAATAGTTTTTGTGACAAGTTGATCCCAAATTTTGGTGTTCAGTCCAACTTTTTGATTCTCAGTTTATACTAAAGTAGTAAATGCCTTGCAACTTGACAACGAAAATGCAAATTGTGCAGCGAAATCTGCAAACTGTCACATAGTAGGACATCCTTACTCATCATATCCAAGACCACTTTAGGTAGTTTTTGACAAGATTTCTGCAAATCTGATCACCGATAATTGCAAATTGTGACAAACTTTCTGCATATTTTTCATGATAAATACGGAATATAGCATAAATAAAACCAATTCAATACCAAAACATTTAACAACAAGCAAAATGCATCAAATAATATTACTGCCATATTAATATTGTATGTTCGATTGCCTTGTCACAATATGCACGATGAAAGGAATCACGTGCAGCTATAATATGGTAAAAGAACATACGTATCGATAAAAATTCTACAACCTTGGAACTGAGTCATTCACCCAAGCCAACATTATCGCTGATATAGTAAAACCGTCAGTTATTTTACCTGATTTAATCATGTTAGTTATTTCTTGTATGCTATAAAACTGAACAGTATCTATAGGTTCACAATCATCAGAATGCGTTTGCCGATATTCATATAAGCCAGTTACTAAAACTACATCTGCTATGGTTGAAAGCATTCCGCTGTTAGGATGGATACTCCCTAACTTAATTAGCTTTGTAAATCCCAGACCCATTTCTTCCAACATTTCACGGGCAGCGTTGTTTTCGATTGATGTATTAGACCCAAAACCTCGGGGCAGTTCCCATGAAAAAGAACCTATAGGGTAACGGTATAGATTAATAAGGCCTATCTGTCCCGTATCGTCTAGGGGCAAAATCACTATTCCATTCCCACCTTTTTCAACCAACCGGTTATATTTACCCGTTTTCCCGTTAGGAAACAGCACATCATCAAAATACAAAGTTACCCAACGATTGTCTGCTACGATATTCTCTCTCTGAGTTTTAATAATCTGGTTACTCATAGTCTTCTCCCTAAGTAAATACTATTTGGATTTTCAAAGATACCTTCTAAATCGTTGAAGTTCATCATCATAATAGGAGTAATCTCGCTTTGAAAAGTACCTAGTGATTCAGAAGTGAATGCCAATAGGTCTGCTTCATGAATTTCTAAATCTGAGCCACCACCCCAGATATTCTTAACTGCATATTGGGTTGCAACATTAACATCAATCATTCTTTTAATGACTTTTGGAGAGAGGGTAATACCAACAATAGCTAAAGCAGATCCAAGTTGTCTAATGGTAATCAAGCTTGGGTTTAAATTTGTATCACAAAAATAATTGGATGCTATCTCAACACCGACTGAAGCTACAGCACTACCAGTAACGCTCATAATTGCAGAGGATAACAAATCTTTCTTAGTTTGTGGAGATATGGATTCAATGAATTTGTCCATTAATACTTTACAGTTTTTGGTATAATCTTTTCTATCTTTTGAATTCCACAGGGCTTCTCGTAAAGTGAACAAATCTTCAAGCAGGAGAAAAAAATCAGTCCATGTTGTTTTGATCAATCCTGCTTTGGTTTTAGTTGATAACTTTAGCTGACAATCGCAGTTTTCAGAAGCAATCTTTTTGTTTACACCCTCGTCACACATGTGACAGTTGTGTTGTATTGCAAATGTCTTGTTATATATTGAGTTATAAAGAGTTATGATCTGACTCTGTATATCTGGCTTCAACTTGATCTCAGTTTCATTTACCTCATTTATGCGACTGATAACCCAAGAACGATCTGGCATTGTTTCGTTTCTCCCTAGCTGAAGTAATATTGTATCAAACAGTTCAAGAAGTTTCTGGTCTTTTGTTTCTTGTTTTTGCCTATTAATAATGTTCTGCAGCTCAGGATATTGCACATCATAGTAGCTTTTTGCTTCTTTCAAACAAACGGTGAAACTTTTCTCCCAGTTGCTCACATAGCCATTAGTGCCTCCAGATAGTCCACACATAAGTTCTAGATTGTTAAGCCAATTTGTTATGATAGTATTTTGCTGTGGTGTGCCGAAATTGGTTTCAATTTCATAACGAAAGTCTCTGTTATTGAGATTTATTTTCTCAGGATCAGTGAAATAACGCGACAAAAATAAGTGAAATTTGTTGCTTAATCCATCTTCTATAGATTCTAATGAAGAGAAGATAAATTCTTTTCTCTTAAGCATGTACTTCTGCAATGTGGAATTTAAGTCTTCATTTGGCCAAACACGAATATCTATAGCGGGTGTACTATGGTGTGTTAGAGTATTCTGATCAAGCGATAGAGCTCTGTAGAATTCATCGTTATACCGATCTAAAAAGAGATGATGAAAATATATCCCGTCTAAAAACTGAGCATAAGTAAGGACTAGTTTTTGGCTAAATAGCAAATCAATCATCATCCTGATCTTGGACTTATGATAGAATGCTTTTACAGCGATTTTTTCAGCGATTCCTTCGCTCTCGGGCTCTGGAATTTTACACAACATTGCTTTGTATAAGCTCTTTTGTTTTAGAGAATCATAATGACCCCCTAGTAGCCTTGCATTAACTTCAGCCATAAACTCTCCTCATATAATATTCATAAACTCTTTGAATAGTCTGTTTAGTCCCAAAAGTTGGTGTCCATTCCAACTTATTGTTTCTCTGGTTATTTGAAGGCATTTGATATCCCTCGTTACTAACAATCTATATAAAGTTATTAATCAATTACTTTATTTCCATCTTGTCAATCCCAGTCAAGTTCTTTTTTATAATAATTGCATTTCCCTAAAATTATATTAGCTGCTTTACCAAATATGATAATCTACTCAAATAATTTATGGAAAGA
>MWEH01000050.1 GCA_002070965.1 Firmicutes bacterium ADurb.Bin080 | reverse complement strand
GAAATTGAAGTCCAATAAAATAAAAAAGGAAGGAATAATGGCTACAGTTAATTATTACCAAATTCTCGGAATCCCCGAAACTGCAACAGTGGCAGAGATCACTGAAAAGATTAAGGAAAAAAGCAGGCTATGGACTCAAAGACAAAATGCGAACCGCATTGAGCAACAACAAGAAGCTGTTAACAATTTGCGCTTGATCCCTCAGATGAAAGATATCCTATTAAATCCTGAGAAAAGAGCAGCCTACGACAAAGAGTTGAAGTCCAAAATATATGCTCCTCAAGTTGAAAGCAAGGATGTTGATAGCGAAGATCTGATTCAAGAAGGTTGGAGACTAATAGGTATGGGAAATATTCACGATGCATTGTATTGCGCAACCAAAGCAACTCAAGCATTTCCTAATAACCCTGAAGCTTGGTTATTATTGGGGTACTGTGAAGAGCGGTGGGGCAATTATTCTGATGCTATTGATGCAATGAACAAGGCAATTAAATTAGAACCCAACAATGCAGAATACTACTACGATCTAGGATGCCTTTTCGAAGATCACGGCGATAATGCAAGTGCTTTAAAACAATATCAACGAGCTGCGACAATAGACCCCGAAACCACTGTGTATAGAGCTTCGATCGGTTCAGTTTTAGTGTCCTCGGGTCAGATTGAAGAAGGTGTGAGGATACTTGAACAGTGCATAAAAGAAGAGCCTAATAATCAAGGTTATACGGATCTACTGGCTATATGCTACATCGAAATGGGCTATCGAAACTGGACTTTGGTTCCTGATGGTAACAAACATGTTAGTCCTGGTTACTATCCTACCAAAAACGAGCACCTTACTGAGATGGAAAAGGTAATTAATGAGGTAGAAAAGATGAATATATCCAATGATGTGAAGCAAGGGGCACTAACAGAGGCTAAAAATCTACTTGAAAAGCTCAAGCGCAGGTTTTTTTCGGGAAGTTTTCTGATAGTTGGTGGAGCTATTGTTCTTGCCATTGTTGCTTTTCTTCTAAAATCAGTTGGTTTAGGTTTTTACTTCCTAATTTGTGCTATACTTTACTACTTATCATGTATGACACCACAATACAAGTTCAATAGGCGCTTTATAAGCACTGGAGAAGCTGGAGGTACCGCCACAAATGATTTCTTAACTGATAGTGGCTGCTTAGGAGCTATTGTTATAATTTTGATATTACCGATTATGATAATTGTTAACTTTATCAGAAATTACACTAAATGATGGTTAATTTATTTGTAACAATCTGTTTATTGTTGCTTATTTCGTTGTTTTTGTCTAGGCTTCTTTTTAGCCGATATACTCGCTCTCGAATCAAGGGATAGGTAGTATCTACTGTATTTCTATTTTATAGAAAGATATTTAGATTGTAACAACAAATTTGTTATAAATAGTGAATAGGAGAATATTATGTCAGCGACTATAATTGGTAGAGTGTATTCAGGTAATAAAAAACAGTATGAAGTGAAATGGGATGCTTATTCGCAAGAAGTATATGTATCATACGCTGGATGGACTTATATTGGAAAAGCTTCTTCAGCAAGCGATGCAATGCGCAAATCTGAAGCTTGGTTATACAACAAATAGACCTTGCTGTATTTCTCCATGAAATAGGGACAGGGAAAATTTGCATGAATTAGTAGCAAACTACACTTTAACTCGACCAAGTAACATTATAGGTACAATCTGAGAGCTGGTTAGAATATCGCCTACAAATAAGCTTATCTCCTGAAAGAATAATGTTCTGAACTTCAAGATATCGTGAAGTACTACACTGACTACCTTAAATGTTAGTACTGGTAAACAGCATTTACTATGAATTCCTTCTTCAGGAACTATGACTATTTGACTTTGCACAAACAATGACACAATATCTGTAAAAATCGGTTGATGTTGATTTACTTGATCCCTCTATAATTTATTTTTAGTACCTGTTACTGGATTTACATAAACCGTGATATTATATTAGCAAAAAGTTTGAAAACGATTTGCAAAAACATAGATACTTTGTCTCATCAAAACACAATTTGCTGCGAAGTGATACTATTTGCAATTTCACTTGATACTCTATAGCAAAAGCGCCGATTTGAAAAATTGGTGATACAATTTGAAAAAATAAATGAGAACTCATAATTGGTTTTCAAAACAGTGATTGTGATATAGCAAAAAATCCTTGACTAATAAGTTGAAGCAGATAAATGAAAAATATTCAAAAATATCAAAAATGGTGGAAGAAATGAGAAAGCTATGGTTAGCTCTTATATTATTATCTCTATGCGTTTTCACACAGGCAATAATAGTAGAAACAGCGTCCTTAAATAATTTTCTAACTGGGCATGAACCTGCTTGTGCTTATGATAATTGGATTTCCCATTTAGCAGAAGGAATTGCTATTCCTAATTACAATTTATATGCACCTTATGACAGACAGACCAATGGTTTTGGAGACTTTCGGTTACCCACAGCCAGTGATTTGGTTTACTGGAACGATATGCTTGCTTTATTTTTTGTTGGTGATTATAATGGTGCTCAATCCATTTTAAATAATAATAATTGTCCCTATCAGATAGTAGAATTCCACGATACTGATACAGGTAAAACTCTTTATATACTTCGTGAGATTCCCAATATGCAATATTATGATGATAATGGGACGGAAGATCTATATGATGATGAAGCAGGCGCTTTTGTGTATGGTTGGGGTATTTTTATCTATTATCCTGAGGGCACAAAACCTGT
>MWEH01000049.1 GCA_002070965.1 Firmicutes bacterium ADurb.Bin080 | reverse complement strand
ATAATATCCGTTATTATCTCGCCTAAGGAATATTCTTCTTTCACAGTATGTTTAAGTTTTATATGTGATCCAGCAATAAAATCACCCGCATGTCCGGGAATAATTACACTATCTTTTGGTATTAATTCATTAGTTGTTAAATAATCAATTGCATACCAATCTTGCAAATGAGGAAAACTTGTCCCCATGCTGCCATATAATAAAATATTCATATATCGCTTTTTTTCTTTAATCATTTTCATAATATCATTTTTTCTATAGGGAATATACCTATACTCTACTCCTAAATACTTTGCAACATTTTCAGAAACACTGCCTTCGCTTAAATAATTATTCTCCCAGCCATATGAAAATGTTGTTATGTTTTTATATTCATTCTTACATAAGTAATAAAGAATTAATCTCGAATCGTGTCCACCACTTAATGGAATAACAACTCTCCTACCTTTTAAATAATTGATAAGTCCCTTAAAAACAGAGTTATACACAGCATCTAAATCAGATACAATTATGTCATTTGTATTGGCGTTAGAAAATTTATGTAATAGACCTGTATATCTTCCATACTTATAATAAAATTCTCCATTAGAATTGTAAGCGCATAGCCAACAGCCTGCTTCGACTTGATTGATATTTGAAAAAAGAGTCCTATTTCCAGAAATATAACAAGCAGCTAAAAATTCTTGATGATTAATGTCTTTTATTGGAAGTTTTGAATATTTATATGGATCATTAGTAATAATAAGTGAGTTCCTCTCATTTAAATAAAATATCGGTATGCTTCTAATAATATCTTGAATAACGTAAATTTCAGATTTGTTTTGATACACTATTGCGAAATGACCGTGAAATTCTCTTACGATTTCTAAAATGTCATTCACTTCTCTACATTTTAAGAATAGTAGATAAACCTCCTTTGCCGTAAAAGTATTTCCTTCAGAATCTAGTATTCTCCCTATGATATAAGTACCATTGTACCTTTCAACTTTATGAGCATAAAAATTTTCAAAATCTATTGTTAACATAAGACACCACCTTTTCACAGCTATCATATAAGTGAGTCGGCAAATACCCCAAAAGTGATAAAACAAAAATCAAAAGAAGAGGTATTTATAATTGAGAAAGTACAGTAAAGAACGCAAAGAAAGAGCATTAAAACTATTAGATTCAATGTGAGTAAAAAAAGCATATTGCAGACATATCTCCTGTCTTTAAAGGCTCAAATATCTTTTAGATACTACTGGAATTGTCAAGAAATGTAGAGTCACAGAACACCCAAAATAAAAAATAACCTAGTTTTGATTTCTTAGGTTATCGTTACTTTTATCCATGATCTACTCGTTAATCTATTAACAGGCAAGCTTACGATCCGTTATAGGAGTCATTCCATAGGGATTAAAACTTGTGTTTCTCTGTGTATTGTAATATCAGAAGATGTATCTGAATAGCATTCTTTTTACTTTTTTTCTGGTCATCATATAAATAGGAATATTATATACTTTCTCTTTCTTCAATGTAGCAAAGAAGCTTTCTATTCTTTCATTATAGTAGCACCGTCCGGTATAGCTTAAACTTTGGATTATGCCAAGTTGTTTTAGTTATTTTCTGAACTCTGTCCTTATATAGCGTCTGTTCAAAGCTGCAAGCTTGGAAAGCCCATCAGAAATAGCAGCATCCTTTTCTAATCTTGGTGATTGGTAGCGTTTGAATGTTCTGTTTATACTCAAAAGCCTGCACACACGCCGCTCGCTTAGATTTAATTATTGCCGAAGCTCATTTGCTATCTCTTTTTTGCGGGCAGGCTTAATTCGTTTTTCTGAATCATCAATTTGAGTGCCTGATTGTCAAGCGTCAGATCAGCTACAATTTGCTTAAGTCTTCGGTTCTCATCTTCGAGTTATTTAAGGCGCTTTGCTTCGCTAATCTCCATATCGCCATATTTAGATTTCCATTGATATATGATCTGTTCAGAGATATTGTACTACCGAATAATTTCTTTGAATGGTGTACCGTTTTCATGCATCTTTAGAATGTCTATGATCTGTTTATCTGTATACCTTTTTTCATATATATATCACTTTCCGGATAATTAATTTTATTATCCAGATTAACATTTCTGATGCGTCAATCTAAGGGGAGAAGATCTATACTGCTCCCAACTATCAAGACAATTTTTTTAAAAAATTAAGTTAGATCCTCCTTACTTTGAATAAATGTGGGTATACTTATATCGCTGTACCTAAATTACAATTCGGGTCATAGTAGACTTGAGCCGGTGTTTTATAGTCCAGTGACTGATGTGGTCTTACATTGTTGTAGTATTGAATATGCTCCTGTGTCATTTTATACAACTGATGCCCATTTTCATATTCTTCAAGATAGAATTTTCCCATTTGTAGGATCTAAAAACTCTCTCTATCCTTTGATTGTCAAGTACTCTATCTTTTCCATCCATAGATATTTTGATATTATTGGCCTTCAGGATGTTTATGTAATCATCACTTGTAAACTGAGAGCCCTGGTCGCTGTTCATAATTTTAGGAGTTCTGTTTTATTATCTCTCAAAACCTGAACAGTATCTTCTATGGTATTCATGTTTAAATCCTGCTTTGATATCATTTCT
>MWEH01000048.1 GCA_002070965.1 Firmicutes bacterium ADurb.Bin080 | reverse complement strand
AGGATATATTCTAAACCTATATGCTTTTTCCATTCTTTATTTTTCTTTTTGACTTTCTATATACTTTTTAATTTGGTCTTCTGTATTTTCTGAAACAGTAGCTATGAAATATGAGGGGTTTTCCATAATTTTTTTAATTCATTTTCAAATCTTTATGTCTATATTTTACGCACCAAACAATATGATATTGAATGGAATATACATAACCCCCTACAACGATATATTTCCGCCATATTTTTCAACTCCTTATTTGTAGTTTATCATATGTTTTGATACTTATTAAACGGCTTGTGGGTTTTTAGTGTGTTTTTAATTGAAATATGTAATTAATCGTTGGCAATTCATCCCATGACTAAAGTCACAGGTGTTCTCGCTATATTGAATAAAATTTTTTTCAATCAAAAAGTGCTAAATATAATGTATTTTTCATAAGGGTTAATACGGATGATTTAACGGGACAAAAAAGGGTTACTCCGATTCATCTATATAAGTTGCGAGCAGGTCAGCTACATGCATTACTGCTGCTAAAGGATGTTTTTGATAAGCCTTGCCTATTTGAAAACTTCCACCTTTTACACGCTCATCGAAGCCCCCCATATGCCAGTTTATAGCCATGGCCTCGTCCCTGGTTAGTTTCAGAAACCCGTTAATAATGTATACTGATTTCTCCCCATGCCCATATGGCATATCTTCATCTATTGTAAAATATGGTATTTTTGACCAGGATCCATCGGGCTGTTTTGCGTTTCTATATTCGACCACATACATATTAGCTTTACAAAGGTCATGCAATAACCCGCAAATAGCAATGCTTTCAGCGGAAATATGCTTTGCCCAATCCTTCTTTTCGTTATCCATAATATCTTTCAGCCGATAATAAACATTAAGACTGTGTTCACAAAGTCCCCCCTCTTTGTCCAAATGAAATTTAGTACTGGCGGGAGCAGTGAAAAAATCAGTACTTTCGAGGTATTCAAAAAGCTTATCCGCACCGGGTCTTTTTATATTGTCAAAATATATCTTTTTAAAGGTATCTTTTATTGCCATATCTTCTCCTATACATGAATATCGTATGGTTTTTCAATAAATAAGTCAATCAATAATATAATACAATGACTTAAGGGACAAAACTATCCCATCCCAAAAAAGGAAGGAGAGAAGTAGTAATATTGGGTTTCAACCAAAACTTCTAATTGAGAGGAAACTGCAATTCAAAAGGGTATTTGGGTTTCAAGTAAAACTTCTCATAAAGAAAAAACTGCTATTTTAGGAGACATTTGTGTTTCGGACAAAATCTTTATCTTCGCCTTTTGGGAACTTTGATAAGGGTTTGAGGAAGAAATCACTAGCCCAATTTTTTTAAAATACACCTCGATTACATCATTTATAAAAAAAATCACTAATTCGGGTGTTTCTTCATAATATTCCCTTCTACTTATTTCTGCTTTTTGTTTACCAGTACTCAGTACTAAATTTTTCTCCTCTGTGTTTATCCAAAGGTATTCAGGATATGTAGTATTCTCGCTAAAACATATAAGGGTTTTATTTTTACTCATTGAACTCAACTTAAGCTCAACTGAAATATTTTTTGTTTCAAAAAGCTCAACCTGGGCTTTTTTTGTGTCATTCACTTCGAAATTGTCTTTTATAACCTTTCTAGCTTCCATTTCTGACAGAGGAAAGAGAAATATTGAACCATCTTTTGTCCATATTTCTCGAAAAACTAAACTTTTATGACTTATACATGCCATAATCGTTCGTCCGTCAAGAAGTGTAGCTATTCTTGGAGAAGAGACTTTATCCAATAATTCTTTTTCTTCTTTTAGAAAAAACTCTTTATTTGTTAAATCAATATGGGCCTTATGAAAATATATCCACCCTTTTTCCTCATAGATAAGTACCCATTCATCCCCAATTTTTTGCATGCTTGGACAACATAAAGAAGAGTTATTTGGTACTTGACAGGAATTAAAATAAATAAAATCAAATAAATTTTCCGATTCATAAAGAAAAACAGTACCTTTTAATGAACAGCACAACAAGAAAAACTTATTTGAATCATAAAATACTTTCGGATCAAAAAGACCTTTTTTATTAACCATCGGTAAAGGGTACTCAATTATATTTCCGGTTCTGTCTAAAGATGCAGACCTTATAACCCCACGTTTATCTGAAAAGAAGAAATAAATCTTATCATTTTTCACAAAAGCTGAGGCTCCGCCAACAGCAGATACATCTAAAAACAAATTTGTGTCTTCAAAACTAACTAGATCAGCGGATGTAGATAGATATATTCCTTTTTTCCCTTCAATAGTACAAAAAAACTTATATAATCCATCAAAAAAAACTAAAGCAAGAGGAATAATGCCTTTTTGTCCGTAATAAAAGCTGAATATTTTATCTTCTGGCATAATCTTCTCCTCAATTAATCTATCTTTTATAATATATTATCAGCGCACCTAGGTCAATCTAGAAAAGATTACCTTGGCTCTTGTAACGTAGCTCATTACTTTTAGTAAATTCCCAAAGTAAGTTCCACAGTGGAATTTGAAGTGGAAGTTAGTGTGGGAAGGAATTTGCGGTAGAATT
>MWEH01000047.1 GCA_002070965.1 Firmicutes bacterium ADurb.Bin080 | reverse complement strand
TATGATGATTAGGTGATAGGTATTTTTGATTAACTGTTTGATTATTCGAAATGGTTACTGTTGCGTCGGCAGTATCTGCACCTATATTTTTGAGTCCCTATTAAGAAGTGATTTTAAATCTCAACTTATTTTTTTCTCCCAATATATCGTATTTTTTTAACTTGTCTCTAAAAGTTGTAAGTTTCATTCCCGCAAGTTGTGAAGCTTTTGTTTGATTGCCTTGTGCTCGATCAAGAATTGTCTGGTAATATATTTTTAAATAATCATCAATATTTAGAGAAAATATGTCAACCTCTTCAGATTCACACTTATTTGAATATTCTATATCTTTGTTGTTCTTCTGCACATAGTCGAATATTGATTCAATTAATTTTTTGAATTTTGCTTTCTGATTTTTAGGGTATTTTACTTCATTCATTGGATTGCTTGGAACAAATTTGGGCAAATCAAAAAGATTGCCATCACTCATTGGATGCTGACAAAATATTTCGCAAAAAACTTCAAGTCCCTTGTAAGCTTCCTCAAGCCAATTAATTTTATATGTATAACGTAACCCGTATCGTTCGCTTAAATTTGTGTTTATGGCAAGATAATGAATATCATCAAAAAAAGAACATTCTGTGAAATTACTGAGTCCAACTCTGTATTTATTCATAATTGATTCAAGGAATTCAACGTCAATACCAATATCAGTTAAAGATGAATGTAATATTTCTCCCTTAAATGCTAAGGGTGTTTCATTCGTTATTCCACCGAGAGCATTAATTAATCGAAAAAGTCTCCCTTTTTCAAATGATGTTTTTTCTTGTTCGGAACTGAAGCGCATTCTCTTCATATCTTCTCTGCCGCGTCTCAGCAAGAGGCCAATCCTCTCGATCTCCCTTACATTGCCTGGCCAGTTGTATGCCATTAAAGTCAACGTTTCATATGGGGTCATTGCCGGAAATAAATCAGGAAAACCTGCAATAAAGTAATAGAGAATATCGTTTCTTCTTTTATAAATAGGCGGGACATAAAAAGGGAAAAACCTATTTTTAAAATCTTCCCTTAAACAATCCTCCCTGTTTGTCAAACCAATTATTTGAACATTCGCACTTCTTGGCTTACCCATACCAATTTTCTCGCTATCTGTATTTAAATCATTTACAGATTCCATGTCACTAGTAAATCCAGATCTGTTTTGAATCTTTTTCGACCTTTTATTCATTCCGTCGCCGATACGATAATATTCACCAGTTTCAATAAAAGTAAGCAACATTGCCTGACTCTCCAGAGGCAGGTCTCCAATTTCTTCTAAGATTAAAACCCCGCCATTTGCCATCTCGACCAAACCTTTTTTGTCTGCTATTGCCCCTGTGAATGATCCTGCCATATGACCAAATAATTCGGAACGAACCAAGTTGGGATCTCCCCCAAAATGTGCACAATTTGCTTTCACTATCGGATGAGTATTTCCCTCCTTATGGTCTATTCTGTAAAGTTTCTCAAAAATGTGAAGGAATAACGATTTTCCCACTCCTGTCTGACCAATAATTAATATTGGTTCTCCCTTCGCTATTTTGTAATGATCCTCAAAAACATCGACATAATACTTTAGTCCTGGTGGAATAAAATATTTTGCACTTTTGGGAGCGTTTTGCGGATAAGTTTCTTCTATGAGTAACCTATTGAGTCTCATAATTTTAGTCTGTTCATCGTCATTTAACTCAGAAAATAAATTTTTTTTATCACGGATTTTGGATGTTACTGAGAATAAATACTTAACGTCGAAAGACCAATTACGATCACCTTGTTTTTCAACTAATATTTCACATAATTCAATGGATTCCAAAATCTCATTTAATCTGCCAATAGAATTGTCTGACGATTTGTAAAATTTTATTTTATAATCATCCGTCCTTATAGCCTTGCAAAGACCTTCAATGGTATAGTGATGTTTAAATTCATCTAAAGAAAACTCGGAGTAATGATTTCCTGTGAATTTCCGTGTTATATTTTTTTGATCTTCATTCATTTTTTTCTTCCTTTTTCTTTTGACTGTTTGTTCACATCAGCAGACTTCTTATTAATTGATTCTTGAATAATGCTTACGGCTAAATTGGATGCTCTTTTTAAAGTTTCGTCCCTCAAATGGGCATACCTTTGAGTCATCTGCGGTGATTTATGGGTAAGCAATTTCTGTAAGGTATACATATCCACCTGACCTGATGATGCGAGCATAGAAGCATAAACATGACGCAGACCGTGCAGCGCCCTAAACTCGCCTGGTATTCCTGCAGCATCTCTGATTCTGTTTAGTCGTCTTCTAAGATCGGTTAGAAAAGGTTTCCCATTGTTCATAGTAAAGACAAATCCTGATTTATGTCTTGGCATGCTTTCAAACACTGCTCTTGCAGAGTCATTGAGAGGTACCTTTTGAGGTTCTTTACCTTTGGGGTCACGCAGAAAGATAAATCCTTTATCAAAATCAATATCAGTCCATTTTAATTTAAACATTTCTCCTCGCCGTATGCCTGTAAACAATGCAATCCTCATCATGTTTGCAGCGACCAAGTCGTCGCTATTATTAATAGCTTTAAAAAGC
>MWEH01000046.1 GCA_002070965.1 Firmicutes bacterium ADurb.Bin080 | reverse complement strand
AGTAAACATACTAAGAGCAGGGGGAAGCCTGGAAACGGCCCAATTTACACTACGACACGCCAACCCGGCCACCACCCAAATATATACAGCAACCCTTAACGAAGAGAGGAGGCTACAGAATAGCGGAGAGGCCCTCCTGGACAGCCTGTATTAACGGTATCAATTGATAAATATGATGAACAGATTAGTTTGGAAATGAAATGGGCCCTAGGACAACGTGATTTGACTCACAACGTAATCGAAGGGATAAAAGATAATAAACTTATGAAAGTAATTCTGGCAAAGAAATATATAATAAACAAAAAATAATAATATGAATAAATGGATTAGTTTAAGTATAGAATATGCAAATCAAAGGTCATACTTGGATGACCTATTTCAAGTATACCCGACAATTCCTGAAGGAATAAGAGAAATTGACCAGGCATTGTGGAAAGAAGTTGAAAAATCATTTGCAAAAAAAGATAATGATCTACTAATAAGACAATTACTTCATCTAGATTTATTCCCAATAAAGGACAGTTATATAGCTTACTTAAAAAGAGACAGCACAGCCATAGATAGAAATCCACGAACTATCAACCGTATTTGTGGAAGATTATATGAAATGGGTCTTGATGAAATATTTGAAAGATGCAGTGAGCCTAAAGAAACTAATAGACAAATTGGGCCCATGTTTCGTCAATGGTTGAAAAATAAATCATTAGGAATTGAACCAGTACCTCTTAATGAATTTTTAAGTAATGAAGAAGATGCAATTTTAGATGCAGGAGACAATGCAATGATGTTTTTTGCGCGAAAATACTTAAGATACTACCACAACAAAGGTCTAGACTTTGTGGGACGTTTTAATAAAAAATTAGTAATTGGCGAAGCGAAGTTTCTGACCGATTTTGGAGGGCACCAAAACGCACAATTTAATGATGCAATAAGTACTATTGAAGTAGAAGGTGTAGATGCAGTGAAAGTAGCCATTCTTGACGGTGTACTATATATTGAAGGTAAAAATAAAATGTTTAAAGCAATTACAGAGGAATACCGAAACCATAATATTATGAGTGCATTAGTTTTCAGAGAATTCCTATACCAGATATAGTATTATGAAAAACTTGCTCATTAAATCTGATAATCTTAAAGGTCTGAATTATTTGCTTGCTGATAAACAACTAAAAGGCAAGATTGATTTGGTCTACATTGATCCACCTTTTGCAACAGGGGGGAATTTCACAATTACAAATGGAAGAGCCTCAACTATTAGTAATTCAAAAAATGGAGAAATAGCTTATTCCGATAAATTGCTAGGGAATACTTTTTTAGAGTTCCTTAAAAAAAGACTCCTCTTAATAAAAGAGTTGATGTCAGAACAAGGCTCAATATATTTACATATTGATTATAAAATTGGGCATTACGTAAAAATATTGATGGATGAAGTTTTCGGTATTGAAAATTTCAAAAATGACATTACAAGAATTAAATGCAACCCAAAAAATTTTGCAAGAATTGGTTATGGAAATATTAAAGATTTAATACTTTTTTACACCAAAACAAGTAAACCTATTTGGAATGAGCCAAGAGAAAAATATTCCGATAAAGATATTGAAAAACTATTTCCAAAGCGTGATAAACAAGGAAGAAGATATACAACTGTCCCAATTCACGCACCAGGAGAAACAGAAAACGGGAACTCAAACAAACCATTTAAAGGTATTATGCCCCCACCTGGAAGACATTGGAGAACAGATATTACAACATTAGAAAAGTGGGATAATAACGGATTAATTGAATGGTCACCTACGGGCAATCCAAGAAAAATTATTTTTGCAGATGAAAGAGAAGGTAAAAGAGTCCAAGATATTTGGGAATATAAAGACCCTCAATACCCGACTTATCCGACTGAAAAAAATGCTGAATTATTGGATCTAATAATAAGGACTTCCTCTAATGAAAACAGTATTATTCTTGACTGTTTTTGTGGATCAGGAACAACTTTAAAATCTGCACAAAACAATAGAAGAAGATGGATTGGAATTGACGAATCAGAACACGCAATTAAGGCAACAATCAAAAAAATTGAAACAATAGAAGGAGATTTTTTTTACAATAACCAAGGTTACGTAGTAGAAGAATTAAAATAGATTTTTTTGTGAATTATATTTTCTATCATAAGGAGCTATATAATATTCAAAAAAAACAGATTACAAGGTAAATATTTAAAATTCATTGATGCATTCAATGCCCCAATGGCAACCAAGTAACATTTAACTAAACAACCCTCTGGAGATTCAATATTCATTTTCATTTTCCTCCAAACCCCCACCCAATTTTTGTCCTAAAAATTATCTGATTTTTTCTTGGGGGTGTGGGTTGTGGCAAAAAAAGACAATTCGTATAAACTTTAATAATCAAGGAGTTGTTTCTTCCTGATTTGTTTGTTTGGGTGGGGAGAGTGTTTTAATTTTGGGTGAACACTAAATTATTCAGGTTATGATTGAAGACACTCATTTAATGGTTTGGGCTGAAGAGCTGGTTGACACGATTGTTACTTCTATCTGTGATGTTATTTCAAAAGAGGGGGTGAATAA
>MWEH01000045.1 GCA_002070965.1 Firmicutes bacterium ADurb.Bin080 | reverse complement strand
ATGTTATCACCGTTTTCAACTTACACATTTACTATATAACTTTTTCCTTTATCTAATTTTTTTAGAAATATCTAACAATAATTTTCATTATTTATAGATAAAAATAAAAATATTTTTTAATTTAATTTTAAGGATGATTAGTTTAATATAGTGGCCCTAAAATTAGGGCCAACTATCCCAATGCCCGTTTATATTTTTAAATTAAATACAAATGTGCTCTGATAAGACCTTAAAGGTGAAAGCCAATTATAGGAATTAAGGCCCAGAAAAATCTATCATCTCATAAACTCCCCAGTTTATGTCTGGGCCCTAAAATTATGCCGCCATTTTTTCACGCCTATGCCTGGGTAAATCTATAGTCTTCTTGAAACCCCCGACCCAGGCAATTTTTAAAAAAAAAATAATGGCTATTCTCAGCACTTCAAATTAATACTAAATAAAATTATGCACTAGCATAGTGGTAATATACCTGGCCTTAAAATTAGGGCCATTCCTTTTGGCTTGGAAAATGATATTCAATTTAGCTAATCCTTAATCAAAAGGTATCCTATCCATAATAAAAATAAAGGAAACATCATTATACCAGCTATATAAGGGAATCCCATAAATACAACCAACGGGCTAATCTTAAAAAACAGAAATAACATAGGAAGTGAATATTTAACAAGTATCAATCCACCTACACCCATTACCAATAGTCCAAAAATTGCTTTGATTGCACCCATCATATCTTACTTGTTACTTTCGTTATAAAATTTGTTGTCGATTAAATCTATTGAATATACTTACTATTTCAAATAACAATTGATTGATTATAATGTTCATTTCCTTCTTTCATAACTGTGCTTCTTTGTCAAACATTTTTTCCTTAAATTTATTTTTTTTCCAAATGTAACTCTTTTAGATTTTTATTGGCCCTAAAATTAAGGCCAAAGTATTACGAAGCAGCATGAATAATGAAGGCATGAGAGAGTACTACTGTTCTAGGTGCGGGGTGGTGCTGGCTAGGCCGATTGAGATGACTGCGTGCTACTGTTACGATTCTAAAAATCAGAATACTTTTCTAGTTTGCAGTAAGTGTAGAAAGAAGAAGGATAATATTATCTGGTGAAACATCTCTATTAATTTGAGTCATCATCTTGAGATAATATACTTCCTTTATATCTCTGCTTTTTTGATGTATAAAATATCTTATTTATAAAATTAAAGTTGGTAGGACTAAAAGGTAACATAACATCAGTTTAACGCCAACTAGCTTCTTATTACATAAATTATTAGTAAATTAAGAATTTAATATTTACTCCTTCTTATTTTTATATTCTTAATTTTACTTATTGATATAGGAATTCAAAACTGCTTTGAACATTTTTCCATGGCTTGGATATCTAAGGTGTAAAAGTTCATGGACTATGATTTCATCTCTTTCCTTTTTTGACATTTTTAGAATAGACTTATCAAAAGTTATTCGCCCCTTGGAAGAGCAACTTGCAACTTTTCTCTTCATTTCTCTCATCTGAATTGTGCTAGGTTCTACGTTTAGTTCTTCTGACCATTTTTTTATCTCTTGTATGAACTCTTCCCTTGTTATCAATCTAAGCACCTTTTAGGATCCTAATTATGTCATTTCCAAGCTCTGTTACCTTTTTAATATCTTTTGACTCGTCGCTTAGAATTAGTTTATAGATTTTCGGCTTTACAATTTCTCTCTCCTGGCCCTCACTCTTTTTCCAGTTGGGATATTTTTCAAATATTTCTTCCATCTCTTTTGCCTTTTTCTCTGCATTTTTTATTCCTGACCTATCAAGCATCCAAAAAAGAGTAAATATATCGCTAGACATATTTTTTTCTTTGTCTGCTTTGGTGGAGTCGTTTATTTCATTTACTCTATTAATAAGGGCATCAAGAGTATCCTTTGTATCAATCTGCCCTTGATTGTACATTGTGATTAATCTTTGGACTCTCTCGCCAATAGATATTAAATATGGGGATGTGGCTCCTTTTTTCTTGATTAATTCATTTATCCCTTTACTAATGTTATAGACCTTTTCTCGGTCTGAGATTGTATCTTCTTCTATCTTCTTTATTGTATTCTCATTGATTTCATATATGTCAAGGATCTTTTTTATCTTTCCAGATCTTGAATGTTCTTGGACAAGAGCTGCTGTCTTTCTATAGAACTCCTTGTCAACAGATATCCCGGGCTCGTAAGCATCCTTTAGAATACTATACATACTAGAGAGTGTTTCGTAATCCTCTATATAGGGCCTTAAGAAATTGTCCGGGGATAGAATCTCATACATTGCAGAGAGAGACTTAAATGAGCTATAGAATTCATGTCTTATTTCTTCATCCATAAAATGAGATAGGACTGCCTCAACTGCTTTATCCTTTGATTTACCTTCAATTATTACAAGGTATTCTTTTTTTGATTTTTCCATAATCTCTCTAAATGCATCTTTTACCTTTTCGATGTCATTTACTATGCCATCAAGGTCTGAAGAATCAAATGCCAGTGCCTTTTCAAGCTTATTGAATAGCCCAACAAAATCCAATACAAAGCCAGAGGGCTTTTTTCTACCACTCTCATCTTCGTAGGGCCTATTTACCCTTGCAATTGCCTGTAATAGAACATGGTCTCTCATAGGTTTGTCTAGATACATGCAGTAAAGAATTGGGGCATCAAAGCCAGTAAGAAGTTTTTCTGTGACTATCAGTATCTTTGGAAGATTGCCTGAAGCTCTGAAGTTTTTCCTTATAGAAGTCTCTTCTTTTTCATCGAGGTGATACTTTGCCATATACGGAGGGTCATTATAATAAGGGCTATAGACAACTTCAGAGTATTCCTTTGGAAGAAGTTTATCAAGCTCTTCCTTGTACATTGCACATGCCTCACGGTCAACAGCAACTAAGAATGCCTTGTACCCCATAGGCTCGATATAGGTAGTAAAGTGGTCTGAAACATACTTTGAGATTTCTTTGACTCTATCTTTTCCCTTCATCATATTCTTTAGATTTACTGCCCTTTCGAGAACCTTGTTTAACTCCTCTATATCACTTAGTCCTTTAGAATCTTTTAAATTGAGAAACTCTTTTTCTAATGTTTCACGCTCAACAAGTAGCTCATTTGGGGCAAGGGTATAATTTAGAGGAACTGTTGTCTCATCCTGTATTGATTCCCCTATACCATATTTGTCAAGGTAGCCTTTTGGAGGATCATCTATACCAAATGTGATAAATGTGCTCTTACCTTGGGCGGTCCTATCAATTGGAGTTCCAGTAAAACCAATATAGGTAGCATTTGATAGCGCCCCCATTAGATAGTTTCCTAGTGTGCCGCTTGTTGTTCTGTGTGCTTCGTCGACCAAAACAAAGATATTGCGCCTTGTGTTTATATTTTCATCCATCTTATCAAACTTATGAATAGTAGATACAATAAGCCCGCGCCTATCTTCTGATAAAAGAGATTTAAGGTGTTTTTTTGTCTGGGCTATCTCCACATTTTCAATTCCTACTGAGGAGATATTAGAGAAAAGCTGAGATTCTAGTTCATTTCTATCGACCAACATCAAAACTGTTGGGTTTTCAAGAGTGGGGTTTTGTAGTAGTCTTTGGGCTGTTACTATCATTGTATAAGTTTTACCACTTCCCTGAGTATGCCAGATTAATGCCCTTTTCTTTTTTGAATCCTCCGCCCTCTGAACGAGCCTATCGACTGCCCTAATCTGGTGCGGCCTTAGTATTACCTTCTTTAGCTCATCGTCTGCCCTTGTGAATAATATGAAATCAGTAATAACCTTAACAATTCTATCTTTATCAAAAAAAGACTTGACAAGAGATTCAAAGTCCCCACCATTCTCATCCTTCCAGTTGAAAAGCCCTTTTTTAGAGCTGTTCCAGGTGCAGCTGTAGTAATATCTTATGATGTGTGTTATGGCGTAAAGCTGGAGAATCGATAAAATCTCTGGGCAGTCAAGATGATACCTTCTTACCTGGTCTAAAGCCTCACTTAACCCCTCTATCTTTTTAGCGGCCTTGGTCTCAACTAAAACTATGGGCAAACCATTTATCAAAAAAACTATGTCCATTTTGATTGTCTTTGTTCCGTTTGTAAACTTAAACTCATCAGTTACATGAAATGTGTTATTTTCAATATTCTCTTTATCGATTAAAGTTATGTTTCTCTCTCTGTTTTCCTTAGGGACAAAGATAGTCTTTAGGCCTTTAAGATACTCCCAAGTGAATAGATTTCCTTCAATTGTAGGGGAGAGCCTTTTGATCCTGTTTAAAACTTCTGTTGCTAGCTCATCAGTCATAAACTCAGAGTTTAGTTTCTTTAGCTGCTCTATGAATAGTTTATCAAAAGAGATGTTTGTAAGGGAGTTCCTCATTCCTAGGGCGGCGTCCTGAGATAAATACTCCCATCCTACCTCTTTAGCATAGGCTATCATGGGATTTTGAACGGAGCCACGCTCCCCTCCAAGAGTCAAGACGACATCCCCAGAGAATTAACTCTTATTTTTCCAGTCATCAAGTTTTCAAGAAGTGTTTTAAAAAGAGCATCCAATGCTTTTGCTTTGTTTTCCTCAGCTTCTATTTTGCTATCAACTTTTGAAAGCATATCTGCAATCTGCTTCTGCTCTGGCAGTGGAGGAAGTGGAATAAGAAAATTACTTAACCTAGAACGAGATAAATTTGGGATTGTAGTTTTATTCCCTTCTTCTGAATATAAGCCTCTAATTAACATTCCAAATTGCATCCAATACATATAAAATTCTGGCATTGCCCCCAGACCATTCTTTACCCTTAATCGATGCAAATGATTTTGGTGGCAACACTCGGCTATTTGTTTGTTCCATATTGCAGTCCTGCCAATATCTCCACCTTCGCAGATGAGCAAATCTTTAGATTTTAAAGTAAGAGATTGTATTTGTTTTTCAGAAAAATACATAATGTCAAGATTAGATAAATCGATTTTACCCCAGAATACATTTGATGTTCTTAAAAATGGTCTTAATAATTTACCTGGGCTTGGCTCACGACAAAGTGTGATACCTTGTTGTATTTCGAATAGATTACCGAGTTTTGTAACTTCCCAATCTTCGGGTATAGGTCCAATTTCTGTCTCCTTTGGATTTACTTGCTCTGCTTCGCTTACCGGAACTGGGCCGTAAGTAAAAAGATGTGTCATCAAGGACTTTTTTAGCTCTTTTGTGGCGTTGATTACGTCTTCTGTTTTTTCCTTGGCTTCTTGGACAGTTGAAAGTATATCTGCGATTTGATTTTGCTCTGGGGGTGGTGGTCTTACAACAAACTTTTCTTTTAATATTGAATAATGTCTGTTATAACCTCTGTTTGGTATTTTTAAATTAACTAAGAAATAATATAAAAAATTTGGAGAAAACAACTTGGGATTTGGAATAATAATTTTTGTTCCATCTGCTCCGCATATAAAAGGGAAATTAACAAATTTAAAAATCCTTGTGTGATCCCCAAATATTATTACTGGGAGGGCTCCTCTATACAATGAATCAAAATCATTGCTGTATCCAGCTATTTTATTTTGTCCTTGATCTATAATGGGATATTTTCCATATTTTAAATAAGCGTCTTTTTTAACACTACCAATATTTATTTTAGCTTTATCTATGCATTTAGTAAAACTAACAACTTCCCACTCTTCAGGTATCGGTCCAATTTCTGTCTCTTTAAAATCATTTTCAGTCATTATTTAAACCCCATCTTAGAAAGTATTTGATTTAACTTTTCTTCTGCTTCGCCCCTCTCTTCCTCTGCTTCCTTTAAGAGAACTACAGCTTCTTCAAGAGGAAGAACTTCTTCAGTTCCGTTTTGGTATACATACCTTGAAGGGCTTAGATTGTAATCATTTTTTATTACTTCATCTTTTGAAACAATCTTACTTATTCCTTCAACCTCCTTCCAGTCGTGATAGATCGAAGCGATTTGAGGAAGGTGCTCATCAATATCCATGTAATTTTTTGGCTTTCCTTTCTTGAATAGTTTTGAGGCATTGATTAGAAGCATTTCATTTTTCTGTGCTTTATTTAGATTTATGACTAAAATAATTCCTGGCGCTGTTGTGTTATAAAAGAGATTTTCTGGCATTAAAATCACTGCTTCAACTAAGTCTCTATCAACAAACTCCTTTCTTATGTCGCGCTCCCTGTTCTTTCCTCGGTTTCCACTTCCTCTTGAAACTGCGCCTGTATCAAGAACTACTGCCATCCTTCCTTTTACAGTAAGGGAAGAATACATGTGTTGAATCCATCCCCAGTCTGCACTGCTTGATGGGGGGATACCAAATCTAAATCTATTAAACGCATCATTTTCATAAACACTCTGTATAAAGTCCTGATTCCACATCGGATTTGCAGTTACAATATCAAACTTCATTAATGAGCCATCGGGATTTTTAAAAGCGGGCCTATTCATCGTATCGTCAAGAGCGATCGTTGCTTCCATGTCATGGATAAAAACGTTCATCTTTGCCATTGCTAGAGTACCGTGCAATATCTCTTGCCCGTAAAATTTCAAAGGTGTGACGATGGCATCGTTTTTATATTTTTCATTAAATCTAAGATTGCATTTAATCAATAATCCTCCACTGCCACAGCATGGGTCATAAATTATTTCATTTGGTTTGGGGTCTAGAATTAATGACATCATGATTGCAACTTCTTTTGGCGTGTAGAACTCTCCCGCGCTCTGCCCACTTCCTTCAGCAAACTTTCTAAGTAGGTATTCATATGCCCTTCCTAAAATATCTGGCTCAACATCCTTTGTTCCAAGTCGGTAACGGCCTAGAACATCTATTAATAAAATCAATTTTTCATCGCTTATAATTCTCTGACCTGAAGCTGTTTCGTTAAAATCTTTTAAATCAACTACGCCTTGTAGTTTTGGATTTTCTCTAGAAATTGATCTTACAATATCTGTTAATGTCTGCCCCACATTTACAGTCAATTTTGATATTACATCCCACCTTGATTCTTTTGGGATATAAAATCTCACAAGTTTATGGTCTTCTTCAATTAGTTTTTCAGCTATTTCTTTGCTGTTATATTCCTTTGACAGTCTATCCAGCTCGTCTTCAAAGACATCTGAAAGTCTTTTCAAAAATATAATCGGTAAAATGTAGTCCTTGTATTTTGGGGCGTCAATTTCTCCCCGTATTTTACATGCAGCTTCCCAAAGCCAGTTTTCAAGTGTTTTTATATCAAGAGAATTTGCCAATTACCTTCCTCCGAGAACATGATTGAAATTTATAATAAAAATAGTGTCATACATCAAGATATATTAGTTTTCCCCATATATAAGAATATGGAAAAAGGGGAAAAATAATTCTATTCAAATACAATTATAAGCATAGAGTATCATTACAAGAAGATTACAATGACCTGGGTAGAAGAATCTGTTCCACTAACAAAGGAGAATATAGATAACATCCTGAAATACCTTCCACTGTTAGAAGACAAGGCCAATAAATTTTATTGTGAAGACTCTCAAGACGAATCTGGAGCAGTCGTACTACCTTTTTACGTTCTGACAGGCATCGGGCTAAAGTTCTACGATGACCTCTACAAGGAAGGATTTGTAACTAAATTCAGGTGGATGGACTGGATTGCAGAAGCCGGAGAATACTCTGCCAGTGATGAGAAGCTATCTAAGGCAGATATAAAAGATATCCGAAGGCTCCTCACAACAATAATCAGGCAGGGCAGATTCTGCGAGGGTCTGCTTGAAGAAACAATAGAAAGCGGATTGATGCTAAAAATTTTTAAGAGATTAAAGGAGATTAGGAAAAAGATGGACTAGGCCCTAAAATTAACTTGTTATTAGAAGAAAAAGAGAATCATATTAACTATGTAAAAGTGTGCGGGGGAAGGACACGTTTATTTATTCCCAGTGCGTTAGGATAATGTATATATCACAAATGCCTATTCTCAATTTATGGGAATTTACAAAGAAAAGGTTTTGCTTTCAAAAGAAGAGGAGCGTTTGATTAATTCAGACATAACTGAATCCAATATTAATACAATTAGAGAGTTCAAAAGCTACCTAATTGCAGGCAGAATCGGCATCCTGCGGACTCTCCGCTATATGATTGATTTGAGGCTCATATGCCAGAAATACAAGGACAAGGACTTTCCAGCATGGAATTCCAAGGACATAATCGAGGTCATGGAAAAGGTCGAGATTGAGGACATCTCTGACTCATCCAAGAATGAGTACAGGAGGACATTGAGGAAGTTCTTCAAGTGGTTGAAAGGGGAAGACTGGCCTGAACTAAAAGCCCTAAAAGGAGAGAAAAAGCACTCAAGAAAGCCACAGGTTCTAACTAGGGAAGAGATACTAAAGCTGATTGAATCGGCAACAAATCTTCGGGACAAGGCTGCCATTGCACTCCTCTATGACTGTGGCCTTAGAATTGGCGAGCTTGCATCAATCACCTTCAAAGACCTGACATTTAACGACTATGGCGGAAAGGTAAAGGTAAGGGGAAAAACTGGAGAGCGATTGGTGCCGTTTGTGATGGCCGAACCCTACATAAAAAACTGGATTCAGATTCACCCCAATGTTCATCCCAACGAATCGCTTTTTGTTGGGACTGGGAACAAGAACTTTGGCAAGCCCCTCTTCTATGAATCATACAAGAACATGCTAAAAAGAGCAATAAATAACTCCAAAATTGAGAAGAAAGTAACGCCGCATATTTTGAGACATACAAGGGCAACTCACCTGGCATCAAAATTGACTGAGTCTGAAATGTGCCACTATCTTGGGTGGCAGCTTGGATCTGAGATGCCCAAGGTCTACGTCCATCTTTCCGGGAGGGACATCGACAAGGCCATCTACAGCAAGGTATATGGCATTAAAACTGAGGAGTCCATGGACGATGGAAACATAAGGCCAGTAGTATGCCCAAGGTGCAGGGAGAACTGTGGCCCAACTTCAGAGTACTGCTATCGCTGCGGCATGCCATTGAAAGAAGAGAAAGTATTTGAGATGGAGAAGAAGAACAGGATACTGAGGGAAGAGTTCATCAATGAAACAATGGAAGACAGTACAAAATTACAGACTTTCAAGAAGATTATGGAGCTAATTGAAGCAATAGACTCAGACCCCGAAATAAAAAATGAGTTCAGGAATATGGCGGGCAAGGTAAAATAAGGGATAGCGCTGGAGATTATTGCTCGTTGATTTTTATTATTTATATTTTCTTATTAAAGGATCCTTTAACATTCCCAACTTCTATTAAAAGATAGGGCCAATTCGTTTAATAGGATCTGGCCTTAAAAATAGGGCCAATCTGATTTATGTAGGTTATGTATGATATTGGCTGTTTTCATAAAATCCCTATACGGGGCGTAAAATTTTATATTTTCTAGAAAATCGTGCAAAACCTACATAACCTACACACTTTATGGAAAAGAAATCTTTTTCCCTATTTTCCCTATTTTTTTCCATATCCTTAAATATATGGAAAATGACTTGATTTATGATGACTTTCTTAAATGATATTATTTTTGCATATCTAGGAATGTCAGTTTTTGGTGTAGTTGGGTTTTTACTCACTTTCAATATATTTAGAGCTCATCGTTACGATAAGTTGGTTTGGCTACCTTGGCAATCTTTGAACAGTAAAACTGGTGCAAGAGTATATTTTGCATTTATCGGAATACCTTTCAATATTTTTTATACTATTTTCCTATTTGCACACCCTCTCCCATTGGGGTATTTACTGGCAGGATTCTGGGTAGGATTTCAAATAGTCTTCTTCTACTGGTACTGGCATACCAAAGAGGATCCTCTAAATCGTTTCCACTACGAGCAGAAAATCTGGGAGGATCCAAGGGACAAAAAGAAAAAGGAGGCCAAATAAATGACATCCGACTTCAAACCTGGCAAGGTAGAAGAGTACAAGGGAGAGATCGAGATTGATTGATTTTTTTTCTTTATTCAAAGGATTATTCGTGGTATTGGCTGTCTTTGGGGTTGTAATGTTTTTTGAATTACTTTTCTTTTTTCAATGCATTAAATACTATAAAACGGGCGAACTAATTGTTGGAACAAGATCTCAAGACATTTTCTGGAAGGAAGATAAAACTGGCGACTTCATTGGAGCCATTTTCTTTTTAGGTATGGGAATTGGTATTTTCGTCTCATTTAATATTGCACTATTCCTCGTTGAGGGGGTCGCTGGAATAATATTGCCCATTTTACACGGCGTAATCATAACCACATTAGTATACTGGTACTGGAAGAAAAAGACAATTGAGGCAAATCAAAAAGAAGATGTTCAGAGTACATGACAAATCTAAAATACATTATACATTCTTTGTACTCATGCCAAGCGAGTACAGATTCAGATTGGTAGAAGATATGGGAATAGCCCGCAAAAGGATCAGATTGAAACCTTGGGAAGAGATTGTTGGAACGTTCTTGGATATAAGAAAAGATGAAGATGAAGTAATAGTTTCCATATCCGTCTATGAAAGAGCAATCTATGATTTAGTTCTATACAAGGAGGAGTTCAATCCTCTCAAGGAACAAATTGAGAATAGTGTGGGCAAAAGGATTGGGATATTAAGAACTGATTAAAACAGGATTTAATTTATTTCTCTTTTTTATTTCACGAATTATTCTGGCCCTAAACATTAATCATTAAATTTATATAAGATGCGGTATATTCTTCAACATGTCATTTATTGGAATTATTATTGCCTTATTGGGTTCAATATGGTTTGGTCAATCGTTATTAGATTGGTTGAGATATATTTCAATGGGGGGATTTGTAAATCTTCCTTCTACCTTTTTGAGATATGGTGTCCTTTTTGGCCCTCCTGTTATTATTGTGGGACTTATTTTGTTTTTACACGATATGAAAAAGGAGATTAGAGGCATGCACGAAAGATAAATCCGATATTAATAAGAATAAAACACACTTAATGTTTCCTTGCGTAATAATATACCCCTAGTAGTATTAAGGCAATGGCAACAACGTACACTAATTGATTTGGATAATTTGATTTATTCTCGTCTTTGCTTTCTGTTTTATCATTAATCTTTACCAATTCTTCAGTTTTATATAGGAAGATTTTACTATAACTATTACCTTCCTCCCTTACAATGACAGTATAGCTATCGTCAGGGGATATCTGTATTTTGTCAACACCTAAATCTAGCGTGTTAATTATTTCTCCTGAATTTCTATCCATTACAAAAAAGGAACCCATTCCCACTCGTATGGCAAGTCCAAATAGTATGTAGGGCTTATTATTGCAAATATTAATAGAATAAAGCGATAGTGAATACGGGCTTTCCAAAATAGTGGATTCCCAAACTATGCTGCCCGAATCATCCAACAATACAAACTTGTTGTAATACTTCTCTGTTGAGAAATTTCCCTCCTTGTATCCTCTTGCTTTTATATCAGTTTGGTATGCTAAAACAGAGTATTCCCCGTCTTTTGAAGTGGCAAATTCTAGAAAATACCCGTCATACTGATAAGTCGATTTTATTTCCCCTTTGTCATTGAAGAAATATAAAATAACGGGATCATTACTAGAAATTAAGTATGGTTTTTCTAATAATATAACTCTTTTACCGTCATCAGATATGAAAGATTCTTCTGAGCTTACTACCCCATCTTCTCTAATGCCCCTTTTCCAAAGGGCTTTTCCGCTTTTATCCATTACACCTACATATTTAGGTGCAATTTGATTCTCAAAATTTCTTGTATTTGTAAATAACACTTTTGACAAATCTCTATTCGCGGAATAAATACCAATATTAGGGTATTCTTCAATTATATTTTTATCTATTCTTATCCGTATTGTTTTCATTTCATTAAGTGTAAACAGAACAACCTCATCTGAGTCTATCCTTCCAGCAATCGCATCATCATAAATCCATAACAATTCTCCGCCTATATTGAATAGATATAGCCTATCGTTATACCCCAATAATTGGTAATATCCAGAGGTGGGGGAATTGTTCAGAAGTATATATTTAGAATCAGTGCTAAAATAAGTTGACTCAATCTTGCTTGTAGTCTTATGCTCCCAAAGTAATTTTCCTGAAATATCAAATAGTAATATCTTTGATTCTTCCTTTCTGCATTCATTTTGATAATTATTTTGTGAACACCCAAGATATAGCTGTCGGTATAATCCCACTGCAACATATTTGTTATCATCGGATATTGTTATAGTTGAAACTGTCCAATATTGCAAATTCTCTATGTCCTTGTTAGGTTCGTAACTCCAAAGTTCTTTGGCTTCTATGGCAGATAAAGGTGTGAATAATAGAATGATTAATAGAATAAATCCGAACAACATATTTGGCTTTTTCATTTAATCAACTCTTTTTTATTTTCCATATATATAAAAATATGGGAAAAATAATTCTTTTCCATATTCTAATCTGGCCCTAAAAATAAACCCTAAATACATTTTCACGCTAGGATAGCGATAATATTCCTGGCCCTAAAAATAAGGCCATGAGCAACAACTTGACGCAAACTAGACTTGAACTTTTTTATAGGATGCAGATCCAGAAGACTATACCTGAGTAAGTGAGCATCAGGAAGATGAAGGTGCACGACAGGTGCATAAGAATAGTATCGACATGGGATCGTTGTGGCACTATAGTCTGCCCACACGTCAAGAGATCGCATGTCAGCAGATCATTTTCATACATCAGGTGCAACTATCAAGACAATCCGAAAAAACAAAGCCCAGCCCCCTGCTACATATGTCCCATGAAAAAGATCAAGGGCACTTGGCTGCCGGTGAGGACGGAATGCAGGGATACGGAGTGGCACGTGATGCCCAATAACAAGTTCTGGAACTGGAAGAAAGAGTAGTTTATTTTTGGATTCTAGATCTTTGATATTTGCCCCATTATTTCCAAATATTTATATATACTAAAATCAAGTTTGAAATGATTTTTATGTCTTCACTTAAATGCCCTAAATGTGGGGAAGAAATAGGAAAAAGTTGGAAGACTTGTCCTTATTGTGGTACTGAAATTACTAATGTTATATTTGAGGATTATAAGACACAGATATATTCAGATTTTACGCCAAAAGAGACTAAGACCCAGATATATAGCGATGTGGGAAAAACGAATTTGAATCCCGAAACGCCTGTGCCTCAAAATAACAAGGGCAAGATAGCTGCAGTAGCGGTAGTTGGAGTCATTATACTAATTGCAGCAGTATTTGCAATGATGCCCAACGCAGACAAGTACTACAACGAAGGTGTCGCATTTTACAATCAAGAAAAGTATGACGAGGCGATAGCTAGTTTTGACAAGGCTTTAGAAATTGATTCTAATTATGCCAAATCCAAGGAATATTTGACACATGCATGGAATCACAAAGGAATTGCACTTGGGGAGCAAGGAAATTATTCCAATGCAATAACCTGCTTTGACAAGGCAATTGGTATAGATCCAAATTATGCAGGTGCATGGTACAACAAAGGATATGCACTTTACTACCTTAAAAAGTACCAAGAAGCTATAGCTTGTTATGATAAGGCTATTGCCATAGACCCGAACTACAAAGAAGCATGGAACAACAAAGGAGTTACACTTGACGAACTAGGAAGGTACACCGAAGCTATACAGGCTTATGACAAGGCTATTGCCATAGACCCGAACTACAAAGAAGCATGGTACAACAAAGGAGTTACGCTTCAACAACTTGGGAGGCACTCTGACGCAATAACCTGTTATGATAAAGTAATTGAAATAGATCCTAATTATGTGGAGGCTTGGTACAACAAAGGAGTTTCATTATTCAATTTGAAAAAATATGATGCATCAATAATATACTTAGAAAAATATCTAATTTTAGGTGGAAATGATGTTGGTGCTCAAGAATACATAACTAAATCTTATTTTTGGACATACTACAATGAAGGGGTATCTTTCTATAACGAGAAAAAATATGATAATGCAATATCAAAATTAGATAAGGCTTTGGAATACGCCTCTCAAATCGAAATAGACAAAGCAGATCTGGATAAGGTGTCTAATGTTTTGGGCATTATATGGAATGAAAAAGGAAAATTAGTTCAGAGAAATACCCAACTTGATATCTCAGAAGCTCTAATGTATTATGATAAAGGTATTGAGATATATCCGGAGTATGCACCTTTATGGTACAACAAAGGAATTCTGCTTGGTTGGTCTCAAGATAAATACTACGAAGCTATTGATTGTTTTGACAAGGCAATTGAAATAGATCCTAATTATGCAGAGGCTTGGTATAGAAAAGGATGGGCGTTTTTTAACCTTGGGGCGCGTATAGAAGCTCAACAATATTTTGACAAAGCTGAGCAATTAGATCCTTCTTTGAAAATAGACCCAATTTTGAGAAATGTAGTTTTGCCATAGTATATGTGGCCCTAAATGTAAACGATTCTTATTTGCTTCTTTTTATTCCTTCAGTTAGCCCTTGACACTTAATTTGAGAAACCTTAATTTTTAGCGACACTTATTAATGTGGAAGACAAATTTTTCCCTATTTTCCCTATTTTTTTCCATATCCTTATATATATGGAAAAGGAATATCCTAATTGAATATAATCTGGAGGAAAAAAATGAGAAAGATATTTTCTATTGC
>MWEH01000044.1 GCA_002070965.1 Firmicutes bacterium ADurb.Bin080 | reverse complement strand
GAAAGATATATACAAAACTCAGGAGATATATCATACAGGGCAGGTCAACGAGTTATTGTAAAAAATCAAGACGCTATGAGGTTGCTTAGATACGTAAGGAAATTGTCAGATGGACTCAGCAAATTAGGGGATTTATAAGTATATATAAGTCGAAATGAGGTTTAGAAATGAAAATTGAAATAGGTGAATCTCTACTCCTATCATGGCTAAAGCACATTAAGGAATGTCAGCTTGTTCAAACAAACTGGAAAGCATCATATAAATGGGAACTAAAAAATAAAGAGATACTTGAGCAGCTAATGAAAACATCCAACGAGTTGTTTTCCCAAAAACATGGATACGACATCTATAAGGGAAATAGGTCACTTGCCCAGCTTATCGGCCAAGCTGAAATTGATGTAATGGGTATTAGCTATGAGGAAAATCAAAGCAATATATACGCCATCGATGTTGCATTTCATGAAGCTGGTTTGAATTATGGCTCAAAGGATGAAACAGTAACAAGAGTAATAAAAAAATGCTTGAGAACGGCAATGTGCATATATGGATACTTTGGCTTTAACACCGGAACGATTATTTTTACATCGCCGAAAATTAATCCTTCTGTAGAGCAGGATTTGATGAATTGTGTTGATGACATCGGTCTTGTTTTAAAAGATTTAGGACTAAACTTTAAAATACGCATTATCGGAAACGATGATTTCTCTGAGAAAATACTTGAACCAGTATTAAATGTACTTGGGGATGTGGCAGATACATCAGAACTATTTATGCGTAGTCTACAGATGTATAATTTGTTCGCAGGGAAAAGGCCAAAGCAAGCTGCATCACAAAGGTCAACCACTGCAAAAAAAATTACACCTGATCTTGAAGTGATAGAATCACAAGGCATAGATGGATTAGATGAAATGAAAATTGGTGTTATTGTTAGAACTGTTCTTAGAAAAATGCTTGAAGATGGCAAGGTTTCCGAAGAAGAAATTAAGAAAATGCAAACCAGGGAATATTCTAAAGAAACCTTTGATATTCAATACCCACTTCTGCAGAAGACAGCTTTAACTCAAGGGAAAAGCCCTGCAAGATATTATTCAGATCCACTTAAGGTATATGGTGAAGAATATTTCCTCTGTTCCGAGTGGTTTGAGGTTCAAGCAAATAATGACCGGCCATATTTAATGAAGTGGTTGGCATTGCATAAATAAAGGAATTTTTAGGAGTTTTAATGAGTATGAGAAAGATAGATTATCTAAGGGGGGAAATGTATGTATAGGCATCAAGAGGAACGGTCAGTAGAAGCCGTTTGTTATGAACAAAAACATATAGAAAAAGTGCTTGATATTATTAAGACTAAATTCCCGGAATACTTTAATGATTTTATAATGCTTGAAGCTGGCTATGGTGTATCAGAACAAGACGTGCAAAAAATTGCTGAAAAATTAGGGGTACAAAAGGTTACGTCAAAAAAGAATGTTGATATTACAAAAAAGTTCAAAAACATCATAATAGAAGCTTCAGAGAATTTTGAAAAAGACAGAGAAAAATATATCGCAATCTTTGACCAGGAAGCTCTGGAAGAGTATGAGGATGATCCTCAATATTTTAAGTCTACAGTGTTAAAAAAGGAGTGTCCGATTATACATCATACTCTATTCAGCACTGCTAAAGAATTAGATAAATATAAAAGGGATTTTAATATTTCCGATTCTAATGAGCTGCTTACAGTTGTAAGCAATCTGTTCAATTTTGCTGAGGATTATTACGATAACTTTTATGAAGAGAAAGCATATGACAAAATTGACTGCCATGAAGGTTTAGAAATCAGTGATTTGGATACAGATGACTATACAGTCTATGGTGTAATAGGTGGGGGCATAAAAAGTCATATGCTTTATAAGGTTTATCCTGCTGTATTTCCAAATAGGAGCAGGGATGCTATATGGGCACTTTGGTACTTAACTGATAAAAAGACATTTGATTGTAAGCAAGACTCGGAGTTTTTGATGATTGATGTGGATAAATGCATTACGCAGCAGAACTATTTTTACCCATATGAATTATTCACATTTTATGCTCATCAAATTTACCAGATGTTAAAGCAAAAATCAGATGAAAACAATGTTTACCTTGACCCGGAAAACCGCTACATAATAGTAGATGCTTTCTTGACTTTTGTAGCAGCTCAGCATGAAGATGAGATATCCTTCTTAAAACAGCAGATAAAAGACGGAGGGTTTGGATATGCTTAATATTGATGAGGCTTTTAAGAAAAATTTTCCTAAACTTGCCCAAAAATTTGAAGAAAATCAGTTTGCTATAAAAGAGTTTCAGAAAACTGCTATTTCAAATGTTATAGAACGTGATAATACGCTTTGTATAATGCCCACCGGAGGAGGAAAATCGCTGATATACTGGATGTCAGGGATACTTTCAGGCGGCATAACAATTGTAATTTCTCCACTTATTTCCCTTATTGATGAGCAATCCGAAAAGATTGCGGAGCAGGGCTTTGAGGTGCTTACAATTCATGGTGGAATGGATTCAGCAAAGCAAGCAAAAATACTCACTGATTTTGCAAATAAAATTATCAATCCGAAATTTATCTTTGTAAGTCCAGAAAAGATTGCAACAGATGGGCTTTTTGAGTATTGCATTAGAGAGCGTAAAAAAGAGATAACTTTGCTTGCAATTGACGAGGTACATTGTGTCAGTCAGTGGGGCACCAGCTTCAGGCCGTTTTATAAGCGGATTCCTGTTTTTTTGGACTGCCTTTATGATGACTCTGAAGACAAACCAAAAATACTCGCATTAACAGCAACTTTGAATCCCAAAGAAGTTGTAGATATATGCAGTGAATTTAAGATTGATAAGTCCAATATCATAAGAGACAATCTTCTCATGAGGTCGGAAATATCATTAAAAGTCCTTCAATTTAGTAATGAGAATGAAAAGGAAGATAAACTCTGGGATATTATCAAAATTCATAAAAATGAGAAGATACTGATCTATATTTATAGAATAGGCAGTGAACGTGGTGTAGAAAAGCTTGCTGATAAAGCTAATGAAAAGGGATATAAATCTGTTTGCTTTCATGGTGAGATGACAGCCAAGGAACGAAAAGAGATTATTGATAGGTATAAGAACAATGAAATTAGTGTAATATTTGCTACCAACGCATTTGGCATGGGAATAGACATCCCGGATATTAGAGTTGTTATTCATTTTATGATACCAGAATCTGTGGAGCAATATTATCAGGAAGTCGGAAGAGCTGCACGTGATGGAAATGTTGCTAATGCCTATTTACTTTATACGAATAAAAACATTGATGTAAAGCGCAAATATTTTATAGATGGGTCATTTCCATCGGCTGAAAAGCTTGTAGATACATATAAAAAAATAGCTGAGCAAGGTGAAGGACTGCATACATTGCCCTATTTTGAAGATGAAGAGGTGCAACAGTGTTTGCCCTACTATTTAGACAGTGGAGTATTAAAAATAGAGTGCAAAGGTTTTTCCGATTTAAAGAGCCTTTCAAATGTAAAAGATAAAGCCCTTATGGATATTATAAACTGTACAAAAACAAAAAATCTGATTACCACTGTTAAAAGATCAAAGATCGATGTTAAGACGATTGTCAATAAGGTTTATGAAAGTGTTGTAAAGGGATTTACTACCACAACTAAGCCATTGGACAGACGATTGGTTGTTGATGTTTTAGAGCAAGAAATTTCTGAAGCAAAAATGCAATATATTCAAAGTTCTATTCATGAAAAATGTGAATATAAGCATGGGCTGCTTGATTACCTGGTATTTTTAATCGCTGATAATTCATCTTCAAATGAACTTCATCAAGAAATAGCTAAATATCTCGGCGTTGAAAAACACATGCTTAACAGAATATATTCTACTCTGAAAGGAGACCGTGTTAGGAGTAAATCCGAGGTTATTATTGCCAACCTTCTTGCCCAGAATGGTATTTCTTATGAGTACGAAAAGAAGCTTGGATATGAAAATGGTAAATGGATTGAACCAGATTTTACAATTACGCTGCCCAGCGGTAAAGAATTGTATTGGGAGCACTTAGGAATGTTGGGGGTAGAAAGCTACGATAAGCGATGGCTTGAAAAGCAGGATATATATGATAAATATTATAGTGGAAAGCTTATTGTGACTTATGAGGGAGCAACAATTACAGATAGTGCACTTGCTATAATCAATAAGCTATCTTCAGGTGATTATTGATTCAATGAGCGGAAAAATAATTAGTATTATAGAAGCAGAAACAATTAAAGGATCATTGGCGAAAAGAAATAGTAGCAGTAATATAAAAACACAATCCGTTTTATTGGACACCTCCTGTGATATTATGGTATCATTGGAGGTGTAATTATTTGGAATAATTTTGGGATTTTAGGGGTGCAGTTATGGCAAAAAGTTCTAATCAGAAGTTGAAAATTCTATATTTAATGAAAATGCTTCTTGAAAAAACGGATGAAGAAAATACTATGACAGTCAATGATATGATAGCAGAACTTGAACGTTACGGCATTACTGCTGAGCGGAAATCAATTTATGACGATATAGAAGCTTTGTGTCATTACGGAATTGATATTGCTACTCGAAAAAGCAAAACTACGGATTATTTTGTAGCAAGCCGTGTCTTTGAATTACCGGAATTGAAGCTTTTGGTTGATGCTGTCCAATGCTCAAAATTTGTTACATATAAAAAGAGTAATGAACTTATTAAAAAAATAGAGAGCCTGGCAAGTTCCCGTCAGGCCATGTCGCTTCATCGCCAAGTTTATGTGGCAAACAGGGTTAAGGCTATTAATGAAAACATTTATTATAATGTGGACAGGCTTCATGTTGCAATTGCAGAAAATAAGCAGGTATCTTTCAAGTATTTTGACTACGATATCAAAAAAGAAAAGAAATATCGAAAGAATGGAGACCTTTATTTTGTTAGTCCTTATGCTTTATCCTGGGATGATGAGAATTATTATCTCATTACTTTCTCGGAAAAATACAATGACTTTACCCATTATCGAGTTGACAGGATGACGAATATAGAAATCGTAGATCAGCCCAGAGTGATACTGCCAGACGATGAGTATTTTAATATCGCGGATTATACTAAGAAAGTATTCAATATGTTCGGTGGAGCAGAAGAAATTGTTAAAATAAGTTTTGACAATTCCCTTGTCAATGCAGTTATTGACCGTTTTGGCAAGGATATAACCTTGGAGAAGGTTGATGAAAACAACTTTGCTGTGAGAATAAATGTAGCTATAAGCTCAACTTTCTTTGCCTGGATATTTCAATTCGGCAGCAAAGTAAAAATACTTTCGCCGGAGGATGTTATTAAAAAGTATAAGTGTCATTTGCAGGATACTATTGAGCAATATGAATAAAATTTGGTTAGTGATCGAAAAGACATTATTAGGAGGCACATCATATCAAGCTGTAATAGAAATGAGGGGTTCAAGATGTTGGATTATATACTTACTTACACCAAAACGAGATTCTATCCTTTGGAGCCGGTTAAGACAGATATAAAAATAGAGGATATAGCGCACTCGTTATCTCTAATGACCAGGGCTAACGGGCACTTCAAGCATTTTTATTCAGTTGCACAGCATTCAGTTAATTGTTATAAAGAAGCCAAAAGTCGAGGCTATTCAGAAAGAGTTCAGCTTGGCTGTCTTTTGCATGATGCAAGCGAAAGCTATATATCAGATTTAACAAGACCGGTAAAGCGGAACTTATCTGAGTATTTTATTATTGAAGAAAAACTTCAGGGTACAATCTATGAATGGTTTGGAATCGGTGATTTGTCTGATGAAGAATATAAGCTGATAAAAGATGTTGATGATAGCTTGCTTTACTTCGAGTTTCAAGCGCTAATGAATATTAGCATATATGATAGGGCACCAAAAATATCTATGGAGCATGATTTTTTTCTAAGGGATTTCAAAAGCATTGAACAAGAATTTATTTCTATTTTCAATAGATTAACAGGTACGAATAAAAGTTATAGATGCGTTGGAATAGATGGTTGCAAGGGCAAGTGGGTTGCTGTTTGCATAACTGAAAATAGCTTTGAGGTTGAAAAATTTAATACTATAAATGATATATGCAAACGATACTCCAATGCTGACAGCTTGATAATTGATATTCCAATAGGCCTTCCTGAAAGAAGAAGTGATGCGCGTCCTGATCTCCTTGTCAAGAAAGAACTTGGCAAAAAAGGCTCAAGCATATTTGAGGTGCCTTGCAGACAGGCTGTATATGCACAAGGAAAAGACGAAGCAATAGAGTGTAATGTTTCTGTTTTAGGAAAGAAGTTAAATCCATTTTCGTTAGGAATAACTAAAGCAATAAAGCAAGTAGATGAATTTTTGCAGAATAATCCTCACTGGAAAAATAGACTTGTTGAAAGCCATCCTGAATTTTGCTTTTCAAAGCTTAATGAAAATCGGCCTGTGCTTGAAGACAAGACGACCAATGAAGGACAGCAGAAGCGCCTCGAAATCCTACGAAGATATTATCCTGATGCTAACCAGGTTATAGAAAAGTTTTTGGCTGATGTTCCATATCGTAAAAAAATTGATGATGTTATTGACGCGCTGTGCCTGGCTGTGACCGGAAAAATAATTCTTGAAAATGGGCTTAAAACTATTCCGGAAAAGCCAATGATGGATGATAAGGAAATATTGATGCAGATGGTTTATGCTGAGTTGTGATATGGTTTAGAAATTAATCAAAAATAAAATGTGACCATATAGTAAATAGTTGTATTTACCAATGGACTGTTTTTATTTCAAAATCTTCCCTGTATGTTTATTACAGGGGGTTGAGACATGGACTATAAGGCTATCGGAGAAAGAATAAAACAAGAACGAAATAAAATGGGACTTACACAGTTTCAACTTGCTGAAAAAGTTGATATATCTCCACAATACGAAGGCAAAATAGAGCGAGGAGAAAAGCGATTTTCATTCGAGACTTTTTTAAATCTATCGATTGCTTTAAATACAACTCTTGATTATCTTGCGTTCGGCCATAGAGATAGTGCTAAAAGTCCTGAAAGGTTAGAAATGGAGCTATTAGCCAATAAATTATCGGAAGGACAAATAAGTTTGCTAAACGATATTATTCGAGCCATGTTAGTTCACAAAAACAGAGGTTGAAATAAGGGTAGAACACACAACGGTAGGTAGTCTACCCTTATTTTATATATACAATGAGTACCATTAGTAATGATTGATATTTACTCAAAGGGAATTTAAGTATAAAATATAAAGTAAATGCTAAAACATGGAAAAAGTTATTGTAATGTTTTTGATAAATAAAGTAAAATAATGTAAATAGATAGATGGAATAGGTAAGTGTGGTGATCTTTTTGTATGAGAAATGCTTTATATAAGAATATTTCTATTTGTATGGGGCTTGGGGGACTGTTAATAAGTTCTATTGTTTGCTTTGTCTATTACAGCATACAACCAACCTTCTATAACTATTTTTGGATAAGTGTTATTGTATTTTCAACTGTTATTAGTGTATTCTGCGGCCTATGGATAAAAAACATAATATATTATGCCTATAAAGACCCACTCACGGATCTTTTTAACCGTAGATACCTCTATGAAAAGTTAGAATCAGAGTTAAAAAGACTGAATCGTTCAAAAACTGCACTTTCATT
>MWEH01000043.1 GCA_002070965.1 Firmicutes bacterium ADurb.Bin080 | reverse complement strand
TTACGTAACAGGTACATTCTTTTTTCAGTAAAAGCTGATGGGTTGTCATCACAATATTTCTTTAACCTGTCAACAAATAACTTTTCATCGCTATTAAGACTAACAGGTGAGACCTCTATCCGTATACCTTTATCAATAGATATAAGCGGTGTATAAAGGTGACTGTAAAAGTCAAAGTATCTAAAATTCAGATGCTTATCCTCGTATTTGTTTAAGCGCCTATTATTAATAAGCACTTCCTTTATGCCTTCAAACAGTTTTTCAAACTCGTCAAATCGCTCTCCGTTGAACAGTGTAATACTGTACTCATCTATGAAGTTATTATCATCAGCCTTCAAGTCACCAAATACCAAATACGGCTCTTCCCACTGCGCTTTGTAGTATTTAAAAAATCTATCCAGGTAGTTTTTAAGCAGCATAATGCATATATCATTTATTCTGCCAATCTTCTCAAAGCTGTCCATTTCCATTAGTGCTTTTGGAATGAATAGTGTGTACCATCCGCTTATAATTAGAATCTCTGGTAATACTGTCTTTTCAATGCTTATATTATAATAAGCCTTTTCATTTTTATATCTCTGCAGCTCGATGTAAATCATATCAAGATTTAAAAATGCCAGATGCTGTGGCTGCAATACTACCTCATCTTTCTGATACTGTAATTCCATGCTTACAGTAGAAGTAAGGCTTTGTATCTTGGCATTATAATCAATCTTTATCTTATTTTTTACGAGATTGTTCATAAACTCATCAGTAGGTGTGGTAAGCACAAGGCGTTTCGACTGCTTTTTAAAATTAATGCCGTCTTTAACCTTTATAACCTTCAGCTTATCCTTGACATCATTAAATCGGCTAACCACCGGAAGCTTGAATTCTCTGATCGAATCATTAAGCGCAATATCTTCTTTTTCAAGGTATTCTTTAAATTGCGCCATATAATCGGCTTTAACACCAAAAATGGTGAGCGTCTCAACCTTTCTAATATACTTTGGTGGCGTAACATTATAATCAAGCTTAGAACTGCGCTTGAGGCAGTTTCCATACCCCTTTAGCCGCACACCTCTCCCGAAAAGTTGGATAGCCTGGGAACCTTCACCTTTGGCAAAGTTAATAAGGCCCATGGTAGAAACACGCCAGCTATTCCAACCTTCCGTAAATTTTTTAGACCCGATAAGAATATTGATTTTAGAATTTTTATCATTAATTTTTTTAAACAGCGATTCATTTTCAAACTGGTTTTCGTCAGTTACAATACCTGTTTTCCCTTTTTCAATATTTTTAATAAGTTCAGCATCGCCGCCGACATTGATAACACCAAAGAAATCATTGTCACTGCCAATCCGCAAACCTATTTCACCGCCAAGCTGTTTTAGATTTACAAGGTGCAGCCTGCCCGTGGAAGTGGTGTCAAATACTATTTTTAACATATCATCGAATACAACTTCTGCATCCCTATTAAATAGCTTCTGTAGGTACGAAAAATCACCGTAAAACAGCTCGTGCCCCTTTTCGTCAAGCAGCCCGGTATTATCATCAAGCAACATTTTTATGCGGCCAATAGTCTTTTCCTTGTTTGATGTAAATTCATTAATAAAAGCCAGGACTTCCTGCACATCTGTCAATTCATCCTTGCTAACGGTTTTATTTACACTATTGCCTACAAACACAAGCAGGGGATTTTCAATGTTAAAAGGTAGTAACTCTGCCTTGTTACTTTTGTATATCTTCATTTGCTGATAAAAACTAAGCAGGCAGCCGGTTAAATATAAATCACGCTGCTCCGCTCCAAAGCTTTCTCTCAAGTTATAAATACGGTATTCCTTTCCATAACCGTCGTTATAGAAATATTTGTAGGAATAGTCAAATATAATCGCCTTGCCATATTGATAAGCAAGGGGTTCTTCATCTGATTTTGACTTATCCTCTTTGATAGCTTGTTTGAAAGTAGCTGAGTATTCAAAGGAAAATCCGCTTTCGGACAAGCGGCTGCGGAAATCATACCAGACATTTCCTGAAAGTCCCTTGTGGCCTTCATCAACTAATACAAGGTTATTTTGCTCAAAGCTGTCTACCGAAACAGTCTTTACTTTGCCCTGTTCCTCAAGTTTATTAATATCTATAACAAGTACATCATCCTTATCCCCAAATATATACGCATCCTTCTCAAAAATACGGCATGGAATATTGGAGAGCTTCATCTCCTCAATATGCTGATTGGATAAGCCTTCATTCGGCGTTAGGAGAATAATTTTGTTTAGTGTCAAACTCTTATTATACTCCTGTGCTTTTCTGAAATAATGCTGATATTGCAGAATATTTGCATGCATAATAAGCGTCTTGCCGCTTCCGGTGGCGCACATATACGCAAGCTTGTTTAAACTTTCCTCTGTATAGCTCTCGATATTTTCTCCATCAAATTCAGAGTTAAACTCAACCAAAAATGTATTTAAATCCGCAATAAAGTTTTTTCTATCCAGAAAGTATCTTTCAAGATACATCTCGGTAAAAAGCAGTGCAAGATACTGGAAATATTTAAGAGTAAGCCCACCACGGCGCTCTCCAATTTGAGAAACATAGCGGTAGATATTTTCATCATATTCTTTTAGCTTTTCCTTATTAAGAAAACCAAGCTTTACATACTTGCGGACGATAAACTCATAAAAGTACGATGTATTCTCCTCGTTGTACCCTTCCAAATCAGCAGACTTCATGTCATCAGTAAGGCCTTTGAAATCTGATTTCCCAAATAGTGAGAGGAAGTACTTGTTTAAAACAAGGCAGTCATTTAGATTTATCGTTTTTTTTGATTTTTTAGCCTTTTTTACTGCCATTCTTAGGCCCCCTCGAACATTCTTTTTCCGAACTCAATTTCAATCAAGTTAACTTTCCAACACTCACTATCTTTACGAAGGTTCTCAAGGTTGTTATCGCCATTAACAAATATAATGTCAAATTCCTTGTTCTTCGGGTCAAGGCAGTGCTTGATAAAGAAAGCATCCAATGCAGCATTATCTGATGCTAAATCATCGGAAAGGGTACGCCAAATTATCAAGGCATTATCTCCATTTGGCATAACACCTTCAATTTGCTTAAATGCATATTTACTTTCCTTGTCTGCTATAAGCTTTACAGCATTTTCATATTGGCCCTTATCGTCAGGGGCAGCATTAAAGCGGTTAACAGCGCTTTGGCGCAGCACGGTAAGGCCGAGTAAATAATTGAATGTTTCTACAAGGTCAATATTTGTTTCTTTCATCTCATTGTTTTCGACTATGTTCATTTTATAGTCAAACGGCGCTTTGAATCGCTCAAGACTAAGCAAGCTGCCTCTACTTTCGATATCAAGCATATAAGATATAAGGTATTCGTTAAACAGCATGGAATTCTGTCTAAACTGGCCTTCCTGCTCTGCTGAACGAACAAGGTCAATATTGTTCAAAGTGTCTTCATAGCTCTCAAGCCGGACATACTTGAAAATTTGTGAAATTCCGTTATTTCTGTTTTGTGGCTTGCCATCCTTCCAATCCTTCGAGTAAACAGCCTTTTTAATTCTTGGCTTTGTAACAGTATTAAAATAGTTTCCCATTTCAACAAGGATATATTTGCGATTTCCATTGTCCTCACGGTTTAGATCAATTACTGCATGCCCGGTAGTACCGGAGCCTGCAAAATAGTCTAAAATGACACTATCATCCGTTATATTACACACTCTCAAACAATCAATTACTGCAAAAATAGATTTCGGATACGAAAAAACATTCAAATCCATAAAAATATTTTTTAATAGGTTTGTACCGTATGCAGTAGCAGAATATTCTTTTTTATCCCACCAAGTTAAGGGAAGTATTCCTTCATCATTCAAACGTGCCTTTACATAAACGGAAGGTATACCATTTCTATCATTCCGAATGCAAAATTCAGTTGGATTTGATAAAACACGGTCAACGCCCCACTTCCAACGACGTTCAATATTATTTTCATCAATAGGTAATGAGATCGTTTCACCTTCCTGTGGATTCTCCATCAATTCCCACTTTTTCTTTTCTTCATCCCACTCAATATTAGGTATTCGCATACTTCCTGTACTGTTATTAATAAAAATTGGATAAAACATAGAAGGCGACTCTGCTTTGAAACCTCCATGTTTTCTAAAATTAACCCATTCAAAATAGCCTTTTTCATCTTTTTCATCATATCTTGCATTTTGATCTTCTGTCCTGTCTAGTCTCCCTATTTTAGTTGAAGAACCATTGGCTATAAAAATCGCATATTCATGAGCAATTGATATCCCCTTTTGTGTCGATCTTCCTGAAGGGTTGTTTTTTATTACGATAGTCCCAAGTATATTATCTTCACCGAAAATATCATCTAATAAGATACTTAACCTTTTCATTTCGACATCATCAATAGTTATACATTTAATACCTGATTGAAGCAATAGCTTTCTGCTTAAATGTAATCTATCTCCAATCAAGCTAAGCCATGAACTATTTTTATAACCATTCTTATAAATAATCTCACTTGCATTCGTATTATACGGCGGATCAATGTACATGCACTGAATCCTTCCCCGATACTTTTCTTGCAGCAGATTCAGAGCTTGAAAATTCTCGCTGTGAATCATCAATCCATTTGTCTTCTCATCTAAATTGTTAATGCTCGCAATAAGCCGCTCTTTAAATTCCTTGCTAAAATGCTTTGTATCTAACACAAGGTTTTTGTTCTGCTTCAAAAACTCTATTGTAAGTGGATTGGAATAGGCTAAGGACATCAAGTCACCATCAATTTTATCAATAGCATAAAGCTCCACCCATTCCAGCCGTTGTCCATCATTTGAAGCGATTTCAGGATAGAAACTCTCGTCAATCTTATCCAGGGTGATACACCAGTTTGTTTCCACCACAAACTTTTTCTTCAGCCAAAGCTTTTTCTGAAATTCCTCTATCTGTGCCAAAAAGTCAATAATAATGCGTCCTACCTTCTTAATGGCCTTCACCTTAGCCAGGTAAGCATTGACTTTCACTTCATTGTCTGTATCCAGATCATCCAAATGCATAATCTCAGACTTTATGTAAAAATCCAGTTCCCTATTCAAGAATCCACGTAAATCCTTATGGATAAAATAATCAAAGGTATTCTTGGCGACATAAGCCTCCAGGTGCTTTTCCAAAATTGTCCTTGTTTTATTTTTTTCTGTTGGTGCTGGTGCGTTGACAGCCCAAATAAACCGTTTGAAATCGGCATTGCCCGAAACAGCATCCTTTATTTTATCAACAGCGGATTTATTCAGCTTTGAATTATCCTTTAGTTTATTTTTGTCATCCTGCTCTTTTGTGGCAAGACGATATTCTAATCTTATGATAAGCTCATTACCGTTTGCTTCTAAGAAATTCTCATTAAGCAGTATAAATTCACGCTTTTTATCGTCGCTTTCCTTATTGTTGTTTTGCTCGGTGTCAGCATCTACAAGTTTAAAATGTATCGTAAATTTTACTCCTTGCACATCCACCTTAAAAGAATAATCCCTGAAGTTTTCACTGGTTTTGATGTAGTATTGGTCATGATTAGCCCAGTAGAGCTTTACTTCTTCCCCTTCATAAGGAATACCATAAACCCCTTCTTTATAACGGCGTTTACTGATAAAATCTCCCTCGTCATAATAGCGGCTAAAAAAGTTGTAAAGGGCTGAATAAACATCGCTTTCCAGCTCCGTAACTCCCGTTCCAGAATCAAGTAATACTTTATATTCTGCATATTCTTCTCTTAGCTTGCTATCCTCAACCTTTACACCAACACTTTGACATTGCTTCTCAATTTCTTCGATACGCTTTCTAACTTCGCTGTTATCAGTAGCATATTTTGATAATATAGAACTAACCTCACCTGAAAGAGTATTTTCAATGAAGTTATTTATCTCGTTTTTACGGATATTCATAATACGGTATATGCCAAAATCAAGATCTGATTTTTCCAGCTCAAACATGTCCCTTAAAAGCTTGGTAAAGCGTTGTAGTTTTTCACTCATTTAAATAATCCTCCCAAATTTATTTCATTGTCTTCTCTTGGCTAGTTAACCACGTGTTAGAAACAAGTCCTCGCTGTTAATTTAACCATACATGCTTCAATCTCCGCAAAATAAATCGATCCCAAATATCATTTCTTTCTTGGTGACTTTCGCCCTGCTCTTCCGTCAGCAGGCTTTTCAGCATTTTGGGGAATAAACCACACAGATGCATGTTTTATAGCTCCTGCAATTCGACCTTCAGAGCATAGAAGTTGAGCTCTACGCACTGAAATATTCCATTTTTTTGCAGCCTCTTGGGCTGTAATGTAATCCATCACTCAACATCCCACCTGTAAAATTTAACAGTCTACTTTACTTATTTTATTCGTTATAACGTCATAAATCAATACAAAACGCACAAATAGTTCAAGTGTTTCTTATT
>MWEH01000042.1 GCA_002070965.1 Firmicutes bacterium ADurb.Bin080 | reverse complement strand
GATATTGAGGTATCCAGATTTTGAATGACTTCGCATAATGCGTCAACTTTCTTCGTAAATTCTTCCCATTGAATTTTTTTCTTGTTTTTCATTTTCTTATTCTCCTTTTCGGTTTTATTTTTAGTGTTTTCCCAAAATTTCGGTAAAGGGCGATCTCTGAATCTTTTATCAATTGTTTCAGATCGGATGCCGCATTTTTAATCTCATTGTCAAATCTTGTGCCTGACGGAATGTCTTTACAGATAATAATTCCCTTCCATGGATCATCGATTTCCATGTCGGTAACTTTAAAAGCAGGAAAGCATTGCACCTGTTGATTGATGGCCATGATAAAATTGGAAAGTCCGAAATATCCTTCCCAGTACTTGTTGTATAAATGGGCAATGAATTCCAGCCTGATCTTTCCTTTATATGCCGAGATTTCCGCCGTGTCAAAAAAGATGGTGCCAAACCTGTCAATACTGTTGACCCGAAGCGTCAAATTCCGCGGAAAAGAAGCCGCAGAGACTCCGCAAAGATCTTCTACATCACACTCAGCAAACATCCGGCCATCGCAGGCATCTTCAATTTTAAATTCCTTTTCCCCAATAGTTACACGATAGTTGTTCTTGTCTTTTTTAAGGCTAATCATTTTTAATCTCCTTTTTTTAGTATTTTTAAAACGTACAGAAATAAAAAGGCTCAAATCCAGGTGAAGAGAAGATAGCCCCTTTTTATCCGTGGCTAGATTTTATGAAACTATGCCGCCAGCAATTTGTTGATCATTTTAATCGAATCATCTGATTCAATTAATTTAGATTTATCATGTATGGCTTTTAGAATTTCCGGCATTTTTACTGATGGGAAAATTTGTGATATTCTACGGCCATATGTATCCGTTTGATACAAAAGGATGAGAGCATCTTTAATAATGAGTTCTTGCTTCATTTTAAGATTATTTTCATTTGTCTGAACTTCCATCACAGCAATTGTGGCACCATCATTAAATATCTTTCTAATCAATTCGGCGAGAGTGCCTGTGAAAGAAACTGGTATTTGAGGAAAATTCAAAAAAGCGGACATGCCTTCTGAAAAAGTATATTCTATGGCACCTTTTACTTGTTGAGAAAATGCAATAATAGAATAATATTTTGAAACTCTGTCCGGTTTAAAAAATTCAGGGTCTACATAGAAACCAAACTGTTCAAACAGTTTACACGTTAAGAGGGTGTTCAAATCATTCCATTCCAAGACAATCACAATATGTCCATCAGGCAACATGACCCTCTTGATACTTTCAACAAACTTCCCGAATCCTTTCTGTAACTCCAATCCATGCGGTGTGCTCAAATAATCTTCCATACTGTAAGCGAGAATATGAGGGGGAAATTTTAACCAATCTAGATAGGACAGTACGCGTGAAAGGATAATGACATTGTATGTGTTATCCGGTATATCCTTAAGATCTGGCAAAAGTGAATCTACAAATATGACCTGATTATTTCCAATCTCTTCAGCCCATGCCCTGCCGACCTTCGAATACTTGTCCGCTACTGTCACTCTGCTTCCGTGCCATATTTCAGCCATCCAGAAAGCAAGGGCACCAGGACCTCCTCCAATATCCAGGATATTAGAGTCATTCGGAACTGACAGAGTCTCTAATTCTGAAGCAATTCTTGATGTTTCAATTATTGCATTTCCATACCATAACTTTGTTAGGCCCAAATGAGAAAATGAAATGTGAAGGCCATCTCTATAGTCTTTGTTTTTTACAACTTTATTATAAAAGTCATCAGCCACTGCTGACCCTACAATCTTTTTAACCTTCCTGTATAGCAACTGATCATTGGGATCAATGAAAGAGGTTATGCCTATTTTATGGAAAAATCCCTGCGGCATTAATTTTTCTTGTTTCTTTATATGATTTTTGGACGTTCGATTATTCGTTTTTTTCATTTTATCTTTTCCTTTCATGTAAGAACAAAAAAGGGCCAGGCACAAAACCTGACCCTTTAATCTGTTTGGTATCGTATGTTAACTTTTAAACTTTTATTCTTTAAATCAACATTAAACCTTAATCTTTAAAAGTTTAAATTATCTCAATTTGACCGGTCAAAGGATTGACCACCTGCACCTTTTCACCCTTAAAAATACTGTCGGCTATTTCCGATGCGTGGGGCAACATAATCGTTTTTCCCGCATCCAACGTTAATATAAAATAGCCATATTTATTATCCTTTGGAACCTTCTGTCTTTGGACGATATCCATATCCATGAGAACCTGTAATTCATTGTTTATAGTGGATAGGGAAATTATATCCTGCTCATCTTTGTTTACCTGGTCAAAAACCGTTTCACGATCAGCCCATGAATTTGCGTTACGAGCAATCGTGGAAAGTTTTTCGACCTTGTTGTCCATATCGGCAAATGTTGATCCAAGCCGTCCGATATTCCATCTTTTAATTGCCGAGAAAATACGGAGCTGACGTTCCGTTAATATTTCGTTATCGGCTTCCAGTCGGCCATTTAAAAGTAATGAAGCTAGATGGTACTCAACCTTAGTTGCAGTTTTGGCCGAGTTAATATTTACGGGTATGGCTTCCACATCATATCCTTTTGTGGTTAACCAATTCCGTAACTGATTTCTGTCCACACCATATATGGAAGCAATTATTTCGTCTTCCCACACAGGATGAGGATTATTTATTATGGTTAATAAGGAAATCAGGTTCGTCAGCGGTTTTACCAGATTCTCAGTAATTGGCAGACCGGCATCTTTCATTTTTGTAAAAATATCATTCATAAAAGGAATCTTTACTGCGCATGGCATAAGTCTTTCGAAGAATTTGGCGATTCTGTGACTTTCGACCTTAAAAGAGTCATCATTAATCGTTTGTATATTTGCAGAAACATCATCAGCACTGAAATATATTTTCAGCATTGATGAACCTTTCCAGTTCGAATTTGCCGGATTGTCTGTTACGGTAACAAGAGCTACAGGACCATTTATTTCTAATGCCTCAATACCCTTACGGAATTTGGAGCTAACCTTTTCTTGTCGTGAAACATAGCCATGCTCGACCAGATGTTCCAGATCGGTTTTAACCTTATTTAATCCGGAAAAATTAGGGTTTAAGATTACTTTATTCTTTAATTCGTTTGCTGCCATGTAAAGATTATCAGACGATAAATCCATGCACTCAAAAATCGAGTATTTAGGCGCAAAAGGTTTAACCAGCGGTAAAAGCGATTGAGCTTTAGTCGTTTTATCAATCAGCATGAGAGCCGCAGGATGACCGAGTCTTGCCGAGTGCATCGTTAAAACACTGTTTAGTGAACTCTTTAAAGGTTTTCCATCAATGCCCTGGTATCGAAGAATTTCCGAAACGGCGCACAGAGGTGAACGTATAGGATCATCACCACTTACTCTTACGGGATCAAAAAAGACTGCACTTAAATCACGTAACACTCTTTTCTCCTGAATAATTGGGAGTTCAACAATTTTATCTTTACTTGAAACAACTTTTGAATTTTCATTCAAATTAACAACATTTTTAGACATACTTTTCTCCTTATAAATAAGTTATGGTTTAAAGTTTCCAAAAACAAAAAAGCCACCCCCGTTGATAGGAATGGCCTTTTGAATTCCGCTACGTTCCGCTAATTTTATTGCATGGGCATCACCGTCCTTTTCTCAATATGGATTTTTGAAATAAAAAAGCCGACTCTGCTACCAGGAACCGGCTAAATTATTTCCGCCGCTTTCAACTCACTTCATTTTTTTATACGCACATAATCATCACCTCGCTTCTTCCTAAATTTATCCCTATTAATAAATATTATCTGCCATAGAGTTTATCAGCCATGGCGAATGACCGTTTAATCCATG
>MWEH01000041.1 GCA_002070965.1 Firmicutes bacterium ADurb.Bin080 | reverse complement strand
AGACAATTAGCATAATAAGGTTCGATATCTCTGAGATATTGAATATCGGCATGGTTGGCTTTGGAGAGATCAAAACTGGTTATTATCCCATTAAGACTACAAACCCTATGGAATTTATACCCGAAATAATAGGAGTTTTGAGCCGCGCAATAGCCGTATTCTGGTGCTGTTTCAATAGATTCTTTGTTCGATACGATCGAAGGTTGATTTAAGATTGTGTATTAGTTTATCTCCTTGTTTATTATTTAATTATAATACAATAACTTAAGGATTTTTTAACTAATGCACATCTTATTTTTTAGGTTTTTATTTCACACAAAGGGTAATAATTTATTCTTAGAGGATTCTTTATTTCAGGATAACAAACTTTTTAGTTATTGATTGTTCAAAATATTTTAAACAATAAAAATATAAGCCGTTTGAAAATTGACTAATATCTAGGTTAATAACATGATACCCGAGGGAAGAAACATTATATTCTATAGTTTCCTTAGTATGACCAAGAATGTTATAAATTTTTAAACTTACTTTCCCCGTCTCTGATACGGTAAATGGAATAGTTAAATTTGCATTACATGGATTAGGAATACCCGTATAGGCTATGATATTTTTTTCTTTTTCAACTCGCTTCTCACCATCAACCACATTGACATTATTAAAAATACATGACATTTCCGTTCCAATTCGAACATCGTCAATTCTCCCCTCAAAATCTTTTACAGAGGGCTGAGTAGGACTACTACTAAACCAGGAACCGATCGCCAAAGGATCATTATTAGGGAAAAAATCATGCTTAAAATTGATCGAATCAACAGCAATATTATAAGGCTGATTCCAGAAATAGACTTTACCTTTAATATAATCATATAGTAGGCCAATAAAATTCCACTCTCCAACATTTACTGTAAAACTCGAGCCGGCGGTTTGGGCTTTGTTTTTATTATCGCGAATAACAAATTCAATATTTCCATTATAAGAAATACGCAGAGCATAGTTTGTTGTTTTCGGCTCTGAATATTGATCGCCTTTATTGAGTAAGTAGTGAACATCATCTCCAGATTTTTGAGGATATATCCAAAGTGAAATTGCAATATTTTCATTTTCAAAATCAAGATCATCGCTATCATCAACTCTGAAGTAATCACAAATCTGGGATGAATCGAGCATTAGGTAAGCAACGCCATCTTTTAGAGGCCCAAAGCTCTGAAATGAAGCATTGCCCTGTAAATAACCAGTATCATTTATCTGGTCCCATTCGGCTGTATCGTATCCGTTATTTTCAAACTGCCATCTCCCACCTTTTTGCTGGGTTAAGGCTAAATTAAAAATACATGAAATTATTAACAGTATCGATAAATAAAATCTGATTTTATACAAATAAAACCTCCCTTTTTTCAGTAGTACTAATTACATAGTTATTTAAATAAACTATAAATAAATCAAGAATTTACCTTTTTTAATAAGCTTTAGGAGTTTATCATCTCTCAATAGGCTCAGATATCTGAGCCTATTGAGAGATTGTAATTAATATCATAATCCATAATTAGGTGCTTGATCAACTCCTACGTAAACACTTATAACCTTACCCACATCACCCCAACCAGGATGTACAATATAAATCATTTTATCATGAAAGGTAAGGTATCTCATCGGAGTCATGAGCTGATCTTCACAAATTGTCCCTATTGATCCGTCTGGTGCTAAAGTATACAGAGTAGTTTCCCAGGCTTCGGTAAAGTAGATCGTTCCTTCTGCATCAATTTCTAGACCTACTGGCGCATCTCCTTGGTATACTACCTCAGCTGGACTTACTTCTCCATCTGCTATAGAAAATTTAATTATCTGACCCTCCCAGATATTAGTGAGATATATCGCATTTCCGTACACCCTACAGCTTTTAGCGCCACCTCCAATATCTGCAAGATGGGTAATAGTTGTACCATCGTACATTTTGAAACCTGCATCATTGGCGCATATATACATATTACCCTTACTATCCCAGTCAAAATCAACCGGAGTATCAATATCAGTTAAATAATCTTCAACTATCAAACCATCAGAAGATACTCTAACAATTTTATTTTCCCAAGACTGGGCGACATATAGATAGCCACTAGGTCCCCATCCAATAGCCCCACTAACAGGGACTTCTGCAAAAACTGTTTTATTACCATCTAAATCATATTTATAGATCACACTATCAGCCGCGGATCCGACGTAGACATTTCCTTGTTCATCAACTTCTACACCCATAGGCCAGTTTATATCTTCTGTAATGATGGCCAATACACTTTTAAAAGTAAATGGAAGTGTATTACTCCAGAACTCAGAACCCTTTACAGCAACTTTTACATCAACTGTAGCATCCGCAATATTTGGGGCTTTTACTTCTAATCGCGTTTTAGAAGCACTTATGACTTCGGATACTTTTTTATCAAAGACAACAAAATTATATTCAGGTACTGTGTCAAATCCACTGCCCTCAATAGTTACTATTTGATTTAAGTAACCTTCTGAAGGAGTTATTAAGTTTAAAATAGGTGCCTGTTTCCCAGTTGGATTAGGATCCGGATGGTCCTCATCGTAGGTTGGTTGATTGGGTGCCTCGCATGCGATAAATACCAATCCAGCTAAAAAGATCAATTTCTGAATAACTTTTAAATATATATTTTTCATTGCAATACCTCCTATCAGATAATTTTTCTCGTTTCTACGGATATATTACCCATATTTTTAAAATCCAAAATCAAATGAAAACATCTGAACAGATTTAAAATTCTTAAAATTCAGCATAGAATAATTCAAACCAACTTTCATATTCTGTATATTAAATTTCAAACCGCCTCCAAAAGAAAAATTTTGTTCATCATGATTTGATTTATATCCCCCTCGGAGAAAAAACATGTCTCGGTAACTATATTCAGCACCATAATAAAGCCTTTCAGTAAAATCATTGGGGTGGATTAAGTCAATACTCAGTGTTAATCCATGTTGATCATTTTCACGGATTAATGTCATTATATCCATAGCCATACCAAGTTTATAAGTCATTGGAAGAGGATAGGATTCCACTCTATATTCTTTTTCCTGAGAAAAATTCTGTAAAGTCATTCCAATTCTAAGATCCTTAAAACCAGTATAATAAAGAGTCCCAAAATCAAATACTACTACATCCATCTCCGCAGTATATTCTCCAGGATTATCTATGGTTCCTTCTAGGGTAGAGCCGAGATTTTCGTGAGCATATTTAAGTTGCCCCCCAAAGGAAAACTGTTGACTTACCTTGATAGCATAAGTTACACCTACAGACCAACTTGAAGGTGAGAATGTACCAGTTTCCACGTAGCCTGATGGGGATGTAGGATCTCTTCTAGTTCCATTTAGGTCACCCCACTGAACCGATGCTAGGCTAAAGCCTACGACACCATAACTACCTGTATTGTAAGAAACCGATCCACTATTCACTTGAATATCTGCAATCCATTGGGTTTGACTTAAAAAGACTGATTTGCCCTCGACTAAACCCAATGCACCCGGATTCCAGAATATAGCACTTGGATCTCCGCCAATGGATGTGAATGCACTACCCATGGCGCTAGCACGTGCTCCGATAGGAATTGATATCCATTGCATCCCACTTTGAGCAACTTTTTTAATACCACTTCCATACACCATAGAAGTCATTAGCGAAACTACTATAAGTTTTAAGATAATATATTCTAATTTTTTCATTTTACCCTTCCTCAATAATTCGTTTATCATATACATATTTTATTTGCATGTATCGTTAACGAACGATTACAAACTTTTCTATAGTTCCTTTAATAGGCTGATGATTAATATCCTTAGCTTCATCGACCTGTAAAATATAAATTCCACTGGCAACAATCTGGTTCGATTCAGTCACTTGATCCCAGCTCTCATCAGCACTTCCAGTCTCATGGCGAATAGTTTTTACTAAATCGCCTGTAACCGTATAGATTCGTAAGACACAATAGGGAGGTAAGTTTACGAAAATAATTCGGTTATCATCCCCGGAAAAATTAAACTCACCAGCTCGCGTAATATATGGATTAGGAACAATTCGAACATTGGAAGCCTCACTTCTTCCCGGCTCAAAGGCATAGGCAGGTATTCTAGACCGATTAGCATACTTCGAACTTTCAAGTTTTTGACCAGGAAACAGACCTTCAGTATTCTGAGTTCCATCATCTACAGCTGAGACGGCATAATAATATGGCTCACCTCGTACTACATTTGTATCAATATAACTGTTTTGATTCTTTGGAACGGTAGCAATTAATTCCCACGTTAAATGAATACCATCTGCTCTTAATTCACTAGGCCTGTCACATAGAAATTCTCCGCGTTTCCTATAGATTCTATAGTGATCAAGATCTGGTACCCCAGTATCAGGGTCTCCTTCTTCGGACAGATCTTCCCAGGTAAGTTCAATTCTGTTTGGTCCAGAGGTAACTGTCAAATCAGGCGCTGGAAGCGGATCTGGTATATCTAAATTTTTATTCCAAGTCCATAGAGCTCTATCCATAATCTCAAATAAAGAGTCTTTTCCAGTAGCAATGAGCGCGTTTTTCTGAGCATCATCAAAGGTCGCTCCTTCTATACCTCTATACCAGTCACGCCATTCAAGACCTTTCTCTACTGCTAAAGCCCTAGAAATACCACTCGCTCCTACGGCATAAACGATAACTATAGAATCGCCTAACTGTAGATCATAAGGTCCAAAAGCCTGGAATGGATACTCACCTTCTATTGCACTTGCATCATCTGGCCATCCTGCCTGAGCTTCTACTGTCTGTTTAGTACCAGAGGCTGCCCAATCCCAAACCGTTGTATAACCAGGGAATTCGTTATCCCATAGATCGTACACATTTGTACTAGATACTATTGAGACAGGCTGGGCTAAATCATCGATACGATTAGTAGGAGAAGAGTCAACATGAAGAGCAGCAAAACCACCGTAAGCAGTAGAAATAAATTCACCTGATGGTAGTGGGGTTGCCCCTTCTTCACCTGTTGCAAAACGTGGATCACCTGTATCATCAAATTCTCTTCCACCTATTTCAAACTCCGTTATTTCAGGATGATCCCCATCCCAACAATAGGAAATCTGCAGATTTCTTCCATTGCCAACCTGAGGAGAATAGGTTTCATAAGTCGCCCAGTCGTCCTTTCCCTCTTCATACCACCTACTATAGGTAATATAAGTACCCTCTGCAGTCTGAAAACAGTATCCAATTATAAAATATACATCTTCTAAAGTCTGATTGGTATCTGTATCAGGTTCATCATCCTGATCCCAATCAAACGTCACTTTGTACCGGCAATAATGAATAACATAATTATCGTGGTTAGGATTAGAATAGGAGTAAGAACGTTTTAATACATCGAATCCTGGATAAGCTTTATACCGAACTTCTATCATAGCATCTGAAGGAATAGTTGGATCAACAGTACCATTAAAAGTAGGGGAAGAACGAAATGTATTCCCCTCTGAAAACACCCATACTTCCGGAGGTTCATATTTTCTGTATTCTTTTATTCCATAAGGTTCAGTTTCATTATAACTTACAGGGCCTTCTAATGTGGATTCTTTAACATGTTCTGCACCAGTTGAATCAATCCATTTTCCAATTGCATAACCAGAACTGTAAAATACAATAGTGCTGTAGCGAAAGTAATCTTGAGGCCACTCACCAGTAGGATCGACATCATTGGTATTTAAATGATCATCGGCATCTATCCGCAGACTATACTCTCCCAAATCATGAGAGCGAGATTGTGCCTTTAAAAATGTTTTCTCTAAAAACATACATATAACGACAAGAGATAAAATTAGAGAAATAAACCCTCTTTTTTTTAATGTATGCATAATCATCTCCTTAGTAATTCAAGCTTAAAATTAAATTAAAATTAGAATTGTACTCTTACTCCAAAAAAGATGTCCCTGGGATTAACAAAATGCTGCCATGTATTCCACCCTAACTCAATATAATCTTTGTCCCATTCTCCCAGTTTATCATTTCCTTTTTGTTCTCCTGTTTCATGAGGGAAATGAAGTGAATCGACATATTTATTCCAATAAAGTGGTGACGGAAAACCTCTGAAATTGAAAAGATTGGTAACTTGCATAAAAAATCCTGTTCGCACTTTGTTAATATAGAACTGCTTCTCCAAAAGCACATCGGTGTTCCACCAATCAATTACCTCTACATAATGTCGTTCACTTAACAATGCATCAGGATTTAATAACTCTTTACCCCCATCTGACCATTCAAATAGAATATTTAACCGCCAGTCTGCTAAAACCTTCAATCCTAGCAACGAAGGACCAAAGCCTTTTGGTGTTGTAAAAGTAATATTAGAAGTAACGGAGGGGACTGGGGTATTTTTTATTTTATTGGTGGTTTCGGCTTGCTCCTTAGCTTTTTGCCGGTCTTCATAAATATACCGCAATCCTGTAAATCCTTCACTTTTTGCCATATATTCAAAAGAAATCCAACCGTATATCCACCGCCCTGTCCGTTTTTCAAGTTTTAGCTCTAATCCTCTTATATCAGCATAACTGTTATTAGCCCAAGTTGTCACCTGATTTTCTGCATTAATAGCAATAATATCTTGTTGACTAATTTGATCAGAAACATCTTTATAGTACCCTAGAAAATGAAGTAGGACATGCTTTCCAATACCCTGTTCATAACCGATTTCATACATAATTGTTCTTGGCCATTCTATACTAATATTCGGGATTTGTGCGCTTCTTGAATAAGGCTTTACTGTATACATATACTCAAAGACTGGAGGCTGATAAAAATGTCCATAATTAAAAAAGACTTTACTGGCTACGGTAATCGGATGAGAAATACCGAGTCGGGGACTTAAGTAAAGTTTATAATCATTTTCAGAGGTAGTAAATTTAGAGAAGCTGTTACCTTGTTCACGAAAATTAGATAAAGTATAGGGAAGATTTGAAAAGATAAATTCTGGATCTAGATTGTAAGGGGTTTTCCCATACTTCATATAGTCTAATCGCAAACCTGCGTTGGCAATCATACCACCATACTCCATCTTATCCTGTAAATATGCCCCTAGCTGAATAGGTGATTCATCATAATACCACCAATTCCAAGGTGCCTCTTCATATGGTTGAGTAGTAGCACCATGGTTGATTTCTCTCCTTTCTTTTAACTCGGTATAACTAAAGGTAAAGCCCGCCTTCATTTCATGATATCGGTGAACCTGAGATTTTATACTTCCACTTAGAGTTATATCCCAGTATTTTGAATGATCCTGACCTCTACCTCCGCCTGACATTAAAAACTCTCCTAGAATATCATATTGTTCGGTAATCGATCCATATTCACTACCTACATACCCAAAAGGTGCTTCATCGTACCAGGTATTTCCAATCTTCTTAATACCCGTTGTATCACGTAATCTAATTGGTTCCTGAATAGTACTATAGTTTGTATATTCCAGACGAAGATCATAGAATGTTTTAGAACTTAAAATATGGTTAAGAGCTAAGCCTCCTCGGTACTGTTGGGTAGTTATAGGATTATAACTAGCATCATGCCACATATAGCGCCAATAAAATACGTCCCGAGCATATTCTACTCCTTGCCTCGTGCCGTCGATCATTCCATACGTATCATTATACATATCACCACTTACTCCTTTTCGCAGTACATAGATATTATTAAAACTCAATTTAATATCGGGCGCTAGGTAAGTAGTTAATTTAAGGAGTGTAGAACTTGATATCGAATTATTCCTGCTCATAGGATAGGCTAGTTGTAAATTTTCATAGCGTTCTGATAACATAAAAGTAACGGGGAGTAAGGGAATCTTTCCACTAAATGAACCATCAATTATATAGTCAGGTTCATCAGCGTATTTACGAATACGGTGTTGCCACTTCCAAATCTCTAATAACTCTTGCGGAGTCTTGTCATTGCTGGGATCGGGATCAGCAACAAACTGTTGAGCTACTTTATTCCATCCGATGAAAGTAAAAGGATATTCATCATTTTTTACCATTTCCTCAGTTACACCAGTAAAGGCATCCGGTCCGGTGTACACTTGCCAAAAAGGTCCCTCAATACTAAAAGGACTGGGTCCAAAATGCTTTCTGGCTGGAGGACTAGACCGCAAGTCAAGATTTAAAGAATAGCGATCCATACTTCCTTCTTTGGTCGCTATTGAGACCATACCTGATCGAATATTCCCATACTCAGCATTAAAACCGCCCGTTAAAACCTCAATTTCTTCTATAGCAGTCAGGCTGAAAATTGTTGAAGGTTGCTGAGTACGTAAATCCCTAGTAGATAGACCATCAACTATAATATCTGTTTCGTTGAGTCCTCCGCCTCGTATTATCAGTCCACTTCCTTCACTAGAAGCTGAGAGACTAATCCCGGCTTCTGTTGAAAGAACCTCTTCCAGATTAACCATAGGACGAGATTCAATCATTTCTGCAGAAATTATTTTTTGGCTTGATGAAACGTCCAGGTGTACAGGTGGTTTCTCTGCTACGACTATTACGGATTGGCCTATCACTGCTTCTTGTTGCATCGGAACATCCAATACAGTAGTTCTATTTATATCAACTGTGACATTTTCAATAATATATTCCGCATACCCCATCATCCTAGCAATAACCGTATATTCTCCTGGTGGCATACTCACTATTGTAAACAGGCCATCAGTATCAGCTGCAGCACCTATCTCCGAACCTTGTATAATAATGTTCGCTCCTGGTAGCGGCTCATTCGTCTCTTTATTATATACTCTCCCTGTTATTTTTCCACTTTGTGCGTTTAGGTTAATTGACAAAACCGTCAGCAACATACCGCAGATTAACAAGTAAGTTTTTCTATTTTTCTTCATCATCTTCACCTCCTACTAAATAATTGAACATTAAAAAAATTTGCCTTTCTCTTATGCTTATTATTTGAATATTCTCACTAATATCTTACCATAGTTAAATTCTCCTTTAAATTATATTATGTTTATAATCATCTAACGTACTTCTCTCGCCAACCCGGGTCACTATATTCACCAAACTTGGTAGAATGCACTAGTGAATAAGTACCATCACCTATTCGGTCAATGAAGACAAATTCTACTTCTCCCTCCAGTGCATAATACCAGATAATCACTGACATAAAATTTCTCATATTCGAGTAAACTCTTTCAATATCCTGAGGAGGGCCGTAAGTAATGTATATTCGCCCCATATCGGATTCTACCCCACCTTTAAAATTGGCATCTGCATATACCACACGTTTAAAATGTTCTCGCATAAATTCATTTTCGTCAGTAATTGGGTCAGGATCTTTGGACTTCCAGAAATCTAGCAAAAAATATTGCTTAGCTTCTTTGTCAAGTTGTTTGAAAATTTCAATTTCTTTATTAGTAGCTACATAGAGCATTTGCTTAGTATATTTTTTAATATCATCTTCTGTCATAGGAAGTAGGCTAACATATTGCTGCGGGGGAGCTGAAATAAAGAAATAGGAAGTGATCGAAGCAGAAGTGTTATTTTTCACATCAACTGCCTCTATTTTGATTTTATAATTTCCGGGAGATAAATCTTCAATTGAGACACTTTCAAAACGAGCTATCCCAGGTGCACTTGCTATAAGCCATTTTTTTGAACCGGATTTAACTTCCTTTTCTTCCATATCCGTTATAGAATAATAAACATGATAATAGGCATTGCCTTCGGAATCAAATTTAAAATTATTAATCTCGTAATAAATAAGTAATCTGTTGTTTTTTATATTAAAATAACTGCGTTTAATATTCGGAATCAGAATATATCCGTTTTTTTCAAACCCATTTTTTATATCTGATGCTTCATTATTGGCTTTCTGAATTCCTGCAATGAAATAAATATCACTAATAGAAAACTGTTCCGAAAAATCTCTTACTGTTAAAAAATATTCGTTTATTCCATCAATATCACCATTAACAGAGTCTTGCATTGTTAGTTTAATTTCATATTTACCAGGAAGCAAACTATATTGAATTATATCAATATAGGTCGAAGCTTTAACTGAATCTTTATAGCTAAGTGCTAATTTTTTTCGTACCGTAGTATCAGATAGTACCACTCCCTTATCATCAAGAATTTCACAGTTTATATTTAAGAAAAGAAGAGAGTCTATTGATTGTGATTTATGCCAGTTTTCCGATAAGTTTACAGAGTATAGTATATCAATACAAGTTCGTTTCCCTTTACCCTGGTATTGCATAATATCACTAGTAAACCGTAAGGTACCCTTACTCTCAAAACGAAAAGCCCCATAATCATTCTGAGATGATCTTGATAAACCTTTATCTTTAGTATAGGCAAAATTAATCGCTACCATCATTAATAAAAAACTTATTATTCTGTACAAATGTTTATTACTACCTTTTTTCATTATGATCCTTCTGGAGATTTTAATTCTATTTCCTGAGATTCTTCTGTAATAGACATTAGAAGGACTGCAATTATCGCCAAAACCATTCCGATAGCATTTATAATATTAGGCAGTGTTTTATATAAAATAAGAGAAATAATGATTGTAATCACCGGCGCCCCTGCATTTGTAAGAGGGCTAACAATTATCGCCTTACCATATCTAAAAGCATAAACCAAAAACAATGCTCCAAAAGCATTAAGAATTTGAATGAGCGCAGCCAGATAGGGACCTTTAAATCCCCAATTTATAGTCTGACTAAAATCAGTCATAATAAGAGCGACTGGAATAAGAATAATCCCCGTAAGAGTCATATAAAAGAAAATACTTTCCGCTTTCATTGTCCTATTAGCGTAAGAAATAATAAATCCTTGAATACCCCACGCAGCGAAAATTAGAAGAGCAAATAAAACCCAGGATCCTATCGTAATTCCTGAACTGCTCTCAGCATAAGAAAGGAGCACACCTGCAATTAATGCGAATATAATGCCTATCCAGCCTGTTATTTTAGCCTTTTCTTTAGCAATTAAAATTGCTAATAAAATAGTCACTACAGGAGAAAGAGAAATAAAGGGGAAGACTAAATACGCCGGTGCTATTCTGAGTGTTTTAAAAAGGAGTAATTGTCCCCCCGCTCCTAAAAATCCTGCAGCAGAGCCTAGTAAAATAGAACGGCTATTATATTCGGGTTTCCAGTCTATTTTTTTTAATGCTAACAAAGCAGGAATAAGCATTGTTAATGCCCAGACGCAGTAACCAAGGGTTTCGGGAAATCCTGCTTCAGCTGTTATATCAATTAAAGCGCCCCATATACCCCAAGCTAACGTCGTCGCGATTGCATAAATTAACCACAGTTTATTAGATTTCATGAAACTATTCCTTCTCTTAAATCAAGTTGTTTTAATTGGCCTGTTGCTTGGCTGTAATCAATTAGTATTTCTTTAATTTTATCGTATATTATATTAATTGGGTCATTGCCTAATTTTCCATTTCTTATTTTTTGATATTGCACTGGGAAATATTGACTTATTAAAGTTAGTGGGGGTGGATATTGCTTTAGATTTTCCAATAGCTGGGCTAGTGCGTCTTTTACATTTGGTTGTTGCCAATAATACCTAATTCTATCACTATAACTGTATTTGCGGAGAAAAGCCTTCTCCCGTTCATTACCATGATAGTACTTTTCCCAATACTGGGGATTTTCTTTCATTTCTTTATCAACAATCTGTATTACCTTAGAAAGTGGGTTAATCCTTTTCACTTTTGACCACTCATCTTCTATAAAGGAAAGTGCGATAATTGCCTCCCTGAATGCAAAGGTAAGTGCCGGCCCAACTTTTAAGATAGCAAAATGATCTTCCACTAATTGCTTTAAAGCAGAAGGTTTTTGAAAATCGGTTGAATGTACTTCAAATACCATATTGGGTACTTTTTCGATAAACCGCGAAAGCTGTTCAGCCTTATCCCGTTTATAATTGATAATCTGTTTATTACTGAATTCTACACCTGGTTGTACGACCATAGCAATTATTCTACTCCAAGCATCCTCTAACTTTTCTTTTTTAAAAGTATATTCAAAAATTTCTATAGTTTTCCGAATGTCTTCAACTGAGGTAACGTCCAGTTGAGATAAGGGTTCCTGAGCCCCCCCAGGTATTGGAACTTCCGTACCTATCACATATAAAGGAGGTATTTTTTTATCTAAATTTTTCCATGTTTTCTCAGCAATCCAACAAAGCTTTGCGGTTCGAGATGCAACAATTTCAGTATCAAGCGGTTCAGTTCTATCACCAATATCATCCCTGCAATACATACTTGTATCAAGATGTATTTTTGTAAAACCAGATGCTACATAATTCTGGACAAGTTCTCCTGCTTTTTCCATAGCATCTTTCGCAGGTTCATCTTTCCAGGGATTTGGGCCTAAATGATCACCACCCAAAATGATATTTTCTTTTTTGTATCCCCAAAAATTTATAATGGAGTAAACTGATTTTTGGAATTCCTCCGGTGTCTGACCTGTATAACCTCCGTATTGATTAACCTGATTACAGGTAGCTTCAATTAATAAATAACTATCATCATATTTTGCCTGGATTACAGAGGCGTTTAATACAAACAAATTTGCTGAACAAACAGAATAAATACCTACGGGTTTACCCTGCTTATGGGATTCAATTATTTCGAGAAGGGGATGATGCATTTTGTATAATAATATTCTCTTGTTTTCTCTTTTTTATAAATTCCTGAAGTTCATTAAGATTAGGGGATGCAGTAGCTCCTCCCATTTTTGTGGTAGCAATCGCTCCTGCAGCACTCCCGTAAATCATACATTTATCTAAATTTCCCCCATTAAGCCATTGATATAAAAAACCGGCATTAAAACTGTCTCCAGCTCCAGTTGTATCAACAGGTTTAACAGAATAAGTACCCGTTTGAATGTACATGTCTTTAGATTTTAAAAGTGCTCCTTTACTTCCCTGAGTTACGACAATTATAGAAGCATGCTTATTCAATTCTTCTAAAGCCTGATTTAAGTTTGACTTATGACTTATATTGAGAGCTTCCTGTTCATTCGGTAGAAAAACATCTACATATTGAAGAACATCAATTATGTCATGTTCCCACCTTTCATCTGGATCCCATCCAGGATCCATTGACGTCGACATTCCAGCTTCTTTACATCTCTTAAATAATTCTAAACATCCAGCTCTTAAATTTGGTTGTAGGTAATACGAAGACAAATGCATATGCCTACCTTGAAAAATATATTGGAAATCTACATCCTTGATACTAAACTTTTCCATAGCTCCCATATACGTTACCATCGCATAATCTTCAGGATAACTCATAACAACAGTAATACCGGTCATAACATCATCATTTATAATGATACCACTCGTATCAACTCCCCGGTTTATTAAGGTATCTAACACTAAATCTCCCAGAGTATCATGCCCAATCATTCCCATAAATCCTACCTGTAGCCCTAAACGTGCTATGTTAGTAGCCAGAATTGCAGAGGAACTACCCATAGTAAGTTTCATCTGTTCAGCAATAATTTCTTTCCCAATTTCAGGAAAAGATGCTAAGCCACGTAAAATTAAATCTGCATTTAATTCTCCAACAACGACAACATCAAATTTTTTCATCAGCTGGCCTTTCCTATATTTATGTCCATTTTCTTGTCTTTATTTAGTTTATTTGTACCACCTGAGATAAATTTTTAGGATTATCAGGATCCAAACCTTTATACCTAGCCTGATAAAACCCTAGTAATTGCGTTATTGGCATATATAATATAAGTCTTGCATATTCAGATATTCCCGACTGTATTTCAACTATAAAATCACTATTTTCTTTGATTTCCTTGTCAGCTCTATCGCAAATTACAAAAGTGTGGGCACCCAATTTCTTCATTTCTAAAAGAAGTTTTTTTTCTTCTGGTATACTCCTTTCTGACATTAAAAAAACTATCAGCACCTCAGAACCCACCATAGACATGGGACCATGTCTATATTCGAGTGTCTGATACGCTTCAGAAATTGATAATGACATCTCTTTAATTTTAAGCCCGGATTCAGCAGCTAAGCCGTAAAATGGCCCCTGTCCTAAAAATACAAAACGGGAAATTTTTAAATCATTTACAAATTTTTCAATTAAATCATTATAATGATTAATGATAGTCCTTCCCAAAATTGGTAATTTTGACAGCTCCTTAATTAATTGTTGATTTCCACTACAAAAACCACTGATATATTTTATTAAAAGCAACATACTTGTAAACGAACGAGTCATCACTACACTCTTCTCATCTGCCTCTTCTATCACAAATGAATGGCGTACTTCCCTAACGAGTTCACTTTCGGGACGACAACAAATGGCATAGACTGAAGTATGCCCCTGTCGTTTTAATGTTTCTACTACTCTTACTGTTTCGGTGGTTGTACCAGAACGAGAAATAATAAAAATCGTAGAGTCTAGTTTCTCAGAATTTTTATATGATTCAGGGAAAAAGTATACATCAGAAGCTGTTAATCCAGCAGCTCTTTTTTTAAGGAATTTCTGCAAAACCCATGCTCCCGATAACGATAAAAAATAGGAAGTTCCACAGCCGACAAGATAAAAGCTATTTAAGGGGCATTCCTTTTTTATTTCAATAACTTTTTTCTCAATAAAGTCTGAGTTATTAATAATATTTCCCCAAATATCGGGTTGGGATAAAATTTCTTTATAAGTAATAATTTCCATTCAAAACCTCCATGCTGGGTAAGCTATACTGTAACAATTCCTATGCCCATATCTTCAATTCTTTTTTTATATTCAGTTGAAATATTAACGTCAGTAATTATAATATCTATGTCTTTTGGTTCCACAATAAAAGAAAGGCTACGTCTAGCGAATTTACTTGAATCCAAAACTGCGATTGCTTTATCAGCTCTCTCGACCATAAGACGATTAAGCCGAGCTTCAAGAACATTGGGTGTCGTTAATCCATATTCCAAATCGAAGCCATCTACACCCAGAAAAACTTTATCGAAATAAAACTCTTTGAGTATTTCTTCTGCTTGAGGTCCAACTAGGGAGAATGAAGTTTCTCTAAGTATTCCTCCGGTGAGCATTAATTTAATACTGGGAATTCCTGCTAGCTCTGTGGCAATATTAATTGCATTCGTCATCACCGTTAGGTTTTTCTTTCCATGAATATTGCGAGCAACTTCCATAGTGGTAGTTCCCGAGTCAATTACTATCGAATCCCCATCATTAATATATGTTGCTGCTGTTTTACCAATCCTCTTTTTTTCCTCCTCATGTATCTTTTCTTTTTCTCGAATTGCTTTATCAAAAGAAACAGTATCTCCTCTTAAAGCCATTCCATATGATCGACACAGAATCCCTTTTTCTCTTAGGAAATTTAGATCATTCCTAATTGTAACAGCTGAAACGTTGTACATTTTACTTAAGTCTTTAACTGTAATCCTGCCTTTCTCTAAGACCAGATGACCAATCTCATTTCGCCTTTCGGAGGTACTTATCATTTACTTTCCTTTTATATGCTATATACTTTCATTCTCTTTTGTTTTAATATAGAAAGAAATTGTTACTTTGTCAAGGAATTTTACCATAAATAAAAAATATTCTAATGAACTCCCCTGAGGCTTGCCTCAGGGGAGTTCATTGTGATTATGGTTTAAGGATTTATTCTTGAGAGAATTAAGACAATAATTCTTGACAATAGCGGGATTGTTAAGCCAACATCAATTTTTTGCACAATTTACACGTTTCACAAGTTGACCAACCAACCGAACACCTTTTCCAATTGGTAGTGAATCGAGGATAAAGTTATTTTCAGCAGATAGTGGTTCTGGAACCGATTTCTTCCGTATTTTTTAATGAATTACCGGTGATATTTCCGACGACGTTTGCACTGGATTCGGATAATCAGTGATGGGAAATCGCCCTTAAGATGTTATAATAGCCGTTTACTGGTTCATAGATTTGAGAAATTCACGATTGCTCTTGGTGCGATTCATACGATCAATCAGGAATTCCATGGCTTCGATTGGAGTCATCTCGCTTAATAATTTCCGCAAAATCCAGACTCGTGCCAGTTCCGCCGCTGAAAGTAAGAGTTCCTCTTTGCGCGTA
>MWEH01000040.1 GCA_002070965.1 Firmicutes bacterium ADurb.Bin080 | reverse complement strand
AAACAGACATTTGGCTCACTTAAACTGTCAAGGATTGCCATTGCTTCTTCCCAGTTTCCATATTTTTGAGCATTCAGCTCCTTTGCTCTTTCAAGACAAGCATACCAGTAAGTTTTTAAATCTTTCCTGGTGTCGCCATCCTCATTTCTCTGTCTGATTTGTTTCATTAAATTGTAAATTTGCCGGCCATTGCCGTTTTTGATTTTATCTAGGATATCCATCGTTTTCTTTAATTAATAATTGGGAAATGTAATCTACTGGTTCGCCTTGTGGGTTCTTTCTTCTGAATAAAATCGTTGGAGTCATTTTGTCTCTCCAAAACTTATCGTATTTGATATTCTTAATTGCCTCTTCTATTTCTTTTGGCTGATAAGTACCTAACCAATACTCAAGGTTGTTTTTGAAACTATCTATTCCTTTGAATTTTCTTCCAAGATAAATATTAAAGGCTTCATTGATTTTTTGGGCTACTTCTTCCAGCGACAGTTTCGCCTCTGTATATTTATTATCATTCTTTTCATTCTTATCATTATTGTTTGTTTCAATCTGTTTTCCATTTGTTTTCAATCTGTTTTCAATCTGTTTTCCATTTGCCTGATACTTATTCCAATTTATAACTGTGATTACGGTATATTTATTGGTGGTTTGTTTTCCAATTTGAGCATCTTTTTCAAAATAATTTAAAACTCTATTGACAGTTCCCAAACTTATGCCTAATTTTTCTGATATCTTTTTTTGACTAAATATTCCTGATCCTCTGTTGATGGTTATTTTTTGATTATTCCAGATAAATGACTTGTCTTTGTGGTTTACGTTTAGAAGGATATACAACCAAATACGCAAATAATCGGCTTTGTCAAATATAGGATTGTCAAGTAATTTTCTATGTAACCTAACCCAACCGACGTTATTTTCCATTTTTATTGTTCTCAACTGGTAATCCTGTAAGTTTGTCTATGGTAATATATCCCTTTCCATTACAGGCGTGGCATTTTATTTGTCCAAATTTAAGAGTTCCAAAGCCATTACAGACAATACATTTATGGATTTCAAATTGAGTAATTTCCTCTGTCTGTCTATCTATCATGATTCAATAGTAAAGATTCTATTTAGATAATTCAACTAGTAAAATCTAGCATAAACCCTATCAAATGCTCGGTCTAATCGTTTGTTTGTCGATGTATTTATGTATGTCCCGATGATGAGGATAAGGAGTGGCAAAGAATATATTCTGGCCACTATGCCACTATTATGCTTTGTTGGTTGGGTAGACCTAATTATTCTAATGCCGATTATGTAGACTTAAAAATTATGGGTCTTACTAATGGTGGGAGTGACATTATCATTAGAAATGTCAACCCTTAATAATACTTACCGTTAAAAATGAAGTGTCCGTTGAAACTGACAATCGGATAGATATTGAAGTTTCCCCCAGGTTGAATATAGAAAACTCCAAAGCCGTTTACCCACGATGAGGGCTTGTCTTTCATGTAAAAATTAGGCTAAAGTTAGGGTATATATTCATCATTTTTGAGGAAAATTGAATTTTTTTAGAATTACAGATAGCAAATGAGGAATGGAGGTGCTAATATGACTTAATGCCTAAGATAATGTTTATGGCTGATGCCATAAGAGTAAACGGACCAAGAAAAACAGACAACTCTTTTTCAGTAACATTTGAAACTGGAGAATATGAAAAATCTAAACTGGCAGACTTACTATTACTTGACCCAGGTCAGGTTTTAAAAGTTAGTGTTGAGACAGAATGAACGACACTAATCCGAATATCCGTAAAACTGAGGAGTTTGAAACCTTTATAAAACTCATAGAGAACGGGGATATTAGATACTGGAATCAAATCGCAGATGCTTTAGGTGTCAACAAGGATACTATCACTGAATGGAAGAAACATCCGAAGGCAAGAAAAGCGATTTTAGATGGTATCGATCATGCCTTGAAGGAAATGGAGCGGGTGGGGGGTCGAGACTGGCGAATGTGGCTTGAAGTACTAAAACTATACGGAGTCAGTCCGGTCAACAAATCGGATATTACTTCTGGTGGAGAGAGTTTATTTTCTAATTTAACAGATGAACAACTTAACAAACTCATCGAGGCAAAAGCAAACCAAGTTGGAGTTGCTCCAACTACTTCAGGAGAAGGAAAGAAGGATTAAAGAAGATCCTTTAAAATATGCTAAGTCTCATGCCAAACAAGAGGAGTTTTTTCAATCCGACAAACCAATTAGAGTCTTATTCTGGGGGAATCGTGTCGGAAAAACAGAAGGCTGTGCTCAAGAAGTAGCACGTTATGTTTTAGGGGTTCACCCCTCAAGAAAAATAGTATTGCCAATCGAAGTTTGGTGTGCCTGTCCTTCATATGACATGCAAAAAGAAACGACCCAGAAGAAGTTAGAGCGATATATCCCTCAAAAGCAAATTAAACACATTACCTATGTTAAGTCGGGAGTATGGGGAGAATTAGAGCTTCAAGATGGTTCGAGGATTAATTTTAAATCTTATGAACAGGGGAGAGAGAAGTTTCAAGGAGCTGGCAAGAGACTTATCTGGTTTGATGAAGAACCCCCCAAAGATATCTGGGAAGAATGTACCGTGAGAACCGAAGCGGGTGTTGACCTTGACATCATAATGTCAATGACACCAATCAAGGGAATGACTTGGGTATATGAGGACCTTTTTCAGAAGACTGGCAGAGATGATCTTTTTATTAGTTTAGCTTCTTGGGACGATAACCCTTGGCTCACTGAAAAGCAAAAAGAGTTAATGCAGGTAAATTTATCAGATGAAGCCATTCAGGTTAGAAGATTTGGAAAATTTGTTCAGAGGGTTGGTTTGGTCTGCAACTGGTGGGATAGGGAAAAGAATACAATGCTTTACCAATCCACACCACACGATTGGTCTTACTACGAAGTTTTAGATGGAGGGTTTAGCGATCCAGCTGCTTATTTGTTTATTGGGGTGGACACGGATAATAATGTGAATGTTATTGATGGCTTTAGAGAGAAAGGTTTATCGGACGGCGAAATCATATCGAGAAGAAAAAACATTATTGGGAATTACCGGATAGTGAGAGGTTGGATAGATTATTCTGATACCAGACTTAGAGATAATTTATTAAACTTAGGAATGTCTCTTGAACAAGTAGATAAGAAGACTGGAGACAGCCAAAGGTGGGACGAGATACTGGCAGAAAAACTAGCCGAATACGGAAAAGTAGAGAGGGGGACGGGGAAACCCCGATTATTTATAAACAAGCATTTAGATTGGTTGATTCAAGAAATTGAAAATCTTACTTGGTTAGAAATAAAAAGGTCAGTTGGAGGTGAGACACAGATAGTACCGAAATGGGACGATCATCGAAGGTTTGGACATCACTTTGACGGTATCAGAGCTTTAGCTTATTTTTTGGTTAGTTATATTAAACCTCCTCACGAAGATGAACCCTATCCCGAATTTAATATTTTTAGTAAAGGATTCTACTAATGGAAGAACACAACCTTGCCCCACTAGCCGAACTTGATAGACAGGTCAAACTTCAACGTTATGGTTCT